>JAUNUO010000242.1 GCA_030538135.1 Paracoccus sp. (in: a-proteobacteria)
GTGTTCGGATGATTGCGCTGATCTGGGCCGTCATCGGCTATCTTCTGGGGTCGGTGCCCTTCGGTCTTGTGATCGCGCGGGCCGTGGGACTGGGCGATCTGCGGCAGATCGGGTCGGGCAATATCGGCGCGACCAATGTGCTGCGCACCGGCAACAAGGGGGCGGCGCTGGCGACGCTGCTGCTGGACAGCGGCAAGGGCGCCATCGCGGTTCTGCTGGCGCGGTATTTCGGCGGTGAAACCGCTGCGCTGCTGGCCGGGGCGGCAGCGTTTCTGGGCCATTGCTTTCCGGTCTGGCTGGGGTTTCGCGGCGGCAAGGGGGTGGCGACCTTTCTGGGCACGCTGCTGGCGCTGTATTGGCCGCTGGGGATTTTCGCCTGCCTGACCTGGCTGGCGGTGGCGGCAATCAGCCGGATCAGTTCGCTATCGGCGCTGATGGCGGCGGTGCTGGTGCCGGTGGCGGCCGGGGTTCTTGGGCTGTGGCCCCTTGCGGCGGCGACGGGGTTCATGGCGGCGCTGATCCTTGTGCGGCATCGCGCCAATATCGCCCGGCTGATGAACGGGACCGAGCCGCGCATCGGACGCAAGGGTTAACGCAACAGCAGCGCACGGGCGGGGCGCAACGCACGGGCAACGCGGCGTGCGTTGCCCGGCGCTCCGGCCAGCAATTGCTGGGATTTTGGCTGTGCAACATGTGCACAAGCCGTACACAGGCTGTACACAGCCCGTGCACAGACCGGATGCGTTTGCGCGGTGTTGCGCGGCTGTCTGCCTCCGGCGGGGATATTTAAGAACAGAAGATGGGCGGTGGCGGTCAGGCCGCGCGGCGGCGGCGGAAGGCGAACAGAAGGCCGAAGGCGGCGACGATCAGCGGCGCGCCTGCGGGCAACGGCACCGGAGCGAGGTTGGCGGCCATCAGGCGCGGGGTCGCGACGGGCCGGGTCAGATTCGCCGTCAGCGCGGCCAGAGCCATGTCGCCCATCTGCTGATGGGCCAGATAGTTCGGATGCACGCCGTCGAAGAACAGCCGGTCTTTCGACTGGGCGGCGGTGCAATACTGGCGCTGGCCGAAGGCCGAGGCCAGACCGGACGACTGATAGATGCAGGGCGTAGTCACATCGCCGAAACCAAAGCTGGCCGGGTCGGCCATCACGTCGCGGATCAGGCCGAACAGGTCCATCTCGATCACGTTCAGCCCGGCGCGGCGCAGCCCGGCGACATTGGCGGCAAGCTGATCGTTGAAGGCGGCGCTGGCCGCCGTCGCGGCACCGGCCAGCGCGGGCTGGAACGCCCGATAGGCCGGGGTGACGCCGATGTCGGGCAGGTTGGCGATCAGGAAATCGGTCACGCCGTGGCGCGACAGCGCCTGCGCCGCGCCGGTGACGGCATTCGCGGCGCTGCGGGCGACGGCGGTGGCCTGTTGCATCGGATTGCTGCTGCCCAGGGCGTCAAAGATGTCGTTCGCCCCCATCAGCAGGGACACCAACGGACGATCCCCGAACTGACCGGACTTTTTGGCAAGCTGACCCTGCTGCCACGCCAGACCGGGGGTAAAGTCGAAGATGCCGGAGGCTTCGGTCGCCTCGCCGCCGCCATAGGCGAAATTGCCGGTCACGCGCCCGGCGGCGCTGAAATCGGCGGCGATATGTTCGGCGAAGGTGGGACCGTTGGAAAAGCGCCCGTAAAGACCAGACCACCAGCGCCCGGTCTGGTAATAGGCGCCCTGCCCCACGCTGCCCGAGGTGGGCGCAGAATGAGTGCCGACGGCGAAGGCGATGCGGTTCAGGTTGCCGTTATCGGACAGGCTGTCGCCCAAGGCCCAATAGCTGGTGAAGGTATCGGTGACGACCGATGCCTGCGCCGCGACCGGCACGGCGAAGGCGAGGGCAAGGATGAGGCGGCGCATGACTGTCCCTTGTGTTGAACGCGATCTTATTAATCAAAAAGCGTAACAGGAACGTGATGCGCCGTCGCCTCGGTCAGTAGGAGTAATCGGCGTAGATGCGCGAAAGATCGCCCGCCCATTCGCCGTGATATTTTTCCAGCAGTTCATCGGCCGGGGTGCGGCCCGAATCGACGCTTTCGCGCAGGGCGTTCAGGAAATGGGTTTCGTCCGGCACCAGACCGCCCGCGCCGGGACGGGCGCGGTTTTTCAGGCCGGTTTCCGCGATGGCCAGCACCTCGCGCGCCAGATCGTGCAGGCGCACGCCGCCCGCCTGCCCTTGCAGCGCATCGCGGGATGCGGCGCGGCGCAGCCCTTCGCGGGTTTCGGCGTCCCAGCCCCGGATCAGATCGCTGGCGGCATCCAGCGCAGTCTGGTCATAGAGAAGGCCGACCCACAGTGCCGGCAGGGCGCACAGCCGCCGCCACGGGCCGCCATCGGCGCCGCGCATTTCAATGAATTTCTTGACGCGGGCTTCGGGGAACACGGTCGTCATATGGTCGGCCCAGTCGGACAGGGTCGGCACCTCGCCCGGCAGGGCGGGCAGGCGGCCGTTCAGAAAATCGCGGAACGACTGGCCCAGAGCGTTGATATATTTGCCGTCCCGATAGACGAAATACATCGGCACATCGAGAACGTAATCAACCCAACGTTCGTAACCGAACCCGTCCTGGAAGGCGAAGGGCAGCATCCCGGTGCGCGCCTCGTCCAGATTCTGCCAGATGTGGGCGCGCCATGATTTCATGCCGTTGGGCTTGCCGTCCAGAAACGGCGAATTGGCGAACAGCGCCGTCGCCACCGGCTGCAAGGCCAGCGCGACGCGCAGTTTCTGCACCATGTCGGCTTCGCTGGAATAATCGAGATTCACCTGCA
>JAUNUO010000243.1 GCA_030538135.1 Paracoccus sp. (in: a-proteobacteria)
GATTCCGCGTCAGCCAGTAATACAGTTTCTGTTCCTGCGCCGTCAGCATCGTCGGTACCCGCGCCGCTTGTTTCAGGGCGTCAGGCGACACGTCGCGCCACGGTCGGGCGGCAAATTCCGGCGAAACAGGGCGGGGCGTCATGGCCTTGCCATGCCAGCGCGTCCCTCTTTCGTCAAGGGTGACACATGAAATTTATTGGAAGTTGGGGAAAGGTCTTTCAAAATCAGCTAATATATTATACAGGGCGCGTATATTAATGATCTTCTCCGCCGTCCACAGACAGAAAGAAGCATCCATGCCCGTCTCTCAGTTGCTTTCAAATATTCGTCACAAGGTCGCGCGTCGCCGATTTTCCAGAATTGTAAGACCATTTCAGGAACATGTTCTTGGAATGCCATTTTCCCGCGCGGCGCGGTTGCGCATCATGGCATACTATCATAAGGACGCGATCTGCTGGTCGCAGGTTTATCCATTTTTTAGGAATGCCGATCTGCTTAAAAACAAATATGGTGCCGATATTCGTGCGCGCCCGGTGACTGAATTTCTTACTGGTGACAAACTGCATGAGGCGGATATAGTTCTGGTTCAGCCTTGGCTTTCTGAGCCTGCGGAACGGGTCGGGCAGGCTTTCGCCCGATACCGGGAACGCTATCCGCAAGCCAGGCTGATCTTTTTGGATCCCTACGCGCAATGTGATCTGCGCTATGGTCGCGCGGTCGAGCCGTATATTCACCGCTATCAAAAGAAATCCCTTTTTCGGGACAAAAGCCTTTTCCTTCGGGCCTTTCGCGGCGATACGAACCTGACGGAGTATTACAGCGATCTTTTCGGTATCGAAGCGCAGCCGACCGATTGGCAGGTGCCCGAAAACCTTCTGAACCGGTTGAGCCTGGTGCCGAATTTCCTGACGGCTGATTATCTGACCGAGGGATTTCTAGGCCCCGAACCTGAGTTCAATGATCGTCCCATCGACCTTCATTCACGTCTCGCCACGAAGGGCACGGCGTGGTATTCCGCCATGCGGAAAAGTGCCGACGAAAAGGCGCGTGACCTGCGCGGTATTACGATAACCCCTATAGACAGAATCCCCCGCGACAAGTTTCTGGAAGAAATGCGCCAGTCGCGTCTGTGTTGGAGTCCATTCGGATATGGGGAATTGTGCTGGCGCGATCTGGAAGCGTTCATGACGGGTGCGGTTCTTGTCAAACCGGACATGAGCCATCTTGAAACGCTGCCCGATCTGTATGTTGCAAACGAAACCTATCTGCCGGTCAGATGGGATTATTCCGATCTGGAACAGGTGATCCGTCAGGCGCTGGCCAATCCCGACAACCTGCGCCGCATCGCGCTTAATGCCTTTGAGGTCGCGAAGGGCTATCTGTCCGATGATACATTCCTGACGGATACTTCGCGAGATTTGGGATTGTGACGGCCCCTTTTGCGCGATCACCGCGCAAAAGGAATGCTTTTATCAAGGGATCACGTCACATCTTTTGCCTTTTGCCAGCCTGTCACAGATGCCGCGTTTCCGGTGCCGGGTTCCACCAGTTGTCATGCGCGCCGTCGGCCCAGAACACCGGCGCAGCGATCAACTCGGCCTCGGTCGCATCGTCCAGCGCCGGGACAAAGACCTGAACAAATCGCCCGCCCATTTCCTCGATGTCGCCCTGACTCCACAGGCGCGTCCCGCATTTCGGACAAAATATGTTTCGGATCGGCGGGTCGTCGTTCCCGTCACTTGGCGGCGTCACCGCCACAAGTTCGGCGCCTTGGATGACCCGGAATCCGTCCGGGGCGGGCAGCCGCATTTCCCAATAGCGCGTCTTGCGGCAGAACCGGCAGTTGCAGCGCATCGTGCCATCCGCCAGATCGCCGTCGGCCTCGGACGCGACCGCCCCGCAGAAACAGCTTCCGTGATAGGTTTTCATGGCGCGGCCCTGTGGAAAACGGCCTCGATATTGTTGCCATCGGGGTCCAGCACGAAGGCGCCGTAATAGCCGGGATGATACTGCTGGCGCAGCCCCGGCGCGCCATTGTCGCGCCCGCCTGCGGCCAAGGCGGCGGCGTGAAAGGCTTCCACCGCGGCCGTATCCGGCGCAGCAAAGGCGACATGCACACCCCGCGCCACCACGCCGCCCGTTCCGATCCAGAAGAAGGGGTTGTTGTCGCGGCCATAGCCCAGATGGGCACCGTGGCCACCGGTCATTTCCTCGGTTATATCCATCAGCACCGAAATCCCCATCGGTGCCAGCGCGGCAGTATAAAAGGCCCGTGACCGGGCAAGGTCAGTGACAGTCAGTCCGATATGGTCGATCATGGCTTTCCCTCTGCTGTGATGAGCCATGATCGCGCGGTGCTGTTGTCAGTTTCCGTCAGGATCACGCATAGCGCCCGCCCCGCTGCAAGACCTCGATCTGATAGCCGTCCGGGTCGGCGATGAAAAAGAACCGTGCGATCACATTGCCGCCGGGTGCGAAATCGACCAGTTTTCGCGGGGCGAGGCCCGCCTTGGTCAGCCGGGCATGTTCGGCATCCACATCCGCGACGGAAAAGGCGATGTGCCCGTATCCGTCGCCCAGATCGTAAGGCTCGGTTCGGCCCTTGTTGACCGTCAGTTCCAGTTCGGTCTCGGCCTCTGCGTTCGCCAGATAGATCAGGGTGAAGTCGGGAAAATCCAGCCGTTCGGCCACGGTCAGGTCAAAGGCCGTTTCATAGAACGCGACCGTACGCGCCTCGTCCAGAACGCGGATCATCGAGTGGATGTATTTCGCCATGTCGTCCCTTTCGTCA
>JAUNUO010000029.1:0-3605 GCA_030538135.1 Paracoccus sp. (in: a-proteobacteria)
ACGGCGGAAAAGGGCGATTGCATCGACTGTTTCGCCTGCGTGAACGTCTGCCCGATGGGCATCGACATCCGCAACGGCCAGCAGATGGAATGCATCACCTGCGCCCTGTGCATCGACGCCTGCGACGAGATCATGGACAAGATCGGCAAGCCGCGCGGGCTGATCGACTATATGGCGCTGCGCGATGAAACCGCCGAACGCGCCGGCGCGCAGCCCAAACCGATCATCAAGCACGTCCTGCGCCCCCGCACGCTGTTGTATTTCACGCTTTGGGCGGGGATCGGCATTGCGCTGCTTGTGGCGCTGTTCATGCGCTCGCCCTTTGATCTGAACGTGTCGCCGGTGCGCAACCCGCTGTTCGTGCCGCTGGCCGACGGGTCGATCCGCAACACCTACGAACTGCGGATGCGCAACAAACAGCACGAGGCGCGGCCCTTTGCCGTCACGGTCGATGGCGGCGACGGCCTGATCGTCACGCTGGAAGGGGTCGAGGGCAACACCGTCACCGTTCCCGCCGACGATACCTATATGCAGCGCGTCTATCTGACCGCCCCCGCCGGCAGCGAACTGGCCGGCGTGTCGCAGACGGGGCTGGACATGGTCGTGACCGACACCACCCAAGGCATCAGCGCCAGCACGGCAACGGTGTTCCACGGCAGGGGGAACCGCTGATGTCCGGTATCATGCCCTATCTGCTGGTTCTGGGGGTCGCCGCGCTGTTCGGCCTGCCGTTCCTGATCTTTGCGCTGAGCAAGCGGTTCACCGGGCGGCACATGCTTGGCTTTGCGGGCGCCATGTTCGGGATCATCATCGTTGTGAACATCGTGATGGCGGTCAAGGCGGTCGGCACCTTTCCGGGGCTGGAGGTCGCCAATTCCTATATCGCCTCGCAAAGTTTCGACCGCGAACGCGCGGCGCAGACCGAACTGGGCTGGACGGTGACTCCATCCTATGACGGGCAGGAACTGACCCTGCGCATCGCCGATACCGACGGCCTGCCGGCGCGGGTAAAGTCGCTGTCGGCGACGGTCGGGCGGCCAACGCATGTCCGCGACGATGTGACGCCCGATTTCGTGTATGAAGGCGGGCTGTTCCACGCCCCCATGCGGCTTGAACCGGGGGTCTGGATCATTCACGTTACGGCTGTGGCGGCGGATGGCACCGAATTCCGCCAGAGGATCGACCATTTTGCAGGGGCGCGCGTGAACTGAGATGACGGATCTGTCGGCTGACCGGGGTGGTTTCAGCGCCTGTCCCGCCTGTGACGCGGCCCCCCTTGCGGGGCGCATCGCCGCGGCGGCGGGGGCCGGGGGGCGCGGCGATGTGATCCTGTCGCTGCCCGGCGTGCATTGCGCGGCCTGTATCACCGATGTGGAACGCGCCCTGCACGCCCATCCCGGCGTGCGCGCGGCCCGCGTGAACCTGACCCTGCGCCGCGTCAATATCGACGCGCCCGGCCTCAATGCCGATGACCTGATTCCGGTGGTCGAGGCCATCGGATACGATGCCCACGAGCTTGACCCCGGAGCGCTGTCCGCCACAAGCGCCGACCGCACCTCGCGCGATCTGCTGATGCGGATCGGGGTGTCGGGCTTTGCGATGATGAACATCATGATCCTGTCGGTCGCCGTCTGGTCCGGGGCCGAGGATGCGACGCGCGACATGTTCCACTGGATCAGCGGCGCCATCGCCATCCCGACGGTGATCTTTGCCGGGCGGCCGTTCTTTGCCAGCGCGGGGCGCGCGTTGCGGGCCGGGCGGCTGGGGATGGATGTGCCGATCTCGCTGGCGCTGATCCTGGCGACGACGATCTCGCTGTATGAGACGATCCATTCCGGCCATCATGCCTATTTCGATGCGGCGGTGATGCTGTGCTTTTTCCTGCTGATCGGGCGCTATCTGGATTATCGCACCCGCGCCGTGGCCCGGTCCGCCGCCGAGGAACTGACCGCGCTGGAAGTGCCGCGCGCATGGCGACTGGGCGAAGCGGGTGAGGAACCAGTGCCAGTGGCCGACCTGCGCCCCGGCGATCTGATCCGTGTGCGCCCCGGTGGCCGCATCCCCGCCGATGGCGAGGTGGTGGACGGCCATTCGGAAATCGACCGTTCGTTGCTGACCGGCGAAACCCTGCCCGTGGCCGCCGCGCCGGGGCAGGCGTTGATGACCGGCGAGGTGAACCTGACCGGCCCGCTGACCCTGCGCGTGACCGCCGCCGGGCGTGACAGTTCGCTGTCGCGGCTGACTGAACTTGTGGCTGCGGCGGAATCGGCGCGCGGGCGTTATACCTCGATCGCCGATCGGGCGGCGCGCAGCTATTCCCCGGTGGTGCATCTGCTGGCGCTTGCGTCTTTCGCGGGCTGGGTCTGGGCGACGGGCGACATCCGGCTGGCGGTGAATATCGCGGCTGCGGTGCTGATTATCACCTGCCCCTGTGCGCTGGCGCTGGCGGTGCCGGCGGTGGTGACATCGGCCTCGGGGCTGCTGTTCCGGCGCGGGCTGCTGATCAAGGACGGGACGGCGCTGGAACGGATGGCACAGGTCGATACGGTGGTGTTCGACAAGACCGGCACCCTGACCATGGGCACGCCGCAACTAGTGTCGGCTGATGTCATTCCGCAGGACGCGCGGCCGGTTGCGCTGGCCTTGGCCCAGGCGTCGGATCACCCGCTGTCGCGCGCGCTGGCCGCCGCGCTGACAGGCGCGGAGGTGCAGCCCGCACCGGTCGATGGACTGACCGAACATCCCGGCTATGGCGTCGCGGCGCGGTGGAGCGACGGGAAGGTGCGGCTGGGCCGGGCCGATTGGGTCGGTGCCGATGCCGGGCAGGGTGCCCTGTCGTCCAGTTTTCTGGCCGTGGGCGATGCCGCGCCGATCCGTCTGGAATTCGCGGATTCGCTGCGCCCCGGCGCCGAGGATTGCGTGCGCCGCCTGCGAGCAGACGGGCAGCGGGTGATCCTGCTGTCGGGCGACGTTCCGGCGGCGGTGGCCGATATCGCGGCGCGGCTGGGCATCGACGAATGGCAGGCGCAGGTGACGCCGACCGGCAAGGCCGAGGCGGTGCAGGACCTGACCGCGAAGGGCGCGCATGTGCTGATGGTCGGCGACGGGCTGAACGATACGGCGGCGCTGGCGGCGGCCCATGCCTCGATCTCGCCTGCTTCGGCGCTGGATGCGGCGCGGGTGGCCAGCGATATCGTGCTGATGGGGCAGGATTTGTCGCCGGTCGCCGATACGCTGCGCACGGCGCGTCAGGCAGTCCGGCGCATCCGCGAGAACTTTGCCATTTCGCTGGCCTATAACATTCTGGCCGTGCCGTTTGCCATGGTCGGGCTGGTGACGCCGTTGTTTGCCGCGGTTGCCATGTCCAGCAGTTCGATCTGCGTGACGCTGAACGCGCTGCGGTTGCGGCGCTGAAAGGGCGATATGGAAATCCTGAGCATCCTCATCCCCGTGTCCCTTGGCCTTGGCGCCATCGGGTTGCTGGCCTTTGTGTGGACTCTGCGCAGCCGCCAATACGAAGACCCCAAGGGCGATGCGCAACGTATCCTCAGCAATGAATGGGACGACCGGCCCAAGCCCGACTGACGGACAGGGGGCAGGCAACG
>JAUNUO010000029.1:3705-9610 GCA_030538135.1 Paracoccus sp. (in: a-proteobacteria)
GCGAGGATCACGGTTTCCGAACGCGGCTTGGGCGCGGGCGAGGCCAGAAGCGACAGGCTGCCGGCAGGTGCTGCGGCCGCAGGGGGCGGGCTTTCGGCCTCGGCGATCCGCTGCGGTTCGGGCGCGGTTGTTGCGGCGCGGCTGCGCGGCGCGGGAACCGGACGGCTGGAGGCAATGATGGTGCCGGCGATGCTGGCCGATTGCGGCGCGGGTTCCGGTGCGGCCTGCGGGGCCGGATCGGCGGCGGCGGCCGTGACCTCGGGGGCGGACCCCGCCGGACGCGGCGACGGGCGCAGGCTGGAAGCCAGCACAAGGCGCGGCGTTTCGGCTGCGGCGGCCGGGGCAGGCGTAGGGGCGGTTGCCACCAGAGAGGCGCGATCGGTCGCGCGCTGACCCTGACGCGGCGGTGCCGACCGGCTCAGCACAAGGCGCTGTGGCTGTGCGGCGACCGCCGTCGGTTCGGGCTGAACCTGTGCGCGGCGGACCACGCGCTGCGAGGGAACGTTCATCGGCTCGGGTCGTATTTCCCGCACCCGTTCAGGTGCGCGCCCAAAGCCGGCGTCCAGCAGTTGCGCCATCACCTGATTGCGCTGTGCCGTCGAGGTGCCACCAAAGACAGTGGCGATGATCCGCTTGTTTCCGCGCTGCGCCGAGGCGGTCAGGTTGAACCCGGCTGCGCGGGTATAGCCGGTCTTGATCCCGTCCGCACCGGGGTAATCGTCCAGGAACCGCTTGTTGGTTGACGACACCTGCGCCACCCCGGCATCGGCGGAACGGCGCGAGAACAGCGAATAATATTGCGGGAAATCGTAAAACAGCCGCCGTCCCAGGATCGTCATATCCTCGGCCGTGGAATAATGCCCCTCTTGCGTCAATCCGTTGGCATTGCGGAAATGCGTGTTCCGCATCCCAAGGGCGCGCGCGGTAGCCGTCATCTGTTGCGAAAATGCGGCCTCGGAGCCAGCCAGACCCTCGCCGATGGCGGTGGCGGCATCGTTGGCCGACTTGATGGCCGCAGCCCGGATCAGATAGCGCAGTTCGATCTGCTGACCGGGGCGCAGACCCAGTTTCGAGGGCGGTTCGGCGGCGGCATTGCTGCTGATCGTAAAGCGCGAATCCAGCCGCACGCGGCCCTGTTCCACCGCGGCAAAGGCCATATACAGCGTCATCATCTTGGTCAGCGATGCGGGGTGCAGCCGCGTCGATGCGTTCTGCGCATAGATGGGTTTGCCGGTTCGCCCGTCCATGACATAGGCCGCGAAGGGCGCGGCACTGACATGCGCGGGCAGGGCCAGCGCGATAAGGACAAACGCCCACAGCCGGGCGGCAAGGGTGAAATGTTTCACTGTCGCGGTCTCTTCTGCCTCGTGACGTGTCGTTTGTCGCACGTCTTTGTTAATAATCCGACAATAGCATGGGGAACCTCATGCGGAAACCAGTTATTTCACGATCCGCATAGTCTGCATGCGGAAGGTCGCCGTAGCGGGGCTTACATTACGCACCGGATCGGCTATATTTGCGATCATCCTGCCCTGAACCGGACGATGACCGAACGCCCCATGACGCACCGCATGAGCGATAACGACGATATGAACGAGACCGATCTGGCGGTCCGGACGCGCCCCAAGACGCAGCGTCCGCCGCTTTACAAGGTTTTGATGCTGAACGATGATTTCACGCCGATGGAATTCGTCGTCCACGTGCTTGAACGTCTGTTCAGCATGTCGCGCGCGCAGGCGGTGGAAATCATGCTGACCGTTCACAAGAAGGGCGTGGCGGTGGTCGGCGTCTTTTCGCACGAGGTGGCCGAAACCAAGGTCGCGCAGGTCATGGAACTGGCCCGTCGTCAGCAACATCCGCTGCAATGCACCATGGAAAAAGAGTAAGATTTGACAGGTTCCCGCCTTGACATCGCCTTTCCGGCCCCGCCGGAGGGTCGCGCGCTGATCCTCAATGCGCGCGCCGATGCTGTTCTTGATGCGTTCGATCCCGCCCAGATAATTGTGATTCAAGGGCAATTTCCCGACCATCGTGCCCTGACGGCGCGCGGGCTTGAGGTGCATCCGCAACTGCCCGATGATTGCCGCGCCGATCTTGCGCTGGTCTTTGTGCCACGCGCCAAGGCAGCGGCGCGGGCGCTGATCCAGCAGGCGGCGGCCTGTCTGCCGACAGAGGCAAACCTTTGGATCGACGGGCAAAAGACCGACGGGATCGACGCGATCCTGCGGGAAATCAGACAGTTGACCGAGGTCGCCGAAGTTCACAGCAAGGCGCATGGCAAGATCTTTCGCGTGACCGCCGGTGATTGGGTGCCCGACAGTTGGGCCGCCACCGCGCAAGAGATCGCCCCTGGTTTCCGCACCGTTCCGGGCGTGTTCTCGGCCGATGGCGTCGATCCCGGCTCGGCCATGCTGGCGGCGCATCTGCCGGACCGCATGCCGACGCGCGTCGTCGATCTGGGCGCGGGGTGGGGGTGGCTGTCCGCGCAGGTTCTGGCGCGACCGGGCGTCGAAACGCTGCATCTGGTAGAGTCAGATCATGCGGCGCTGCAATCGGCGCGGGCGAACGTCACGGATCCGCGCGCCCGGTTTCACTGGGACGATGCGCGCGATTTTCGCCTGTCTGAACCGGTAAATGGCGTGGTGATGAACCCGCCGTTCCATCAGGGCCGCGACGCCGACCCACGGCTTGGGCGCGATTTCATTGCGGCGGCGGCGCGGTTACTGACCGGCGCGGGGCGGCTGTGGATGGTTGCGAACCGGCATCTGCCCTATGAAGCGACGCTGGCGCAGCATTTCGGCAAGGTGAACGAGCTCGGCGGTGATACCCGCTTCAAGGTGATCGAGGCGACGGGCGCCCGTCGTCCGGGGGCGCGGAAATGAGCAATTCGGTGCATGACAAGGTTGCGATCGTGACCGGCGCGGCGCAGGGGGTCGGGCTGGCGATTGCACGCGCCCTGCTGGAAGCCGGCGCGCAGGTGATGTTCGCCGACATGAACGAAGCCGCGCTGGCGACCGAGATGGCCGCACTGCCGGGCGATGCCGACCGCCCAGCGCGCAGCTTTGCCGCCGATCTGGGGGACCGGCTGGCGCTGGCTAATCTGGTGTCGGCGACCATCGACGCCTTTGACCGGGTGGATATTCTGGTGAACGCGCACCGTCTGTTGAAACCGGGCGATCCGCTGGAAAGCGAACCCGAACAGATCGAGGAAATGCTGCGCCACAACATGATGTCGGCGCTGCGCCTGTCGCAGATCGTCGCGCGGCGGATGATAAGGCAGGCGCAGGACGGCGATGGCACCGAGGCCGGGTCTATCGTCAATATCACCACGCTGGCCGGAACGCGCCCGGTGCCGCAATTGCTGGGCTATTCCATTGCCTGCGCGGCGCTGGACCAGACCACGCGGGCGTTGGCGCTTGCGCTTGCGCCGCATCGCATCCGGGTGAACGGGATCAGCTATTCCAGCCTGATGACGCCCGAGATGAAAGCCCTTCTGCGCGAAGACCCGGCTCTGCGCGAAAGGATCATCAAGGGCACGCCCCTGGGCCGGATCGCCTCGCCAGATGAACTGGTCGATACGGCGCTGTTTCTGGCCAGCCCGTCATCCGGGTTCGTTACAGGACAGATCCTGACCGTGGACGGCGGGCGCGGGCTGACCGATCCGGTAACGGCGCAGTCGCTTTACCCTTCTTCGGGGTAGGCGGCGCGGCAGGCGTTCATCCCGGCGCGGGCCTGCGGTTCCAGCGCGGCCTTGCGGGCGGCCAGATTGTCGCGCTTGCGGGTTTCGACTTCCGGGTCGATCGGAACGCGATAGCGTTCGGTTTCGACCCGGTCGACCCAGCAACCCCGGTCGATCACGCGGCGGTTGCCATCCCGGTCGCGCACGACATCGGTGCAGACGCGATAGGCCGGGCGGATCACCTCGCGTTCTTTCCAGGCATAGCCGCGGTCTAGATTGGCCTGCACCTCGGTCAACAGGTTGTTGATCACGCGGTATTCGCGGGTCTGCTGACTGATGCAGCGTTCCTGTTCGGTGGCGCAGGCGGCCAGAGTCAGCGGCAGGGCCAGCAAGGCAAGGGATCGGAGGGCACGGTTGCGGGGCATGTCACACACCTTTACTAAGTTGTCTGATCCTTGCGCCGCGCGCGCTAAAAGGCAAATCAACAAAAGAGGACAGGATGGACGCCCAACGCCGCACCGCCGCCGACTGGTTCCGCACCTTGCGCGACCGGATCACCGCTGCCTTTGAACAGCTTGAGGATCGCGGACCGGGCGATACCCCCGCCGGGCGGTTCGAGGTCACGCCGACGCAGCGCGGCGAGGATGGCGGCGGCGGCATCATGTCGGTGATGCGCGGCGGCCGCGTATTCGAAAAGGTCGGCGTCAACTGGTCCGAGGTTCACGGCACTTTGGCCCCTCGCGCACAGGCCGCGATGGCCGCGCGTGGCGTGCCGGGCATGGACCGAGACCCGCGCTTCTGGGCCTCGGGGATCAGCCTGGTGGCGCATATGCAGAACCCCCATGCGCCAGCCGTGCATATGAACACGCGCATGTTCTGGACGCCCGGTGCCTGGTGGTTCGGGGGTGGCGCGGACCTGAACCCCTGTATCGAATATGCCGAAGATACCGCGCATTTTCATGCAGTTATGCGCAATGCCTGCGCGGCGCACGGGGCGGATTACTATGACCGGTTCAAGGCCTGGGCGGACGAATATTTCTTTATCCCGCATCGGGGCCGCGCACGCGGCGTGGGCGGGATATTCTTTGACGATCTGAACACCGGCGACTGGGACGCCGATTTCGCCTTTACCAAGGCCGTGGGCGCAGCCTTCCTGCCCGCGTTCCTGCCGCTGGCCGAATCGCGGATGACAACGCCCTGGGACAGTGCCGACAAGGACGCGCAACTGATCCATCGCGGGTTGTATGCGGAATACAACCTCGTTTACGACCGCGGCACGAAATTCGGGCTGGAAACCGGCCATAACGCCGATGCCGTGCTGATGAGCCTGCCGCCGCTGGCGAAATGGGTGTGAGCCGTCAGGCAACCCGCAGCAACAGGCCGACCCCGATCAGGATCAGCACCATGCCGGCGATCTGACGGGGCGCGGTATCCTGCCGGAAAACCCGGCCCGACACGACCTGCGCAAAGATCACCTCGATCAGCGCCAGCGTGCGGACATTGGCCGCGGGGGTCAGTGCGAATCCGATAAACCAGAACAGGCTGGCAAAGGCCCCAAGCGCGCCCGCACCGGCGGATGTGCGCATCTCGCGCCGCATCGCGGCGAGCGTGGCGGGATTGGTGACGACCAGCCAGATCCCGCAGATCGCGGTCTGCATTGCAAGGGTGATGGCCAGAACCAGCGCGGCCTGCGCGATGAAGTTGTCGCCGGGCAGGGTCAGGATCGCGCCGCGAAACCCGATGGCCGACAATCCGAACAACGTCCCGGCGGTGATGCCGGTGACGATGCCGCGCAGCGAGGCGCGGCCCCAGTCAGGTGCAGAAATCAGCAGAACCCCCGCCACGGCAATCGCGATGGCGGCAAGGCGCGGCAGGGTCAACGGCTCGGCCAGGAACAGGGCGCCGATGATCGCCAGCGTCACCGGCTCGGTCTTCATCAGCGCGGTGGCGACGCCAAAGCTGCGACCGCGCATGGTCAGCAGCATGAAGCCTGTTGCCGCGATCTGGGCGATGGCACCAAAGGCCGCCCAGCCAAGGGTGGCGGGGCCGGGTCGGGGCAGGCCGGCGACCAAGGCGATCACCGCAATGAACATCAGTGCGACGGGCAGACCAAAGATGAACCTGACCGACGTTGCCCCGGCAGTTCCGATTTTCTGGTCCAGCCCCGCCTGCGCCGCGTTGCGCGCGGTTTGCAGTGCGGCCGCGATCAGCGTGGCCCCGGCCCAG
>JAUNUO010000029.1:9710-12555 GCA_030538135.1 Paracoccus sp. (in: a-proteobacteria)
CTGCGGCAATTCGCGCGACAGGATGCGGACGGTTTCATAGACCGGCGACAGCGTGTCATGGATCGCGTCGGCCGGTTTCAGCGCGGCGACCTGTTCGGCGGTGGTGACGGTGGACAGGCGCGGACCTTCGCCGGTCACGAACCACAGATCCATCCCCAACGCCTGCGGGATCAGCAGGATATCGGCGAAAAGAATGGCCGCATCAAAGCCGAAACGCCGGATAGGTTGCAGCGTTACCTCGGCCGCGAGATCGGGCGTATAGCACAGCGACAGGAAATCACCGGCCTGCGCACGGGTGGCGCGGTATTCCGGCAGATAACGGCCCGCCTGCCGCATCATCCAGATCGGCGGGGTGGGCAGGGCCTCGCCCGCAAGGGCGCGCAGGATCAATTTGGTCATCTTTGCCTCCTGCCACCCTAAAGGCAGGGCGGGGGGCGCATTGTCAAGCGCCCGCCGGGGGGGTATGCGCGTTGCATGGATATGCCAAACGATACCCGCCCGCTGAAAATCGGCACCCGAGGCTCTGCTCTTGCGCTGGCGCAGGCGCATGAAACACGCGACCGGCTGACCGCCGCGCATGGTCTGACGCCCGGTGCGATCGAAATCGTCGTCATCAAGACCACCGGCGACCGCGTTCTGGACCGCCCGCTGAGCGAGATCGGCGGCAAGGGTCTGTTCACCCGCGAGATCGA
This sequence comes from Paracoccus sp. (in: a-proteobacteria), assembly GCA_030538135.1. Taxonomy (GTDB): domain Bacteria; phylum Pseudomonadota; class Alphaproteobacteria; order Rhodobacterales; family Rhodobacteraceae; genus Paracoccus. The sequence goes on from JAUNUO010000029.1 coordinate 10,403, forward strand.
GGATGCGATGCTGTCGGGCGAGATCGACATCGCCGTGCATTCCTGCAAGGATATGCCGACGGTGCAACCCGACGGTCTGGTGCTGGACTGTTTCCTGCCGCGCGAGGACGTGCGGGATGCCTTTGTTTCGGCAGAGTTCGATTCGATTGCGGCGCTGCCGCCGGGGGCGGTCGTCGGCTCGTCCAGTTTGCGGCGGCGGGCGCAGCTGGCGCATCGGCGGCCCGATCTGCAACTGGTCGAATTTCGCGGCAACGTGCAGACCCGTCTGCGCAAGCTGGATGACGGCGTGGCCGTGGCGACCTTTCTGGCGATGGCTGGGCTGAACCGGCTGGGCATGGCGCATATCGTCCGCAGCGCCATTTCGCCCGAGGATATGCTGCCTGCCGTGGCGCAAGGGGCGATCACGGTCGAACGCCGTGTGGATGACGCGCTGACCGCACATCTTCTGGCGGCGATCCATGACCCGGAAACCGGTATCCGCATCGCGGCGGAACGGGCGTTTCTGGCCCGGCTTGACGGGTCGTGCCAGACGCCGATCGCCGGGCTGGCCGAGATCGAGGGCGACGGGCTGCGCTTGCGCGGAGAAATCCTGCGTCCCGATGGCAGCGAGGTCATCGCAGGCGAACGACGCGGCAGTGTCGGCGATGCGGCGGCAATGGGCGACGATCTGGCACAGGAACTGTTGTCGCGGGCCGGGCCGGGGTTCTTTGGCTGACGCAGTTCCGCGACAGCGGCTGTTACATCTGCGGTATCGCGATGCCGGTCGATCCTTGCGGTTCGTGCCACGGCAAGGAGACCGGCGCCGCGTCGTTCACGGGCAATCCTGTGACCTGCCGATCACCCGGTGCGACAGGCGATCTTCAATAGCTGCGGATCAGTCCGACCAGACGGCCCTGAATGCGCACGGCATCTTCGGGCAGGATGCGGGTTTCATAGGCGGGGTTGGCCGCTTCCAGCGCGATCATTCCGCCGCGGCGACGATAGCGTTTCAACGTCGCCTCGTGTCCGTCAACCAATGCGACGATGATGTCGCCGTTTTCGGCATTGTCCTGTTCGCGGATCACCACGACATCGCCGTCGTTGATCCCCGCCTCGATCATCGAATCGCCTTTGACCTCAAGTGCATAGTGCCGTTCACGGCCGCCAATCATGCTGCCCGGCACGGCGACGTGATGCGATACCTCGGAAATCGCCTCGATCGGGACGCCGGCGGCGATGCGGCCCATCAGCGGCAGTTCCACCGCCGGGCTGTCGGTCACGGCCATGGCCCCGCGCGGTTGCGGCGGGCGATTGTTGCTGATGACGGTGGGCGTAAAGCCCGCCTTGGGGTCGCGGGCGATGCTTTCGGGCAGGCGGACGATTTCCAGCGCGCGGGCGCGATGGGGCAGGCGGCGGATGAAGCCGCGTTCCTCAAGCGCCGTGATCAGCCGGTGAATCCCCGATTTCGACCGCAGATCAAGCGCGTCCTTCATTTCGTCGAAAGAGGGTGGAACGCCATCGCGGGCCATACGCTTTTGAATGAAGTCCAGCAATTCGATCTGCTTCTTGGTCAACATGGGTGCGTCCCTGCCTGGCCCGGTGTTCGGGATATGTTCTAGCCTGCGCGACGAATCGCGTCAACATCCTGACCACATCTGCGTGAACAAAAGATTAACCTGCGTGCAGCGGAAGGTAATCGACTACCTCGCCCGCCGCGCGTTTGGGATCGTCCGCGGGGCGGATCAGCAGGGCTGTGGCATCCGCCAGAACGCTGAGCCGGGCGGAATCCTGATCGGCAAAGGGGGTGATCGCGGGCAGATCGGACCCCGGTTCCAGCACCGCGCGCAGGTAATGCTGACGCGGACCTTCGGGCGGCAGATCGACCGTCAGCCGCGCCCGCAATACGGTCGGAGATAGCGCAAGCCCCTGCATCGCACGGATAAGGGGTTGCATGAACAAGATCGCGCAAACAAATGAAGAAACAGGGTTTCCCGGCAGGCCAAGCATCGCCGTCCCGGCAAGCTTTCCGGCCATCAGCGGTTTTCCCGGACGCATCGCGATCTTGTAGAACGACCGGTCCAGCCCCAGATCGGCGGAGACCTTGCCGACCAGATCGTGATCCCCGACCGAGGCCCCGCCGATGGTCACGATCAGATCGGCATCGGCGGCCATCG
>JAUNUO010000029.1:12655-16084 GCA_030538135.1 Paracoccus sp. (in: a-proteobacteria)
GCAAGGGCCAGAACGCGGGCCAATGCCTCGTCAACGGAAATCATGCGCGCCAGTCCCCCGATTTTCCGCCGGTCTTGGTCAGCAAGCGGATGCCATTGATCTGCATTCCCTTTTCGGCGGCTTTCAGCATGTCATAAACGGTCAGGCAGGCGGTGGCGACGGCGGTCAGCGCCTCCATTTCCACGCCGGTCTGGCCGGTGGTGCGCACCGTTGCGGTTACGCGGATGCCGGGCAGGGCGGGATCGGGGATCAGGTCCAGCGCGACCTTGGTGATCGGCAGCGGGTGGCACAGCGGGATCAGATCGGCGGTGCGTTTCGCGCCCATGATCCCGGCCAGCCGCGCCACGCCCAGAACATCGCCCTTGGTTGCGCCGCCTTGTGCCAGGGCGAGCGTTTCCGGCGACATGAGGACCACGCCTTCGGCCACCGCTTCGCGCGCGGTGGATTCCTTGCCGGACACATCCACCATATGCGCCTGACCGGCTGCGTCGAAATGCGTCAGGCTCATGGCGCGGCCAGAATGGCGCGGGTGGCGGCGGTCACGTCATCCTGCCGCATCAGGCTTTCGCCGATCAGGAAGCGGCGCGCGCCGACCGCCATCATCGCGGCCAGATCGGCCGGCGTGAACAGGCCGCTTTCGCAGACCAGATCGCGATCCGCCGGGATATGCGGCGCAAGTTCGCGCGTCACATCAAGACTGACCTCGAACGTCTTGAGATTGCGGTTGTTTATCCCGATCATGGGCGATTTCAACCGCAAGGCACGATCCAGTTCTTCGCGGTCGTGCACCTCGATCAGCGCATCCATGCCCCAATGGATCGCTGCATCTTCCAGTTCCGCCGCCAGCGCATCATCGACCGAGGCCATGATAATCAGGATGCAATCGGCGCCCCAGGCCCGCGCCTCGGCCACCTGATAGGTGTCATACAGAAAATCCTTGCGCAGCGCGGGCAGATCGCAGGCATCGCGGGCCGCCGTCAGGAAATCCGGCGCGCCCTGAAAGCTGGGCGCGTCGGTCAACACCGACAGACAGGCCGCGCCGCCGGCCTGATAGGCGCGGGCCAAGGCGGGCGGGTCGAAATCGGGGCGGATCAGCCCTTTGGACGGGCTGGCCTTCTTGATTTCGGCGATCAGCGCCGGGCCATGCGCGGCTTTTTCGGTCAGGGCGGCGGCAAAGCCGCGCGGAGGCGATGCGGCGCGGGCCGCATCCTCGACCCCGGTCAAAGGGCGCGCGCGTTTCGCATCGGCGATTTCATCGAGCTTGTAGGCCCGGATTTTGTCCAGAATATCCATGACGATGTTCTAGCCCGCCCCGCGTGGCAGGAAAAGCCGCGTTGTGTGCCGCGCAACCCCGTCTTGCGGTCTGCGGTATTGTGCCGCACGGATGAACCGGCTGTAAGCAACCGATTCCGCATGAGAGCCGCCATGACCCCGCAGACCAACACGCTGCCCATGATTCTTGCCCTTGCGCTGGGGGCCTTTGCCATCGGCACGTCGGAATTCGCGGCCATGGGGCTGTTGCCGTTCTTTGCTTCGGACCTGTCGATCACCGAGCCGCAGGCGGGCCATGTCATCAGCGCCTATGCGCTGGGGGTCGTCGTCGGCGCGCCGCTGACCTCGATTCTGGGGGCGCGGCTGCCTCGGCGGCGGTATCTGGCCGCGCTGATGGCGTTCTATGCGGTGATGAACCTCGCGGCGGCGGTGTTGCCGGGCTATGCCACGCTGACCGGGACGAGGTTTCTGGCCGGTCTGCCGCATGGCGGTTATCTGGGCGTGGCGATGCTTCTGGCCGCAGACGGCGTGCCGCTGAATCAGCGAGGGCGGGCGGCGGCGCAGGTTCTGCTGGGGCTGACGGTGGCCAATATTTTTGGCGTGCCTCTGGCGGGCTGGATGGGGCAGCATATCGGCTGGCGCTGGGGCTTTGCGATGCCGGGCCTGATCGCGATGGCCGCGGCGGTTCTGATCTTGCGCTTTGCGCCGCGCGGCACCGGCACCGCAGGTCATCGTCCGCTGGACGAACTGGCGGCGCTGGCCAACCCGCGTGTGCTGTGGATTCTGGCCGTGGGCGCGATCGGTTTTGGCGGGCTGTTTTCAGTTTATGCCTTCTGGACGGCTGCGATGCTGGCCACGACCGACGGGCCGGCATGGGCCGTGCCCGCGGCGCTGGCGATGTTCGGGGTGGGCGGCACGTTGGGAACCTGGGCGACGGGGCGTATCGTCGAACGCTGGGGCACGGTGAAGACCGCATGGGCCTGTCTGGCGGCGATGGGGACGACGCAGGCCATCGCCGCGCTGACGGTCGGGTCCTGGGGCGCGATGATCGCGGCGGCCTTTCTGATCGCGGCAGGGGCGGGGCTGGTGATTCCGCTGCAAACCCGCCTGATGGAGGTCGCGGGCCGCGCCCAAAGCATGGCGGCCGCCATGAACCACGCCGCGTTCAATGCCGCCAACGCGCTTGGCCCGTTTCTGGCCGGGATGGCGCTGGCGGCGGGCTGGGGCTGGCGTTCGACGGGCGTCGTCGGGGTCGGCCTTACGGCGGCGGGGGCGGTGATCTTTGGCCTGTCGCTGTGGGCGGAACGGCGGCACCCCCCAGATGCTCGGGCGGCAGGGCGCGCAGAATGATCCGGCGCGAGTTCGAGGCGAATTCGCGCCGCCAGGTCAGCCACGAAACCAGCGTGGCGCCGATACACAGCCCCCAGCCCCCGCCCAACCAGCCAAGCGAGCCGAGCGCGAAATAGACGCTGCGCAGGCCCGCATTGAACTTGCGCCCGGCGATGATGTTCAGGTCGGCCGCCTGATCGGCGCGGGCATAGGCGACGGGATCGTCGCTGGCGTCGGGCACCGCCGCCATCAGGATCGCGCAGTAACCGAACAGCCGGTTCGACCAGACGAAGTTCAAAAAGGCGTGGATCACCAGCAGAAGTGTCAGCAGCAGCTTGGCTTCGGCGCTGGCGGCCACCACCTGCTCAAGATCAAAGTCGCGCGCCAGCACCCGCATGCGGTCGGCATTGCCGATCAGCGCCACCCCGCCGCCGATGGCGATCATGCAGGCCGAGGCGAAGAAGGCCGTGCCTTCGCGCAGATTGGACAGCACGTTGCCGTCGAAGATGCGCGGGTCGCGGGTGACGAAATGCCGCATCCATTCGCGGCGATAGTGTTTCATCAGCTCGCTGACCGAGGGGTGGCGGCGCGGCGGATTTTCGATCAGCCAGCCGATGCCGAACCAGCCCAGCAACAGCAGGGCAAGGCCGATCAGGTCGGCCGGGGCGGTGGCGATCATCAGGAACTGTGGCAGCGTCATGGTGCGCAGGTTAGGCCGGGCTTTGTCCGGTTGAAAGCCCCACGCGAGGCGGCTAACGTCCCGGCCAACGCAACATCAAAGGATGATGGACATGGCAGCCCCGCACGCGATCCACGAAGAATTCCCCA
>JAUNUO010000029.1:16184-19910 GCA_030538135.1 Paracoccus sp. (in: a-proteobacteria)
CCATTCCATATGCCTGGATCGGGGATCGCGCCTGATGGAGATGCCCGTTCCCGACAAATCCGTTCTGGCTCGCCGCGATGATATTCTTGCCGGTCTGGCGCGCGTGGCCGATGGCGCGGTGATTTCCGATCCGGCCGAAACCCGCGCCTATGAATGCGACGCGCTGGCCGCCTATCGCTGCCCGCCGCTGGCCGTGGTGCTGCCGCGCAGCACCGATGAGGTGGCGGCGATCCTGCGGTTCTGTCACGACAACGGTGTGCCGGTGGTGCCGCGCGGGGCGGGCACCAGCCTTGCGGGCGGGTCCATGCCGACCGCCGATGCGGTGGTGATCGGGCTGGCCCGCATGAACGCGGTGCTGGACATCAACACCGATGACCGCACCATCCGCGTGCAGACCGGGCGCACCAACCTGTCCGTCACCGGCGCGGTCGAGGGAATGGGCTTTTTCTACGCCCCCGATCCGTCCTCGCAACTGGCCTGCGCCATCGGCGGCAATATCGCCATGAACTCGGGCGGGGCGCATTGCCTGAAATACGGCGTCACCACCAACAATCTTCTGGGTGCGCGCATGGTGCTGATGGACGGCACCGTGGTCGATCTGGGTGGCCCGATGGGCGAGGCGGCGGGGCTTGACCTGCTGGGCGTCGTCTGCGGGTCAGAAGGGCAGCTTGGCATCGTGACCGAGGCGAGCCTGCGCATCCTGCCGCGCCCCGCAGGTGCCCGCCCTGTGCTGATCGCCTTTGATTCCAGCGAAACGGCAGGGGCCTGCGTGGCGGCGATCATCCGATCAGGGATTTTGCCTGTCGCTATCGAATTCATGGACCGGCCCTGCATCCGCGCGACCGAGGCATTCTGCCACGCCGGTTATCCCGATTGCGAGGCGCTGCTGATCGTCGAGGTCGAAGGCACACCGCCCGAGATCGACGAACAACTGGCCCTGATCCGCCGCATCGCTGAAAGTTTCGCCCCGCTGGAATTCCGCGAAAGCCGGTCCGAGGCGGAATCGGCCCGTATCTGGCTGGGCCGCAAATCCGCCTTTGGCGCGACCGGGCAGATGGGCGATTACATCTGTCTTGACGGCACCATCCCGGTGTCGCAACTGCCGCAGGTGCTGACCCGGATCGGGGAACTGTCCGCAGCCTCGGGTCTGCGCGTGGCCAATGTGTTCCACGCCGGCGACGGCAACATGCACCCGCTCATCATCTTCGACGCCAACAGGCCCGGCGATCTGGAACGCGCCGAGGCGCTTGGCTTTGACATCCTGCGGCTTTGCGTCGAGGTCGGCGGCTGCCTGACCGGCGAACATGGCGTCGGCATCGAAAAGCGCGACCTGATGGAGGTGCAGTTCACCCCTGCCGATCTGGAATCGCAGATGCGGATCAAGGACGTGTTCGATCCGCGCTGGCTGCTGAACCCGGCCAAGGTGTTTCCGTTGCAGGTTTCCGCCCCCCGCCGCGAGGGGTGCACCGATGCCGCCTGACCTGCGCCCTGGAACCGAGGCCGAACTGGCCGAGATGATCCGTGAAGCGCCCGGCCCGCTGGCGGTGCGGGGCGGCGGCACCCGGATCTGGCCGGGCGAGGGGCAGGGCGCGCCCCTGACCACAGCCGGTCTGACCGGGATCACGCTTTATGAACCCGCCGCGCTGACTCTGGTCGTGCGCGCGGGCACGCTGCTGGCCGATGTGCAGGCCGCACTGGCGGCCGAGGGGCAGATGCTGGGCTTTGAACCGGATCCGCGCCCCGGCTCGACCATCGGCGGGGTGGCGGCGGCCAATGCCTCGGGGCCTCGCCGGGTGCTGTCGGGGGCATGCCGTGACGCAATGATCGGGCTGCGCATGGTCGATGGCACCGGCACGGTGGTCGCGAACGGCGGGCGGGTGATGAAGAACGTCACCGGCTATGATCTGGTGAAGCTGGCGGCGGGCAGCCGGGGCCGCCTTGGCGTGCTGACCGAGGTGGCCTTCAAGACCACCCCCATCCCGCCCGTCACCGCGATCATCAGTCTGCCGGGCCTCGATGCCCCCGCCGCCATTCCCGCGCTGACGGCGGCGCTGACCGCGCCCTTCGACGTGTCGGCGGCGCAATGGCACCCCGATCACGGCGCCGTCCTGCGGATCGAGGGACTGCCCGGATCGGTGGCCATCCGCCGCGATGCGCTGGTCCGTCACCTTTCGCCATTCGGCACGGTGCAGGATCACGACCAGCCGCTTCCTGTTTGCCCAAATACGCGATCCGGCGGCGATCTGTGGCGTATCGTCTGCCTTCCGTCCCAGGCGCCCGCGCTGCTGGCGGCGTTGCCCGCCCCGCTGGCGGTGGATTGGGGCGGCGCGCTGATCTGGGCCGAACTGCCGGCAGCCGAGGCGCCGCGCCTGCCGCCCTTTACCGGCCATGCGCGGCGGGTGTCGGGCGCGCAACCGGGGCTGACCCCGGCCGAAAGCCCGGCCATCGCTGCGCTGAACGCCGGCATCCGCGCCCGGTTCGACCCGCGCGGCCTGTTTCAAGGGACTGGCTGATGCAGACGAACTTCACCCCAGAACAACTGACCGATCCGGCCATCGCCCGATCGAACGAGATCCTGCGCGCCTGCGTCCATTGCGGGTTCTGCACCGCGACCTGCCCGACCTATCAGGTGTTGGGCGACGAGCTCGACAGCCCGCGCGGCCGTATCTATCTGATAAAAGAGATGCTGGAATCCGGCCGCCCCGCCGATGAAAAAACCGCGCTGCATATCGACCGCTGCCTGTCCTGCCTCGCCTGCATGACCACATGCCCCTCGGGCGTGCATTACATGCATCTGATCGACCACGCCCGCGCCCATGTCGAGACGACCTATCGCCGCCCTTGGCGCGACCGCGCGCTGCGTTGGTTGCTGTCGCGGGTCATTCCGCATCCGCGCCGGTTCCGGCTGGCGATGCTGGGGGCAAAGATCGCCCGGCCCTTTGCCCGGCTGTTGCCCGACGCGCGGCTGCGCGCGATGCTGGCAATGGCGCCCGCCACGATCCCGCCGGTCAGCCGCAATGACGACGGCCAGACCTTCGCCTCTATCGGCGAGAAACGGGCGCGCGTCGCGCTGATGATCGGCTGTGCGCAGCGGGCGCTGAACACTGATATTAACGACGCCACCATCCGCCTGCTGCGCCGCGCGGGCTGCGAGGTGGTTATCCCGGATCGGTTCGGCTGCTGCGGCGCGCTGCCGTTGCATATGGGCCGCGCGGATGACGGCCGGGCCAAGGCCCGCGCCGCCATCGCCAGCCTGATTGCCTGTCAGGCCGCCGGGCCGCTGGATGCGATCATCATCAACACCTCGGGCTGCGGCACCACGATCAAGGATTACGCCCATCTGCTGCCCGATGACCCGGCTGCGGCGCAGGTCGCCGCGCTGGCGATGGACGTGACCGAGTTTCTGGAACGCCACGGCCTGCCGCCGGGTCGCGCGCAGGGGCGGGTCGCCTATCATTCCGCCTGTTCCTTGCAACATGGGCAGCAGATCAAGACCGCACCCAAGACCCTTCTGGCGCAGGTCGGTTTTACCGTGGTCGAACCGGCGGACGCGCATCTGTGCTGTGGCTCGGCAGGGACATATAACCTGCTGCAACCCGAACTGTCGGACGAACTCCGCCGCCGCAAGGTCGTCACCATCGAGGCCACCACGCCCGAGATCATCGCCGCCGGAAACATCGGCTGCATGATGCAGATCGGCGGCGCGACCGATGTGCCGGTCGTCCA
>JAUNUO010000029.1:20010-22082 GCA_030538135.1 Paracoccus sp. (in: a-proteobacteria)
CTGACCGTCGAAATGCGCGACGGTGCGGTGATCGTGTCGGCCCGCAAGGCTGCCGAGGACGACGGCCGTTCCTATCTGCACCGTGGCATCGCCACCCGCGCGTTCGAGCGCAAGTTCACCCTTGCCGATCACGTCCGGGTCGAGGGCGCAAGCCACATCGACGGGATGCTGCATATCGACCTGATCCGCGAAATCCCCGAGGCGCTGAAGCCGCGCCGGATCGAGATCGCCAAATCCGCGGCCAAGGTCGAAAAACTGGACGCCTGATTATTGCGTCCCGCGCCCGCCGGGGGATTTCGCATCCCCCGGACCCCCTGCGGGATATTTAAGCACAAACGAAGCCGGTCAGCCGGTTTTTCGTTTGTGTCACAAATATCCCGGGGGAGTCGCCGGAACGGCGACGGGGGCTGGCCCCCGTCTTTCACAACCGCCGCCGCGCCCTGAGGGCGGCCGTGATCGTTCCGTCATCCAGATAGTCCAGTTCGCCGCCGATCGGCACGCCTTGCGCCAGTCCGGTGATGCTTACGCCGGTGCCCTCTAACGCTTCGGCAATATAATGCGCGGTGGTCTGACCCTCGACCGTGGCGTTCAGGGCGAGGATAATTTCGGTCACATGTTCGTTCGGGATGCGGTCGATCAGGGCCGGGATGCCCAGATCCTCGGGGCCGATCTCATCCAGCGCGGACAATGTGCCGCCCAGAACGTGATAGCGTCCGCGAAATGCGCGCGCCCGTTCCAATGCCCATAGATCGGCTACGTCCTCGACCACGCAGATTTCGCCGGTGGCGCGGGTCGGATCGGCGCAGATGGCGCAAAGATCGCCGCCGGTGATGTTGCCGCAGGTCAGGCATTCGCGCGATGTCGTCGCCACGCGGTCAAGGAGCGTCGCCAGTTGCACCATCTGTCCGCTGCGTTTGCGGATCAGGTGCAGCACCACCCGCCGGGCCGAACGCGGTCCAAGCCCCGGCAGTCGCGCCAGAAGCGCGATAAGCGCCTGAATATCGTCGCCTTCTGGCGTCATTCAGAACGGTAGTTTCATGCCCGGCGGCAGGCCGAGATCGCCGGAAATCCGTTCCATTTCCTGTTGCGTGCGGTCCTGCGCGCGGCGCTGCGCATCCTTGATCGCGGCCAGGATCAGATCCTCGACCACCTCTTTTTCCGAGGCGACAAAGATCGACGGGTCGATTTCCAGCGCGGTCAGTTCGCCCTTGGCCGTCGCCGTCGCCTTGACCAGCCCCGCACCGGATTCGCCGGTGACGGTGATGCTGTTCAGGTCTTCTTGCAATTTCGCGACCTTGGCCTGCATGTCCTTGGCGGCGGCCATCATCTTTGCCATGTCGCCCAATCCGCCCAAACCTTTCAGCATTTTACACCTCGTCCTCGAAAGGGTCCCATTCATCAGCCACTTCGGCGATCACGCCGTCGGTCGTCTCATGCCCGGATACAGCCGGATCGGCGGCGGATTCAACCGCGGGCGGGGTCGCGATGCGGGTGATCCGCGCATCGGGAAAAGCCGCGAACACCGCCTGCACCAACGGGTTCTGCATCGCCTCAGCCTCGGCCTGCCGGGCGGCGGCGGCGCGCGTTTCCGCGATGGTCGGGCCACCGCCGCTGCTCACCACGCTGACGCCCCAGCGCTGACCGCCGGTCCAGCCGCGCAACCGTTCGGCCAACCGTTGCGCCAGATCGGCGGGCGCACCGTCGCGCGGTTCGAATTCGATCCGGCCAGGCGCATAACGGACCAGCGCGAGGTGATTTTCCACCTGCACCAGCAGGGTCATGTCGCGCATCCGCCGGATCAGTTCGACGACCGAGGCGAAATCCGGGAAAGCCGCCAGCGCATCGGGGCACAGGGCCAAGGCCACCGCCTGACCCGAGGGTTGCACCACCGCGTGGGCCTGAGGTCCGGGCGCCGGGGCGCGTGCGCCGGCCGAGGGCGCGCGGGTGAATTCGCCTGCCTGCTGTGCCTGTTGCACCTTGCGGATCAGCGATTCCGGGTCGGGCAGGTCGGCCACATGGGTCATGCGGATCACCGCCATTTCGGCGGCCATCATCGCGTTCGGCGCGGCGGA
>JAUNUO010000029.1:22182-24863 GCA_030538135.1 Paracoccus sp. (in: a-proteobacteria)
CGGTCGGCGGCAAAGGCGTTCTTCAGCGTGCGCACCATCGCATCCTGCCCGACCAGATCGGCAAAGGTTTCGGGCCGGTATTTCCGGGCCAGCACCTGATAGGCGGGGGTGTCGGTCATCGCGCTCTCCTTCACCGGGGACAATCTAGGGCAGGCGCGGGGCAAGGACAACGCCCGGCGGTTGGCTTTGCCCGCGCGCCGTGACAGGTTGCGCCGGAATGACGGAGGACGGCATGGACGTGATGGCTTTCGCAGGCGGCGGGCTGGAACGCGCGGCGCATTTGCGCGCCGGGGACGGCTGGCATGACGGGGTGCGGCTGTTGCCGGTCTGGCGCGGCAAGATGCTGGTCGGGGCGGACAATGCGCTGCACTTTCTGGACCCCAGCCATGCGGCGTTGACCGGGGCCGAACCGCCGGTATTTTTGGGGCTGGACGCCAGCCGGGCGGTGGCGGCGGTGGATATGTCGGCCTGGACCCCGACCAGCATGCCCGAAACCGGCCTGTTCTTCGACCCGACCGAGCAGGTGCATCCGCTGATCGCCGATGCGCGTTTCGTGGAACTGCGCGGTGTGATGCAGACCCTGCCGCCCGTTCAGGGGGAAATCGCCGCGACCGCCCGCGCGCTGACCGAATGGCACCGCACACATCGGTTCTGTGCCGCCTGCGGCAAGCCCAGTCAGCCGGCGCAATCGGGTTGGCAACGGCACTGTCCGGCCTGCAACGCCAGCCATTTCCCCCGCACCGATCCGGTGGCGATCATGCTGATCCGGCGCGGTGACCGGGTTCTGGTCGGGCGTTCCCCCGGCTGGCCCGAGCGGATGTATTCCTGCCTGGCCGGGTTCGTGGAGCCGGGCGAGACGCTGACCGCCGCCGTCCGCCGCGAGGTGGCCGAAGAAACCGGCATTGCTGTGGGCGAGGTGCGCTTTGTCGCGGATCAGCCTTGGCCCTATCCCTCGCAACTGATGCTGGGCTGCGTGGGCGAGGCGCTGAGCGAGGAAATCAAGCTGGACCCCGCCGAATTGCAGGACGCGCGCTGGCTGGACGGCGACGAGCTGGCGGCGGTTCTGGCGGGCACCCACCCCGAGGTTCTGGCCCCGCGACATGGGTCGATCGCAGGCTGGATGCTGAGCCGGTTCGCGGCGGGGGATCTTGTGCCGCGCGATTGAACATCCGCTGCGTTCAGTCCCGCGACCGTGGCGGGGCGATCATTCCATGAAAGATTTGCGGGATAAGGTGAGAGGCTGGACAGCGACCCAAGCGGATCTCGTTACGGCTGCTACCTTCCGGTCCTGACCGGGTTGGCGAGGCACCTGCCCGCGCCAACCTCTCGGTTCTTTAGATAGGCAAACCGGCCGGGCGATGCAAGCCGTTACAGGAACAGCCGCATCAGGGCAAAGCCTTCGTCGGTTTCGCGCACATATTCCAGGCGCAGATCGGAAAGGCCGTTGATCTGTGGCAGATGGGCCAAGGCGGCGGGGCTGGTTTCGAACAGGGCGGTCGCGCCGGGCAGGGGGGCAAAGCGCCAGCTTCGTTCGGGCTGGATGTTCAGTGTGCGGTTGCGGGTGATATAGCGGCGCAGCACGTCGCGGGTCATCGTGCGTTCGCCCAATGCGATGTCGGCCCGCGCGGCGATCGGACCATACAGCCCGCAGGCCGCCATGCGATAGGAATTGGTCGCCAGCACGAAACGGTCGTCCGGCGCGACCGGGTGGCCCTGATGGCGCAGATTGCGCAGGCGCCCGGCGGCCGGGTCCAGAAGATCGCCCAACGGCGAAAAGCGGGGCGGCGCCGCAAGGTCGATGTCCCAGGTCACACCGTCGATCACGTCGAAGTTATAACTGGGAAAGTCCGGGTCGATCAGCGGCACGTCGGCTCCGCCATGGGCGATCTGCCGGAACAGGCCCGCGGATCGTTCCAGCCATTCCGACAGCCCGCCGCCGGTCAGGACAATGGCCCGGATGCGGTTCGGGAACAGATAGATGTCGGCAAGATTGCGCAGCGTCAGTTGCCCGACCGGGACATCCGTGTAATGCGACGGCCCGCCCCGCCCACCGGCGCGAAAGGGCGATGCGGCGGACAGGATCGGCAGCCCTTCCCACTCGGTCCCGCGCAAGGATCGGCGCACATGCCAGCGCTGTGCCCGCTGCACCAGCCGCAAGGCGCGGTCATCCCCGATCAACGAGAAAAAGCTGTTCAGCGGCTGGTCGGTGCGCCCGATCCGGCGGCGGTAATGACGCAGCGCGGCGCGGTGCAGCGGCATCGCGGGCTGCGAAATCTCGGGCTGGGCCGGGATGTCCTGCGTGACGGGTTCGGCCTGCACCCTGAACCCGGTCACGCGCCACCGCATCGCGGGGGCAGGGCGCGTCAGGTCGAGATCAATCAGCCCCAGATGCGAGCCGCCATAGCCCGCCATGACCGCGGGTTTGCCCTGCAAGGTGCCCTGTTCCGGGTCGATCCCTTCGGCGGCGGGAAAGCCCGGTCCGGGGAACACCTGATGCGTATGCCCGGCGATGAGGGCGTCGATCCCCGGCACGCCGGCCAGCGCGGCGGCCACGTTATCGCTCATCGGTCGCGGGGCAAGCCGGCCGAGGCCGCTGTGGGCCAGCGCGATGACCACATCGGCCCCCGCCGCGCGCAGCAGCGGCACTTCGCGCAGGGCGCAGGTGAGGATGTCCTCGCAGG
>JAUNUO010000030.1:0-3414 GCA_030538135.1 Paracoccus sp. (in: a-proteobacteria)
GATTCAACGTAAGGCGCGGGGAACAGGATGCGGCCTGAATGCGCGCCGGTCATCTCGATCACGCCCACGTCGGGCGACATCACGCCCGGATCGGCCGGTTCCCCCTCGGGCAGATCGGCATAGCGCGGGGGCGTGCTGTCTTGCACAAAGGCGGTGCCGACATAGACCGGCAGGCCCGCCCAAAGCGTTGCCTGCCCGGTGGTCCGCTGCGATCCGGTGAGTTTTTCAAAGCTGCCGTCCGCGCCGGCGCGGCACCGGAAGGGCTGATAGACCACGATCGGCAGATTGCCGCCCAGCTTTATCATCCGGCAGTTCCATTCGCCCGGAAGGCTCGCCAGCGCCAGTTCGGGCGGCATCGCATTACCCTGCATTACCTCGGTCAGCACGCGCAGATCGGCCGGGTCGCCGCCCGCCATTGCCTGCCGCAGCGCCTGACCGGCGGTGGCATCAAGATTGTTCAACCGCTCGGCATCCTGCGCGCGCAAGGGGGTGCCGTCGGGCAGCGCATCCTGCGCAGCGACGGGGCCTGCCAGCAGCATGGCCAGCAGGGCGAAACGGGTAAGGGACATGGAGACCTCCGTATCAATCCGCCCCGGAAACGGCATGGCGGCGCAACAGTTCCAGCGGCACAAGATCAACAGCGCGTGCATGGGTCGCGTCCAGCACCACCTGCGGCGCGGCCAGCTCGCCCGCGGCTTGCAGAAACCGCGCTGCGCACAGGCACCAGCGGTCGCCGGGCTTCAGTCCCGGAAAGCGGTATTCGGGCCGGGGCGTGGACAGATCGTTACCTAGATATTTCGACATGGCCAGAAATTCGGCCGTGACGATGACGCAGACCGTATGGCTGCCCCGATCCGCGTCGCCGGTATTGCAACAGCCATCACGGAAAAACCCGGTCATCGGGTCGGTCGAGCAGGGCCGCAATGGCCCGCCAAGGACGTTCAGCGAAGGTTCTTTCATCAGGTCAGGCTAACCCGATGCCATGCTTTTGCCAAGCGTGGGCGAAGGTGAAAGCGGTTCCTGCTTTGAGGTCACCAGAACCGATCCGTCAGCGATTTCAGCCGGTCGGCAAGGCTTTGCGGCTGTTGCGGTTCGGCGGGCGGTGTCGGTTGCGGGGCGGGCTTTGCCGGTCGCTCGGCACCGCTGTTGCGCGCGGGTGCGATGCGGGCGGCGACGGCGTTCTGAAACCGCGCCTCGTCCCCCGCAGCCAAAGCTGCCGCGCCATCGGAAATCCCGCGCAGCAGATCGTCCAGCCAGTCGGCATCGGCCTTGGCGAAATCCGACAGCACATAGCCCGACACCCGATCCTTGTCGCCTGGATGGCCGATCCCAAGGCGCACGCGCCCGTAATCGGCCCCGATATGCTGGTGGATCGACCGCAGCCCGTTGTGCCCCGCATGACCGCCGCCGCGTTTGACGCGGCATTTGCCGGGCGCAAGGTCCAGTTCGTCATGCAGCACGATCACATCGGCGGGCGTCAGTTTCAGATAGCGCATCGCCTCGCCCACCGACTGCCCCGACAGATTCATGAAGGTCTGCGGTTTCAACAGCATCACGCGGGTATCACCCAGACGGCCCTCGGTCGCCTGCGCCTGAAACCGTGCTTTCCACGGACCAAACCCGTGATCCGCCGCGATCCGCTCCAGCGCCATGAAGCCGATATTGTGTCGGTTCCCCGCATATTTCGCGCCGGGATTGCCCAGTCCGACGATCAGCTTGTCCATATTCAGCCCCCTGCATGATCCGGCAAATTTTCCGCATCCCTTGCGGCGGACCTCGCCCGTTACTAAGACTCTGTCAACCTTTCCCGCCTATGACAGGCCGATAGACAAATGCGAATCGCGCATGGCGGGACAAACAGGCAAGGGGAAAAGATGAGCGATCCGGCAGAATTCTACATGAACACGCTTGTGCCCATGGTGGTCGAACAGACCTCGCGCGGCGAACGGGCCTATGACATCTTTTCGCGCCTGCTCAAGGAACGCATCATCTTCGTGTCGGGCCCGGTGCATGACGGCATGTCCACGCTGATCTGCGCGCAACTGCTGTTTCTCGAGGCGGAAAACCCGTCCAAGGATATTTCCATGTATATCAACAGCCCCGGCGGTGTCGTGACCTCGGGTCTGTCGATCTACGACACGATGCAATATATCCGCCCGCGCGTGTCCACGCTGGTGGTGGGGCAGGCGGCCTCGATGGGGTCGCTCCTGCTGTGTGCCGGGGAAAAGGGCGCGCGCTATTCGCTGCCCAACAGCCGGGTGATGGTGCATCAGCCCTCGGGCGGCTATCAGGGGCAGGCGACCGACATCCTGATCCATGCGCGCGAGACGGAAAAGCTGAAACGCCGCCTGAACGAAATCTATGTGAAACACACCGGCCGGTCGCTGGACGAGGTGGAACAGGCGCTGGAACGCGACCGGTTCATGTCCCCCGAAGAGGCAAAGGACTGGGGCCTGATCGACGAGGTTCTGGCCCCGCGCGGCAAGGCCGAGGTGGACAAGAAATAAACGCCCGGCGGTGGGCCGCGGGGCGGAAAACTTTGGGATTGTGACGGCGCGTCACGACCCCTAACATAAGCGGATGATGGGCGGACCTGCCAGCCGGGGCCGCCTGACAATGAAACGCAGCCCGCCGCAGGAACGCGGATGGACGGCGAAAGGGGAATTGGACTATGGCATCTCAGTCCGGCAGCGACAGCAAGAACACGCTCTATTGCAGCTTTTGCGGCAAGAGCCAGCATGAGGTGCGCAAGCTGATCGCGGGGCCGACCGTTTTCATCTGCGATGAATGCGTCGAGCTTTGCATGGATATCATCCGCGAGGAAACGAAATCCTCTAGTCTGAAATCCGGCGATGGCGTGCCGACCCCGCGCGAAATCTGCGCGGTGCTGGATGATTACGTTATCGGTCAGGAACACGCCAAGCGGGTGCTGTCGGTCGCGGTTCACAACCATTATAAGCGGCTGAACCACGGATCGAAACAGGATATCGAACTGGCCAAGTCGAACATCCTGCTGATCGGCCCGACCGGCTGCGGCAAGACTCTGCTGGCGCAGACGCTGGCCCGGATTCTGGACGTGCCCTTCACCATGGCCGATGCCACCACGCTGACCGAAGCCGGTTATGTGGGCGAGGATGTGGAAAACATCATCCTGAAACTGTTGCAGGCGTCCGAATACAATGTCGAACGCGCGCAGCGCGGCATCGTCTATATCGACGAGGTGGACAAGATCACCCGCAAATCCGACAACCCCTCGATCACCCGCGACGTGTCGGGCGAGGGGGTGCAGCAGGCGCTGCTGAAGATCATGGAGGGCACGGTCGCCTCGGTGCCGCCGCAGGGCGGGCGCAAGCATCCGCAGCAGGAATTCCTGCAAGTCGATACGACCAATATCCTGTTCATCTGCGGCGGCGC
>JAUNUO010000030.1:3514-24646 GCA_030538135.1 Paracoccus sp. (in: a-proteobacteria)
AGCCGGAAGACCTGCTGAAATTCGGCCTGATCCCGGAATTCGTCGGCCGCCTGCCCGTCATTGCGACGCTGACCGATCTGGACGAGGAAGCACTGATCATCATCCTGACCAAGCCCAAGAACGCCTTGGTTAAGCAATATCAGCGCCTGTTCGAACTGGAAGACGTCAAGCTGACCTTCACCGAAGATGCGTTGAAAGCCATCGCCAAGCGCGCGATCAAGCGCAAGACCGGCGCGCGCGGTCTGCGGTCGATCATGGAGGACATCCTGCTGGACACCATGTTCGAGCTGCCGGGCCTGACCAGTGTGGATGAAGTGGTGGTCAACGAGGAAGCGGTGGAAACCGCCGCGGCCAAGCCGCTGCTGATCCATGCCGAGCCGAAAAAGGAAACCGCCACCGCCGGGTAAGATGGCGCGCGGGTGAACGTGTTGCGGCAGGCTCTGGCTTGGGCGATCATTGCCGGACTGTTGTCCTTGCCCGTCATGTGGTGGAATGCAGGCCGGGCGTCCGAGGATCGCGATTTCGCCATGACGTTTTTCGGCGCGCATCTGCCGGTTGAACAGGTGCTGGCCTCGCGCCGGTGGCATGGTGATTGGTCCGGCTGGGGCTGCACTTTTGCGGTTGTCACGCTAAATGATACCGCCCCGTCCCGGCCACCGTCCTGGGTCGACGAACGGTTTCGGTTTGGCGGGGCATGGCAACCCGCGCCGCAGCGGACGTCCGAAGCTGTGCGTGATACGCTTGAGGTCTGTGCGGATCCGATGCCGCCGCCGGCGGCGTTGGCGATGGATGCGGCGCTGGTCCGGTCGGATACATGGATGGCACGTGATGCGGGGGGGGAGATCGCCATGATCTACGCACCGAAATCCCATCTTGCCGCATGGGTGCGGTATGGTGACTGACCTCCACGACGCGACGGACGTGCGTTCGATCACGCCGCCCCAGGTCGATTTGGTGGGCAGTCTCACACACAGGTCGCGCCGATGACCGACACCCTGTTTCCGATGCCGCCCGTTTCGCATCATCACAAACTGTTCTTCGCGGCCATTCCCGGCCCGTCGGTGGCCGATGCTCTGGCCCATGCCTGGCGGGATCATGGCAACGGCGCGCGGTTCCGTGCGGACAAGCTGCACATGACATTGCATTACGCCGCCGCCCTGACCGAGGATGGGCCGGCGACGGTCGCCGCGCTGTGCGATGCGGGCGCGGCATTGGTGGCGGCTCCGTTCACGCTGACGCTGGACCGGCTGAGCTGCTTTGCCGGACGGCCCGACAACCGCGCGCTTGTCGCGCAGGCGGATGACCCGGAAGGGCGGGCACAGCGCATCATGGAACAACTGCGGCTGGCCTGCGTCGCCGCTGGTCTGCGTCCGCCAAAGGGGGCTTCACGAACGATTCGGCCGCATGTCACGCTGGCCTATGGCCGCGATTTCGGGCCGGAACGTCCGCTGCCCGATCCGATTCCGTGGACCATCGACGACATCGTGCTGATCAACAGCCATCAGGGACAGGGGCGGCATGTCGAACTGGGCCGCTGGCCGCTGCGGGGATAATGCGTCGCTCTGGACCTGGGCCCGGATTTGCGCCATACCAAAGACGCCTCGTTTCAGGAGACGCCCATGTCTGTCAAATCCACATTCATCCGCTTTCTGACCTGGTGGAACAGCCAGACGCTGAACACGCAGTTCTGGACCTGGCGTCACGGCGAAAAGGTGGGCGAGGACGATCAGGGCAACGTCTTTTACCAGAACAAGGACGGCACCCGTCGTTGGGTCATCTATGACGGCGAATCCGAGGCAAGCCGGATCAGCCCGGAATGGCACGGCTGGCTGCATCACACTTGGGATCAGCCGCCGACGAAAGACCCGCTGCCGCACCGCGCATGGCAAGAGCCGCACCTGCCCAACATGACGGGCACGGCGCAGGCCTATGTGCCGGAAGGGTCGCTGTATCGTGCCGATCCCGTGCGGCGCCGCGATTACGAAGCGTGGAAGCCCGAATGAAATTCGCAGCCGCCGCGCTGGCCTTTGCGCTGGCGCTGACGGGCGCGGCCGATGCGCAGCAGGTTTCGCGCGGCGGAGGGGCGTTGCTGCGCGGACTGGACAAGATCAGCGGTCAGACGCGGGACATGGTCGTGCCGGTCGGCCAGTCGGTCGATTATGGGCGGCTGACCGTGCGGCTGGGGGAATGCCGCTATCCCTCGGGCGATCCCAGTTCGGATGCCTTCGCGCAGATGACCATCACCGATCGGGTGCAGAACGTGACGCTGTTCAGCGGCTGGATGATCGCGTCCAGCCCGGCCTTGTCGGCGCTGGACGACGCACGTTACGACGTCTGGGTGATTTCCTGCCAAAGCTGATCGGCACCGGGTAGGGGTGCCGCGCGAATATCGGCGGGGGCCGTCAGTGCCGCCGCCAGTCTGCGCCGATAATCGCCGCGCGAAATTTCCAACCCGCCCATGCTGGCCAGATGCGGGGTCAGGAATTGCGTGTCGAACAGGGTAAAACCGCAGCGCGCAAGATGCGACGACAGCCAGATCAGCGCCATGCGCGACCCGCCCGAGCGCAGCGAAACCATTGATTCGCCAAAGAAGGCCTGGCCCAGGGTCACGCCAAAGATGCCCCCGGCAAAGCTGCCATCATGGCGTACGGTCAGCGCCTCGGCATGGCCGAGATCGTGCAGATCGCGATACAGGCGACGCAGAGGTGCATTGATCCAGGTTTCGGGCCGCGCGGCGCAGGCGGCCACCACGGTGTCGAAATCTCCGTCCAGATGCGCGCTCCACCCGCCGCGGCGCAGGTTGCGCAGCAGGGACCGCGAGGCATGGACGCCGCCCACCGGCAGAATACCGCGTTGGGGCGGGTCGAACCAATACAGCCGCGGGTCGCCTGCGCTTTCGGCCATGGGAAAAATCCCCTGCGCATAGGCACTCAGCAGTTGCGCAGGGGTCAGCACCTCAGCCGAAACGCTGCTCCAGCCAGCGTTCAAGCCAGTGGATCGAATAGTCGCCGGACTGAATGTCGGGTTCGTTCAGCAGACTGCGGAACAACGGGATGGTGCTGTCTACGCCATCCACGATCAATTCCGACAGCGCGCGGGACAGACGCGCCAGCGCCTCGGGCCGGTCGCGGCCGTGGACGATCAGCTTGCCGATCAGACTGTCGTAATAGGGCGGGATCGTATAGCCGTCATACAGCGCAGAATCCATTCGCACCCCCAGCCCGCCCGGTGCGTGATACTGGGTGACCTTGCCGGGACAGGGGGTAAAGCCCGGCACCCGTTCGGCATTGATGCGCACCTCGATTGCGTGACCACGGATCGACAGGTCGTTCTGATCCAGATCCATCGGCAGGCCGGCGGCAACGCGGATCTGTTCGCGGACCAGATCTATGCCATAGATCGCTTCGGTCACGGGGTGTTCCACCTGCAGCCGGGTGTTCATTTCGATGAAATAGAACTCGCCGTCCTCATACAGGAACTCGATGGTGCCGGCGCCGCGATAGCCCATCTTCTGCATGGCATCGGCGCAGATGCCGCCGATGCCAGCGCGTTGCGCGGGGCTGATGGCCGGGCTGGGAGCTTCTTCCAGAACCTTCTGATGGCGACGTTGCAGTGAACAGTCGCGCTCGCCCAGAAAGACGGCATCGCCGCGCCCGTCGCCGAACACCTGAATTTCGATATGGCGCGGCTTTTGCAGGTATTTCTCGATATACACCTCGTCGTTGCCAAACGCCGCCTTGGCCTCGGATCGCGCGGTGCGGAAGGCGATGTCCAGCGCGGCGGCATCCTTGGCGACCTTCATGCCGCGCCCGCCGCCGCCGGCGGTGGCCTTGATGATGACGGGATAGCCGATGTCCGCTGCGATCCGGTGCGCCGCATCCACATCGGGCACGCCGCCGTCGGACCCCGGCACCACCGGAATACCCAGGGCTTTGGCGGTTTCCTTGGCGGTGATCTTGTCGCCCATCAAGCGGATGTGTTCGCTGGTGGGGCCGATGAAGGTGATGCCGTGATCTTCCAGCATCTGCACGAAACCGGCGTTTTCCGACAGAAAGCCGTAACCCGGATGCACCGCCTGCGCGCCAGTGATCTCGCAGGCCGAGATAATGGCGGGCATCGACAGATAGCTTTGCGTCGACGAGGGCGGGCCGATGCAGACCGATTCATCGGCCATGCGCACATGCATGGCATCGGCATCGGCGGTGGAATGCACCGCGACCGACTGAATGCCCATCTCGCGGCAGGCACGGATCACCCGTAAGGCGATTTCGCCGCGGTTGGCGATCAGGATCTTGTCGAACATCCGCGCCTCACTCGACGACCATTAGGGGGGCGCCGAATTCGACCGGGGTGCCGTCATCGACCAGAATGCGCCGCACCGTTCCGGCATGCGGGGCGGGAATATGGTTCATGGTCTTCATCGCCTCGACGATCAGCAGCGTGTCGCCCTCGGCAACGGTCTGGCCGATGGTGACAAAGGGTGCCGCGCCCGGTTCGGGGGCCAGATAGATGGTGCCGACCATGGGCGAGGTGACGGCGCCCGGCAGGCTGGCCGGATCGTCGCTGGTCGCGCCGGGCGTGGCCGTGGGGGTCGAGGGGCTGACCGGACCGGCGGGGACGGGGGCCGACGCAGGGACCGCGACAGGGGCCTGCACCAGAACGGCCTTGCCACCCTTGGACAGGCTGACGGTCAGCCGGTCGTTCTCGCCGTATTCGCGCTTGACCGACAGTTCGGTCAGATCGTTGCGGTTCAACAGTTCCGCCAACGCCTGAATGAAGGTGACATCGCCTTCGTGCCCGTCGGTCTTGTGATCGGAGTCGTTGCTCATGCCGTCCTCTGGCTTGTTCGTGATGGCCGCGTTCTGTGCGCGCGGTGGTTTGTATCGCGTTATAGGAGTTCCCCGGCGCGAGGGAAAGCAATTTGGACGGACGGTCCGCCGCATGGGAACGGGCGCAAAAAAAGCGCCCGCACAAGGCGGGCGCAAGTCATGAGGCAGGTTTCATACAGGCAAGAAACCTATCGAGCAGTGACCTATTTATACGCGACAAAATGCGCGAGTCCAAGGTGAACTTTAGGGCAGGCGTTGACGGCGGCGCGGTCTGACGGTTGAAATCGCACACAATCTTAATCAAGGCAGGCCATCCGTGATGCGAATCTTCAAATTCCCTGACATTTCCGCGATCCGGGGCGGTTTTCTGACCGTCGCACTGGCCTGCGGGACTGTTGCAGCATTGCCGCTGACAAGCCTTGCCGAACCGTCCCACGGCCTTGCAATGTATGGGGAACCCGCCCTTCCTGCGGGTTTCGATCACCTGCCTTACGCCAATCCCGAAGCGCCCAAAGGCGGAGCGATTCGCCTGGCCGAGCCGGGGGGATTCGATTCGTTGAAGCCCTGGGTGCTGAAAGGAAACCCTGCCTGGGGCGTGGGTGTGCATGTCGCCGAAACCCTGATGTATCGCAGCATCGACGAGCCGTTCACCCTTTATGGTCTGTTGGCCGAAAGTGTGGAAACAGACCGCGACCGCACATGGGTCGAATTTACCCTGCGCCCCGAGGGGCGGTTTTCCGACGGATCGCCGGTTACTGTCGAGGACGTGATCTGGTCCTATGAAACGCTGGGGACGGTCGGGCATCCGCGCTATCTTGGTGCATGGGCCAAGATCGACCGGATGGAACAGGTCGGCGAACGCGGCATCCGGTTCACCTTCAAGGAAGCTGACCGTGAATTGCCCCTGCTGATGGGGATGCGCCCGATTCTGAAAAAGGCGCAATGGGACGGCAAGGATTTCGGCGAATCCGGGCTGGAGGTGCCGATCGGGTCGGGCGCCTATGTCGTGGATCGCGTCGATCCCGGCCGGTCGATCAGCTTTCGCCGCAATCCCGATTACTGGGGCCGCGATCTGCCGCTGAACCGTGGCCTGAACAATCTCGATGAAATCCGTTATGATTATTTCTCCGATGCCAACGCCATGTTCGAGGCGTTCAAGGCTGGCGAGGTGACCTTCTGGCGCGAGCTGTCGGCACAGAAATGGGACAGCGAATATAATTTTCCCCTGCTGACCCAAGGCCGGGTGGTGAAATCGGAAATCCCGAACCAGCGACCTTCGGGGATCATGGGGCTGGTGATGAACACCCGCAATCCGCTGTTCGCCGACTGGCGGGTGCGGCAGGCGATGATCGAGGCGTTCAATTTCCGCTTTATCGACGCCACCCTGAACGGCGGACAGGAACCGCGCATCAGCAGCTATTTCGCCAACTCGCCTCTGGCCATGCAGCCTGGCGAAGCAGATGGACGCGTGCGCGCCTTGCTGACCCCGTTCGCCGCCGACCTGCCGCCGGGCGCCATCGAGGGCTATACCCTGCCCGAGGGCACCGACCGCGTGCTGGACCGCGCCGGTCTGCGCCGCGCGCTGGCCCTGTTCGAAGAGGCCGGTTGGAGGGTGCAGGACGGCGTGCTGCGCAATGCCGACGGTCGCGCCTTCGATTTTGAAATCCTGCTCAATCAGGCCGGCACGGCGATGCGCACCGCGTCGGAAACGAAACAGATCGTGGACATCTATGTGCAGGCGCTGCGCAATCTGGGGATCACCCCGCGCGTTACCCTGCTGGATTCGGCGCAATACATTGAGCGCACGAATAATTATCAGTTCGACATGACCTGGTATGAACGCGCGCTGAGCCTGTCGCCCGGAAACGAACAATTGCTGTATTGGGGCAGCGAGGGCGTGGCCAAACCGGGCAGCCGCAACTGGATGGGCATGAACAGCCCCGCCGCCGAGGCGATGATCGCCGCCATGCTGAACGCCGCCACGCCCGAAGATTTCACCGCCGCGGTGCAGGCGCTGGACCGGGTGCTGAGCGCCGGGCGCTTTGTCATTCCGGTCAGCTATTCCCCCATTTCCCGCTTGGCCCATGGTGCCGATCTGCATTATCCTGAAAAGACACCGCTTTACGGCGACTGGCCCGGCTTCGTGCCCGAGGTCTGGTGGCAGGCGGACAGGTAAGGGAGGCAGCACGATGAAATGGCGTCATGTGCAAGACAACTGGAGCGCCTTCTACGAGGCGATCCAGGATCGCTGGCCCGAAGCGGACGAATCGGAACTGGACGAAATCGACGGCGATCAGCGCGCCTTCATCGCCTATATCGCGGCCGTCACCGATCAGGACGCGGGCGAGGCGCGGGACGAGATCAGGGAATGGCTGGCAGGCGAAATCCCTTCGGATGTCGTCATGGACCCAAGCCACGACAATCATTCGATCGCGCTGTCGTCGAAATATGTCGGCGATGGCGAAGACGAATATGCCGACGATGCCCGTTTCGGCGATGACGACGACGAGGACGACGGTTTCGACAACCGCGACTGACGGCACGGTTGCACGGGGGGCTGTCTGCCCCCACGCCGCGTTCCGCGGCTTGCCCCCGAGGATATTTGTGAACCGAAGATGCTATTAGGGCAGCTTATCTTCTGTGCATAAATATCCTCAGGGGGTGAATTGGCCGCAAGGCCAAGAGGGGGCGCGAGCGCCCCCTTATGCGGCCAGCCTTACCCAGACCGGAACGTGATCGCTGGGCTTTTCGCGGCCGCGCGCGTCGCGGTCCACGCCGGCGTCATCCATCAGATCGGCGGCTTGCGGAGACAGCAGCAGGTGGTCGATGCGGATGCCGTTGTCGCGCTCCCATGAACTGCCCTGATAGTCCCAGAAGGTGAACGGACCGCGGGTGCCGTAAGGGTCGCGGATACGGATCGCGTCGGTCCAGCCGTCCCAAATGGTCCGGCGCAACGCGGCACGACTTTGGGGCAGGAACAGGGCATCATCCAGCCATGCCTCGGGCCGGGCGGCGTCGCGAGGTTCCGGGATAACGTTGTAATCGCCCAGCATCACCACTGGCATTTCCAGCGCCAGCAGGTCGCGGGCGCGGCTGCGCAGCCTTTCCATCCAGGCCAGTTTATAGTCGTATTTCGGCCCCGGCGCCGGGTTGCCGTTCGGCAGATACAGACCCGCGATCCGCACGGCGCGGTCGCGGATCACCGTGGCTTCGATATATCGGGCCTGTTCATCGGCATCATCGCCGGGCAGGCCGCGCGTCACGTCCTCGATCGGCAGGCGCGACAGGATCGCCACGCCGTTGAAGCCCTTTTGCCCATGGGTTTCGACCGTCCAGCCGAGATCGGTGAAATGATCGCGGGGAAAACCCTCGTCCACGGATTTGATCTCTTGCAGGACCACCACATCGGCGTCGGTTTCCGCCAGCCAGTCGGTCAGCGTGCTGATCCGCGCCTTGACGCCGTTGATGTTGAAGGTCGCGATCTTCATTCATCCCCCTCGGGTGCGGTGACGATCAGCTTGTCGATCCGCAACCCGTCCATGTCGGCCACCTCAAAGCGCCAGCCGTCCTTAGTGAACACTTCACCCGTCTGCGGGATGCGGCCCAGCAGATGCAGCACCAGCCCGGCCACCGTGGCGAATTCGCCGTCGGGCAGGGCATAACCCGTTTCGCCCGCGAATTCATCGGCGTTCTCCGCGCCCGAGACCAGCCAGCTGCCATCCTCGCGCCGGATCATATCGGGTTCCTCGCCCTCGACCTCGATGAAATCGCCGGTGATCGCGCCCAGCAGGTCCATCGCCGTCACCACGCCTTCGAAATGGCCGTATTCGTCATAGACCAGCGCCATGCGGGTGGGGGTGGTGCGCAGCTTGCCGATCACATCGACCGCGCTGGCGGTATCCAGAATGATCGGCGCTTCGCGGATCAGGCTGGCCGGGTCGGGGACCACTCCGTTGCGGGGCAGCAGGTCGCGCAGGGCGATGACGCCCTTGATGTCGTCAGGATCACCGTCGATCACCGGCAGGCGCGATACCCTTGCAGCGCGTGCCACCGCCATGATGCCCCGCGTTCCCTGCGACAGGTCCAGCAGCTCGACCTCGCGCCGTGGCGTCATCATCGCGCGCGCCGTCCGGTCGGCGACGCGCATGACTCCCGAAATCATGGCGTTTTCGGCCGGCAAAAGCACGCCGGCCTGTGTCGCCTCGATCAGGGTCAGACGGATTTCCTCGTCGGTAATGGCGCTGGCATCCTGACGGTTGATGCCCAGAAGGCGCAGCACCAGACGCCCGGTGTTGTCCAGAAGCCAGACGAAGGGCGCGGCCACCTGTGCGATCCGGGTCATGGCCGGGGCCACCCGCGCGGCGACCTTTTCGGGATTGGCCAGCGCGATCTGCTTGGGCACCAGTTCGCCCACGATCAGCGACAGAAAGGTGATCGCCGCGACCACCAGCCCCACGCCAAGCGGCGCGGCCATCTGCGGCGGCACGCCCAGATCGGCCAGCGCCGTCCCCGCCCGCAGGCCCAGTGTCGCGCCCGACACCGCACCGTTCAGAATGCCGACCAGCGTGATCCCGATCTGGACCGACGACAGGAACCGCCCCGGATCGGCGGCCAGCCGCAAAGCCGCCTCGGCCCCGTGCCCGCCCATGGCCTGAAGACGCACCGGGCGCGAGGACACCACCGCCAGTTCGGCCATGGCCAGACCACCATTGACCAGCGTCAGCGCCAGAATGATCGCGATTTCCAGCAGCATCAGAGGGAAAACGACGTGCCGCAGCCGCAGGAAGACGCAGCGTTGGGGTTCTCGATCACGAAACGCGCGCCGATCAGCTCTTCGCTGAAATCAATCACCGCCCCGGCCAGAAACGGCAGCGAGACCGGATCGACCACCACCGACTGGCCCGCCCCCGACAGAACCATATCATCCTCGGCTGCATCATCCAGCCGGATGTCATATTGAAACCCGGAACAGCCGCCCCCCGCCACGGCCACCCGCAACGGGCGTGGTCCGCTGGCGGCGTTGATCTCGGCCAGCCGGGCAAAGGCGCGGTCGGTGACTTTCGGAGGCAGGTTCATGGGGCGTTCCCGTTTTCGTCGCTTGTCCCCGAATATAGGCTTGAGAGCGCACCCCCGCAAGGAACCTGCCATGACCGCCGCCTATGCCAGCCAGCCCGGCGACAGCCGGGGCCGCCTGTTTCCCGAGGATCTGTCCACCTTTCGCGCCCCCTGGCAGCGCGACCGCGACCGGATCATCCATTCCAGCGCCTTCCGCCGCCTGAAACACAAGACGCAGGTATTCGTGGAGCTGGAAGGCGACGCCTATCGCGGCGATTATTTCCGCACCCGCCTGACCCATACGATCGAGGTGGCGCAGGTCGCGCGCACCATTGCCGGGGCGTTGTCGCTGAACGCCGATCTGGCCGAAACCGTGGCGCTGGCGCATGATCTGGGCCACCCGCCGTTTGGCCACACCGGAGAGGATGCGCTGGCCGCGCTGATGGCCCCCTACGGCGGGTTCGACCACAACGCGCAGGCGCTGCGCATCGTGACCCGGCTGGAGCGGCATTACGCGGGGTTCGACGGGCTGAACCTGACCTGGGAATCGCTGGAGGGCATCGCCAAGCACAACGGCCCGGTGACGGGCGATCTGCCCTATGCTCTGGCCGAGGTGAACGCCGCCTGGGATCTGGACCTGCACACCAATGCCAGCGCCGAGGCTCAGGTGGCCGCGGTGGCCGATGACGTGGCCTATAATCACCACGATCTGCACGACGGGCTGCGCGCGGGTCTGTTCACCGAGGCCGACCTGATGGAACTGCCGGTCGTCGGCCCCGCCTTTGCCGAGGTGGACCGCCTGCACCCCGGTCTTGACCTGATGCGCCGCCGCCACGAGGCGCTGCGCCGCGTCTTCGGCATCATGGTCGAGGATGTGATCGCTGTCGCCCGCAACCGCCTGACCGGACTGCAACCGCAATCGGCGGATGATATCCGCGCGATGGACGGGCCGATCATCCGCTTTTCCAAGCCGCTGTATCAGAACATCAAGGCGATCAAGGCGTTCCTGTTCACCCGCATGTATCGCGCCCCCTGCGTGGTGGACGAACGTGCCCATGTGACGCGGGTGCTGCATGATCTGTTCCCGCTGTTCCTGCACGATCCGGCGCAGATGCCGGCCGATTGGGCCGCGGTGGCCGGGGCGGCAGAGAGTGAAACCGCCCGCGCCCGTGTGGTGCTGGATTACATCGCGGGGATGACGGATCGCTACGCGATGGCCGAACATGCCCGGCTGATCGGCGCCGGTTCCTGACCGCGCTGCCGCACGGGGGGCTGTCTGCCCCCCACGCCGCGTTCCGCGGCTCCCCCCGAGGATATTTCTGAACAGAAGATGCAGCCTGCCGGGCATCTTCTGTGAAAAAATACTCTCAGGGGGTGAATTGCGCAGCAAGAGGGGGCGCGAGCGCCCCCTTTCTACCGTGAGGCCTTTTCGACGATTCCGGATTGTCCCTCGCGCCGTTCCAGTTCGGCCAGCACATCCGCCAGCGTCACGTCGCGGGCCGCCAGCATGACCAGCAGGTGATAAATCACATCGGCGGCTTCGGCGGTCAGGCGTTCGCGGTCGCCGCGCACGGCCTCGATCACCGCTTCGATGGCTTCTTCGCCGAATTTCTCGGCGCATTTTTCCGGGCCTTTGGACAGCAGCTTGGCCGTCCAGCTTTCATCGGGGTCGGCGGTCCTGCGGGCAGCGATGGTGGCGGCAAGGCGGTCCAGTGGGCTCATCGGCGCACCGGGATGCCCGCGGCGGCCATATGGGCCTTGGCCTCGGCGATGGTATGGGTGCCGAAATGGAAGATCGAGGCGGCCAGCACCGCCGATGCGCCGCCCTCGGTCA
The DNA here is from genome assembly GCA_030538135.1 of Paracoccus sp. (in: a-proteobacteria). Lineage (GTDB taxonomy): Bacteria > Pseudomonadota > Alphaproteobacteria > Rhodobacterales > Rhodobacteraceae > Paracoccus. Next base: position 15,233 of record JAUNUO010000030.1, read on the forward strand.
CGCCCTCGACCAGATGATCCAGTGTGCCGACCCCTCCCGAGGCGATGACCGGAATGTTCACCGCATCGGAAATGGCGCGCGTCAGGGGAATGTTGAACCCGGCCTTGGTGCCGTCGCGATCCATGCTGGTCAGCAGGATTTCCCCGGCGCCTTTGGCCTCGACGATGCGGGCGAATTCCACGGCGTCGATGCCGGACGGGCGGCGGCCGCCGTGGGTGAAGATTTCCCATTTCCCCGGCGCCACGGTCTTGGCGTCGATGGCCACGACGATGCACTGGCTGCCGAATCGATCCGCCGCCGCCGCCACAACGTCCGGGTCGGCCACGGCGGCCGAATTGAACGACACCTTGTCCGCCCCCGCCAGTAACAGCGCCCGCACATCCTGGTGCGAGCGCACCCCCCCGCCCACGGTCAGCGGCACGAAACACTGTTCCGCCGTGCGCTTTACCAGATCGAACATGGTGCTACGGTTTTCATGGGTGGCGTGAATGTCGAGAAAACAGATCTCGTCCGCGCCGGCGGTGTCATAAGCCTTGGCGGCCTCGACGGGATCGCCGGCATCGACCAGATCGACGAAGTTCACGCCCTTGACCACGCGGCCATCGGCGACATCAAGACAGGGGATGATGCGTATCTTCAACATGGCATGGGTGATAGCGCGGACCCGTCGGCAGGGAAAGGGGCAGGGTGCGGCATCGCCCCGGATGCGCCCGATGTCGCATTCTGCGCCCAAGCTGTCGCGTCCCCTGTCGCGGGCGGCGCCGGTCTGACAGAAAAAGACAGCAGGCTGACAGGGGATTCGCGCTATGAAGACACATGTGAAGGCGTTGGTGGTGGGCGGCGGCGCCGTGGGCTGCGGGATCGCGCTGCATCTGGCGCGGGCGGGCTGGGACACGCTGCTGATCGAGCGTGACGAGTTGACCGCCGGGTCCACCTGGCACGCCGCCGGGCTGCTGCCTTTGTTCAACATGGGTTACGCAACCAGCCATATCCACGACTATTCGGTCAAGCTGTATGCCGGGCTTGAGGCGGAAACCGGGCTGAACGCCGGTTTCGCCCGCGTCGGCAACCTGCGGATGGCACAGACCGACGCGCGGATGGATGAATACATGCTGTATTCCGCGACCGCCGAAACCGTTGGCGTGGAACATGAATTCCTGACCCCGGCGCAGATCAGGGATCGCTGGCCTCTGGTAAGGACCGACGATCTGAAAGGCGCATTGTTCCACCCGACCGACGGTTATATCAACCCCGCCGATGTGACGCAGGCAATGGCGCGGGCCGCGCGGATGGCGGGTTGCGCGATCGAGCGCAAGGTGCAGGTCAACGGCTATAAATGGACCGGCAACGAATGGATCGTCACCTGCGACCGGATGGTGGAAAAGGGCGGCAACCTTGTCCCCGCGGGCGAATCCTTTGACATCCGGGCCGAACATGTCGTGACCGCCACCGGCAACCATGCGCAGCGCACCGCGCGGCTGCTGGGGATCAGGATTCCCGCCATTCCGGTGGAACATCAGTATATCGTCACCGAACCCGACCCCGCGCTGGTGAAATGGCGGGCCCAGGGGAATCCTGAACACCCGGTCCTGCGCGATGCCGATGCGAAATGGTATGTGCGCGAGGAACGCGGCGGCTGGATCCTTGGCCCTTATGAGCGCAATGCCCCGGCGCGGTTCCTGTATGACGTGCCCGAATCCTTCCGTGCCGATCTGTTCCCGCTGGATCTGGAACGGATCGAAGAAGAATATATGGCAATGATCCACCGCATCCCCACCAGCGAAAACGTGGGGCTGAAAGACGATTTCAACGGCCCTATCTGTTATACGCCCGACGGCAACCCTCTGGTCGGGCCGGCGCCGGGGCTGCGCAACATGTGGCTGGCCGAGGGGTTCAGCTTTGGCATCACGGCGGCGGGCGGCACCGGCCATTATCTGGCGCAGATGATGACCCAGGGCGAGGCCGAGATCGACATGGCATCCCTTGATCCGCGCCGGTTCGGCGGCTGGATGACCACCGAATACGCCGCGCGCAAGAACGAAGAAGCTTACGACCACGTTTTCATCATGCACCACCCCGACGAGGAACGGCCCGCCTGCCGCCCGCTGCGCACGGCACCCGCCTATGACCGGCAGATCGCGGCAGGCGCGCAGATGGGGCAGGTGAACGGTTGGGAACGGCCGAACTATTACGGCCCGCCGGGGTTCGACGACCACGCCGCCCGGTCCTTCCGTCGCGGCGGCTGGTGGGAATTCGCGCGGGCCGAGGCGCAGGCGATCCGCGAAACTGCCGGTCTGATCGACGCCAGCGCCTTTGCCAAGCATCGCGTTTACGGCGCGGGGGCGACGGCGTTTCTGGACTGGTTCACCACCAACAAGCTGCCCAAGGTCGGGCGCATCAACCTGACCTATGCGCTGACCGAAGCGGGCACGACGCGCACCGAATACACCATCGTGCGTCTGGCCGAGGATGATTATTACCTGATTTCGGCCGGCGCATGGGCCGATTACGACGGCGACAACCTGCGCAAACTGGCCGAGGAAATGGGCGGCGAGTTTGGCCCCGTCAACGTGCAGGACATCACCACGCAATGGGGCGTCTATGCGCTGGCCGGGCCGAACAGCCGCGCCATCCTGCGCGATCTGGTGCGCGATGCCGACTCCGACACGGTGCTGGGCAACAAACGGTTCCCCTGGCTGTCGATGCGCAACATCGAACTGGGTATGTGCCCGGTCCGAGCGATTCGCGTGGCCTATACCGGGGAACTGGGCTGGGAACTGCATTACCCGGTCGAATTCGGCCGCTATCTTTGGGATGAACTGATCCGCGCGGGCGAAAAGCACGGGTTGCGGCTGGTCGGCGCGCGGGCGCAGAACTGGCTGCGGCAGGAAAAATCATACCGCGCCTTCGGTACCGAACTGGGCCGCGATGCCACCCCGCTTGAGGCCGGGCTGGACCGTTTTGTGGATCTGTCCAAATCGTTCAACGGCAAGGATGCGATGCAGGAAAAGGGCATCCGGTCGAAATGCGTCACCCTGCTGATCGACGGGCCGGACGACGCCGACCCATGGGGACGCGAAGGGCTGTTCATGGACGGGCAGCGGGTCGGGCGGCTGACCTCGGGCGGGTATTCGGTGGCCTTCGGCAAACAAATCGGCATGGGCTATGTCCGCCCCGATCTGGCGGCGCCGGGGACAAAGCTCAAGGTGCGCATGTTCCGCGAGCTGTGGGATGCCGAAGTGACCCAGGACAGCCCGTTCGACCCTGAAAACGCCCGCATCCGGGTGGACGGTTAATCCGTGCCTGACGGCGGCGGGCCGCCTTTGGGCGGCCGCGCCAGCGCGTCCAGCATCCCGATCTTCTGCATCATCTCGTCCATCGAGGGCGCGCCATAAGGCGGGGGCAGGCCGTTCACACGATCGGACAGCCCCAGCATCACATAGCCATGCGCCACGGTCCAGAACAGCGTCTGGATCAGGGCCGGGTCGTGATAGCGCGAATAGGGTTCGGTCGCCTTGCACAGGGACTGATAGGCAAAATCCATCGCCGCAACCAGATCGGGGTTGGTCCGGTCCACATCGGGCTGCACGAACATCAGATAGAACAGCCGGAAATGTTCGCGGGCAAATTCGATATAAGCGTGGCCCAGATTTTGCAGCCGCGCGCGGTCGGCGTCGATCTCGTCGGGGATCGGTCGCGCCATGGCCCGTTCCAGATGCTGACCGAACTTGCGAAAGGCGCGGATTGCGATGGCGGTCTGCAACCCCGCCAGCCCGTCGAAATGATGCGCGGGGGCGCCATGCGATACGCCCGCCCGTGCAGCCGCACCGCGCAGGGTCAGCGGCTGACCCGACAGCAGAATCGCCATACCGGCGTCGATCAGCCTTTCGGACAGAGGGGCGGTTGACGGAACCTTGCTCATTTCCTCTTTTCTCGCGACGATTTCCTTGACAGCGCCGCCGCAATGCAGCAATGACAGCGTAATTTTACACTGTCAGATTTCTGCGCAGTCCGGTGGCAGGCGGAGTGCGACATGGGCTGTTGCACTGTTACCGAGTCCTGCCAGCTTTTCCCAGATCAGAACCCGGATTGCCGTCGGAAATATTGTATCGTTACATATATGTATGATCTTAATGAAAAAGGCCGCCCCGAAAGGACGGCTTTTCCGATTGGAGCGGGCGATGAGATTCGAACTCACGACCCTTACCTTGGCAAGGTAATGCTCTACCCCTGAGCTACGCCCGCACTCCGTTTCGGTGGGGCGGATGTAACGCCCGCAGGCGTGGGGTGCAAGGGGGGCGGCGCGGAATTTTTCGCGCCGCCCGCCGGGTCACTGCGCGGCCAGCAGTTCGGGCACGTTCAGCAGGATGAATTCGTTGTTCGCCGCCTCGCCCAGCTTGCGCCCCGCGGAATAGGGCAGGTTGTTGTCATTGGCGACCATGATCTGGGTGTCGCTGACCGCCATCACGTCCTCGATGGTAAAGAACGGAAAGGTGAACGGCCCGTCCCCGCTGCGCGAGGTTTCCAGCCGCGCCAGTCCGTCGGGATCGGCGATATTCATCAGGTCGATATGACCGATGCGACGCATGGTGCCGTTTTCGTCGCGGTCGGCGGTGTCGATCAGCACGACACGTTTCGCCATGGCCGGGTTCGGATAGCAATCCTGCGCCGGTTCACCCGTGCATTTCAGGCTGGCGTCGCCCTCGCCATTGTCGCGTTCGATGACCAGCGCGCGGGTGTCGTCGATAAAGTTGAAATCTCCGATCGCCGCCGCGCCCTCGCCCAGTTGGAACCGCGCGGTGTCGCCCGTCCATTCGCCTTTCGCCGGATCGAATACCAGCACGCGCAGGAAATCGCCCTCGGGTTCGCCGCCCTCGGCCAGCAGCGGCTTTTCAAGCATCGCCCACAACAGGTTGGAGCCGGGTTGCAGCGCCATCCCCTCGTATCCGCCTGAACGCTGGCTTTGGAAATCGGTGCCGGCGACGGCGGGAACGCGCAGAGCAGGGTGATCGGGGCTGCGCAGCGGCTGGCCGTCCAGCAGCGTCGGGTAAACGTCGATGATGCGCCCGTCCAGCGCGGCCCGGACCAGCCAGGGGCCGAACTCGTCACCGATCCAGACTTCGCCATTCAGCACCTGAATGCTTTCGGGGTCGAAATCGCTGCCGGTCAGATAACGCGAATCGGTGCCCTCATAGGCGATGCGGAACGGAACCTTGTGGTCGGGATCGTGCAGGAACACGGTTTCGTTGATCGCCACGCTGCCTGCGTCGAAATCGGGCGTCACGCGGTTGAACATCAACAACGCGTCAGGGCTGTTCGCCTTGGACCCAAAACCGTTGTCGATCAGCACATAGACCGACCCGTCATCGGCCCGGTTCATGGCAAAGCCCGACAAGCCCTGAAACGGCTGGCCCAGAAACGGCAGACTGATGCCGGTCGGATGGTTGCCATAGGCCGCGCCGGTGTCGCCCGGTGCGCTCATTGGCTGACGGTTCGGCGTCTCGCCGGTGAACTTGCCCGAGACCCAGGCATCGCGGGGCGCATCGGCGGGCGGGGCGACCATGGTCATCGCCGGAACAAAGGCGTGCCCGGCCAGCGTGGCGGGAAAGCTTTCCTCGGCCAGAGCGGGCGCGGCGGTGGCAAGGACGGCGGCAGTCAGGAAAAGGTGGCGCATGATGATCTCATCGGTTGTCAGACGCCGCCTTTATGCGGTCCCGCTGTGACGGAACCTCGGCCGTTTCGTGACAATCGGGTGACGCATGACGCGGTCAGACGTGGCGGCGGATGCGGTAGCTTTGACCCGGACCGCGCATCAGCGCCGGGCATGGCCGTTGGCGAGGCGCAGATCACGCCACCCTTACGCGCAGCAAGGCGAGTTACTCGTGCATTGATGACCGGTGAAATATCGAAACTGGAGCGGGCGATGAGATTCGAACTCACGACCCTTACCTTGGCAAGGTAATGCTCTACCCCTGAGCTACGCCCGCACTCCGTTCCGGTTCGCGGCGTTTAGCCCTGCGCGCCGGCGGGCGCAAGGGGGAAATACAGAAAATTGTCCAAAGGAGGTGGATTGACTTGGTGATGCCGCACAGGGATTGTCGCGGCAAGAGGGGCAGGGGGCGCGGTTGACCGCACAGGCCGAACTTTCCGATTTCGTGCATCGCGCGCTGTTGGCGGGGCGCGATCCCACCGATATTCGCGCCGCGCTGGCCGAGACCGGCTGGACCGGCGCTGAAATCGACAGCGCGATGTCGGCGTGGCAGATGCGCGATGGTCTGCCCCCGATTCCGGTGCCGCGCAGCTATATCTCGGCGCGCGAGGCGATGTTGCACGTGTTGCAGATGATCGCGCTGCTGATGGTGTGCCTGCATACCTTTCTGCTGGGCGCGCGGGTGATCGACTGGCTGGTGCCAGAAATTCCGGGGCAGGGGTTCTGGTTCGGCGACGTGCGCTTTTCCATCGCGGCGCTGATCGCCTTTCTGCCGCTTTATGTCTGGCTTGACCTGCGCATGGCGCGGACCGCCGCCGACCCCGAGGCGCGGCGGCGCTCGGTGGCGCGACGCGGCTTTGCCTCGGTCACGGTGCTGCTGGCGGCGGTGGCCCTGCTGGGCGATCTGGTAACGACGATCAATGCGCTGTTGGCGGGCGATCTGACCCTGCGCTTTGTCGCCAAGGCCGGGTTGGTGGCGCTGATCGGTCTTCTGGTCGCCGCGCGCTATCGCGAGGATCTGAATGGCTAGCAACGCGCCGATGTGGGGTCTGGCCGGTCTGTCCGCCATGGTTCTGGTGGCGGGGCTGGTCATTTCGGGCGGGCCGATGCGCGGGCAGGCCGAGCGGCGTGACGCCGACCGCCGCGCCGATCTGGACGCGATCCACATGCAGATCAGTTGCAAGACGATCGAATCCGGCGTGCTGACCACGGATGCCCATGCCAGCCCCGCCTGCCCGAACGTCCCGCGCCTGACCGATCCTCACAGCGGCGCGCCCTATCGGGTCGAGGTGGTGGATGCGCACAATATCCGCCTTTGCGCCGGGTTCGAGGCGCCGCCGCCGGGTCAGTTCGGTTTTGACGCGCCCGATGATCAGGGCTGCATGGTGCAGCGGATCGAAACACCGGAAAAATGACGCCCGCGCGGATGCGGGGTGTCCACCGCCCATCCGGCCCGGATCGGGTGTCGCTGTCAGGCGTCCGGTGTCGTCACGCGCGCCAGCAGATCGGCCAGCGCCGCATCGTCCAAAACGGCCAGTTCCTGCGCTTCGGCCGGGTCTTCCAGATGAAACAGATGCAGCCATTCGCCGGTCGCATCGGCAATCGCGACATATTCCCCGTCCTGATCGCCCGCCCCGCCCAGAACCGGAACCAGCCCCATCGCCGTCACGCTGTGCCAAAGCCGTTCTGCCTGCGCCTCATAGGCCGGGGAGAAACGCTCCCAGATGGTCTGTGGTGTATCGCCTGACAGGCCCCAGGCGAAGGGCGCACCGTCGGGCTGGCGGGGAAAGGGCGATGTCATTCCGCTGCGACCTTTTTGCGGCTGCGTTTGGGGGCGGGGGTCTGCGGCTGGATCACCTCGCGGCCATGCCGTTCCCGCGCCGCCGCGAGCATCGGCGCAAGATAGCGCCCGGTATGGCTGGCCTCGACCGCCGCCACCGTTTCGGGGGTGCCGGTCGCCACGATCCGTCCGCCGCCGTCGCCGCCCTCGGGGCCGATGTCGATGATCCAGTCGGCGGTCTTGATGACGTCGAGGTTATGTTCGATCACGATCACCGTATTGCCCTGTTCGACCAGCGAATGCAGCACTTCCAGCAGCTTGCGCACGTCTTCGAAATGCAGGCCGGTGGTGGGTTCGTCAAGGATATACAGCGTCCGCCCCGTGGACCGGCGCGACAGTTCCTTGGACAGTTTCACCCGCTGCGCCTCGCCCCCGGAAAGGGTGGTCGCCTGCTGGCCGACCTTGATATAGCCAAGGCCCACCTGCATCAGCGCGTCCATCTTTTCGCGGATGGACGGCACGGCGGTAAAGAACTGCTGCGCATCCTCGACCGTCATGTCCAGCACATCGGCGATGGATTTGCCTTTGAACTGCACTTCCAGCGTTTCGCGGTTATAGCGTTTGCCCTTGCAGGTCTCGCAGGTGACGTAAACGTCGGGCAGAAAGTGCATCTCGATCTTGATGACGCCGTCGCCCTGACACGCCTCGCAGCGCCCGCCCTTGACGTTGAAGCTGAAACGGCCGGGTTTATAGCCGCGCGCCTTGGATTCGGGCAGGCCCGCGAACCAGTCGCGGATCGGGGTAAACGCGCCGGTATAGGTCGCCGGGTTCGACCGGGGCGTGCGGCCGATAGGGCGCTGGTCGATGTCGATCACCTTGTCCAGCAGTTCCAGCCCCTTGATCGTCTCGCAAGGGGCGGGGGTCTGGCGCGCGCCGTTCAGGCGCATCGAGGCGGTCTTGAACAGCGTCTCGATTGTCAGCGTCGATTTGCCGCCGCCCGACACGCCCGTGACGCAGACGAATTTAGCCAAGGGAAACTCGGCCGTGACGTCTTTCAGATTGTTGCCGGTCGCGCGCACGACCGTCACCGCCTTGCCGTTTCCGGCGCGACGTTCGGCGGGGACGGCGATCTCGCGCGCGCCCGACAGATATTGCCCGGTCAGGCTGGCCGGGTCGGCGGCGATCTGATCGGGCGTGCCATGGCTGACCACCGTGCCGCCGTGAACGCCCGCGCCCGGTCCCATGTCGAACACATAATCGGCGTGGCGGATGGCGTCCTCGTCATGTTCCACCACGATCACCGAGTTGCCCGCGTCGCGCAGCCCTTTCAGCGTGTCCAGCAGCCGGTCGTTGTCGCGCTGATGCAAGCCGATGCTGGGTTCGTCCAGCACATACAGCACCCCGGTCAGCCCTGATCCGATCTGGCTGGCCAGCCGGATCCGCTGGCTTTCACCGCCCGACAGGGTGCCGGCGGCGCGCGAAAGCGTCAGGTAATCGAGACCCACGTTGACCAGAAACCCCAGCCTTTCACGGATTTCCTTTAATATCGCGGCGGCGATTTCGTTCTTCTGTTTCGTCAGGCTGGCGGGCGCGGCGTGGACCCAATCCAGCGCCTCGCGGATGGACAGGTCCACGACCTGCCCGATGTGGTTGCCGTTGATTTTCACCGCCAGCGCCTCGGGTTTCAGGCGATAGCCGGCGCAGGCGCCGCAGGGACGGTTGTTCTGATATTTCTCGAATTCCTCGCGCACCCAGGCTGAATCGCTTTCGCGCAGGCGGCGTTCCATGTTGGGAATGACGCCCTCAAAGGCGCGGCTGATCTGATAGACCCGGCCGGCGTCGTCAAAGCGGAACTCGATTTCCTCGGCACCGGACCCGTGCAGGAACAGGCGCTGCACATCGGCGGACAGATCGCGCCACGGGG
>JAUNUO010000244.1 GCA_030538135.1 Paracoccus sp. (in: a-proteobacteria)
GAACCCGGCAAGGAAGTTGAACCACAGGACGAATCCGACGACCGCCCCCATATCCACGCCCATCAGAGCCCGCCCGCCCGACAGGACGGTGAGGATTCCGAAAACGATGGCGACGGCGGCTGTGATACGGATCATGGTTTCCTCACAAGCCTATCACGGTGGTGCCGGGGGTGGACGGGGCTGGGGGCCTTTGCCGGGCAGATGGTTCGCGCTGCGGAAAGTGGCATGTGATCCGGTGATCGTCATGGCTTTGCCTGCGGGGTGTCGATGGCGGGGTCGCCGCTATCCGGGCCGGCGAACAGGCCGAGCTGGACTTCAAGCATCCGCGAACCTTCCTCGACCAAGGGGAAGGTGCGCGCCCCCAGGGTCCAGCGGATCGCCAGCCCCTGCACCAGAAAGATCAGCAGCATCGCGCCATCCTGTGGCGACAGGTCCGGGCGCAAGGCCCGGTCGGCCTTCATCCGCGTCAGGCAGTCGGCCAGATGCGCCCGGAAGGTCAGCATGATCGTGTTGCAGGTGTCCCGCAGCGGGCCGTTGCTGACGGCCAGTTCGCGCGAATGCAGGATCGCGGGCACCGCCGGCCAGCGTTCGATCTGCCCGAACTGCGCCGCGATCAGCGCCCGCAGCCGGCGGGCGGGGTCGCCCTGCCCTTGGGCCAGAGCCTCGGCCCAGACTGTCGTCATGCGGTCCGACAGGGTTTCCCCGACAGCGGCCCACATGTCGGACTTGCTGGGAAAATGCCGAAAGATCGCCGCCTGCGTGATGCCCACCATCCGCGCCACGTCATTGGTGGTCAGGCGATCCGGCCCGATCCGGTCGGCCAGCACCAGCACCGCCTCGACAATATCGGATTTCCTCAGTTCGGCGGGTTTGCGGCGCATGGCAACCTTTTTGTTAGTTATCGAATGCTAACATGCTGCCGCCGATGCGCAAGCCCCCCGCGGCTATCCGATCAGCCCGGTCGCAAGTTCGGCGGTGGTGGCCGCCATCGTCAGCCCCAGATGGCCATGGCCGAAAGCGTAAACGACACGTCTGGTCTGTCGGGAATGGCGGATGACCGGAAGCGTGTCGGGGGTCGAGGGGCGTTCGCCCATCCATTCGTGCGGGGTGTGGCCCGCCAGCGCGGGTGCGAGGTTCTGGGCGATCCTGATCTTGCCGCGAAGGCGCCGGAAATCGGGCGGGGCGCCGGGCCGGGCAAGTTCGGCGCCCATCGTCATGCGCAGCCCGCCCGCCATCGGTGACAGCACCAGACCGTGGCTTGCAAAATAGATCGGTCCGGGGACGATGCCCGCCGTCTCGGGCGGGAACTGCGCGTGATAGCCGCGCTCGGCCAGCAGCAGAACGTGATCGCCGAACCACGCGGCAATCCGGGCCGATCTTGCGCCCGCACAGACAACCAGATGATCGAAGTGCTGTTCGTCGTCCACGGTCTGCACCGTGACATGCCGTCCATCGTCAAACGCGCCCAGCACCGCCCTGCGCAGGTGACGGGCGCCACGGTCCAGCGCGCCGTTCAGATAAGCCGTGGCCAATGCCTGCGGGTCAGACACCAGCCCCGCCTGCGGCTGATGAACCGCGGCGTGCAACGCCTCGCCGTCGATGGCGGGCAGATGCCGGCGCAGGTCGGCCGCGTCCAGCAATCGCAGATCGACGCCGTATTCCGCCATTAATTCGCGGTCCAGCGCCGCCGAGGCGAAATCTCCGGCCGAACCATAGACCTTCATCCAGCCGCCGACGGTAATCAGGTCGGCCCCCCCGACGGACGCCGCCAGCCTGCGATGCGCATCGAGGCTTTGGGATACCAAAGGGTGCATCGCACCCGCGATCCGGCGGACCTCGCCCATGCGACTGGACCGCAGCATCCGCCACAGCCATGGCAGCGCGGCAAGCCGGTCACCCCTGCGGACCCAACCGCTGGCCTCTGGATCAAGGGCCATGCGCGGCAGGTCGCGGATCAGCCCCGGCGTGGCATTCGGCGTGATCCCCCCGGTCGAAATGACGCCCGCGTTGCCCGACGACGTGTTCGCACCCGGCGGATCGGGATCGAATACGGTGACCTCGAACCCCTCTTGCGTCAGGCGAAGGGCGGTGGCGCATCCGACGATGCCGGCACCGATGATGACGACGCGCCTGCCCATCCTGTCACTCCATCTGTTTCAGCGCCGCCACGAGCAACCGGCGCATGGCGGCATCCGTCTTGAACCCGGCATGGGCCGACAGGGTTACATCGGAACGCGCCAACAGCGGATCGGCAAGTGGCAGGGGTTCCTGTTCGAAAACGTCCAGTGCCGCATGGGCCAGCGCATCCTGGTCAAGTGCGGCGACCAGTGCCGCATGATCGAGAAGCCCGGCGCGCGCGGTATTGACGAGGATGGCATCCTTGCGCATCCGCGACAGTGCGCGCGCATCCAGCAGTCCGGTCGTATCCGGGGTGAGGGCCAGATGAAGGCTCAGGATATCCGAATCTGACAGCAGCTTGTCAAAACTGACCATCCGGCAGGGCGCGGACGACAGCGGCGAGCGGTTCCATCCGATCACGTCAAAGCCCAGCCCCAGGGCTAGTTCGGCGGTGGCCCGGCCGATGCCGCCCATGCCCATGATACCAAAGGTCATCTCGCCGAATTCCCGGCCCAGACGGGGCAGCCATATCCCCGACCGGATGTCGCGATCCATGGCGGCGATCTGCCGGATGGCCGCCAGTGCCAGCGCAATTGCGTGCTGCGCCACCGCCTGATCGCCATAACCGCCGATGGTCGATACGGAAATGC
>JAUNUO010000245.1 GCA_030538135.1 Paracoccus sp. (in: a-proteobacteria)
GAGTCGTGCGGATCATGGTTGGTTTCCCTGTTGTGTATCGCAGCGATCTGTGTTTCCGGGCAGAGTTGCAGATTGATGACAGGATGAAAAGGGCCGCCGGCGCGACCCGCGGCGCACGGAAGCACGGCATTTGAACGAACAAGATGTGCGAAACGGTGATCCTGCCCTTTTGGGTCAGTTGCGCCCGCAGAATTGCCTGCCTAGGATCGCCGCGGATTCCCGCCACCGGCGGGAGTGGTGGGCCAACAGGAAAGGAAAATAAATGTTTGCCAAACGGATCGCGGCTGCTGCCGCAGTTCTGACGATGGGGCTGGCCGGGGTCGCCGGCGCGCAGGAAATGAATTTCTTCCGCATTGCCACGGGCGGCACCGCGGGCACCTATTATCCGATCGGGGGGCTGCTGGCGAACGCCATTTCCAACCCGCCCGGATCGCGCCCCTGCGACGAGGGCGGTTCTTGCGGCGTGCCGGGGCTGGTCGCTTCGGCGGTGGCGTCGAACGGTTCGGTCGCGAACGTGAACGCCATTCAGGGCGGCACCATGGAATCGGGTTTCGTGCAGGGTGACGTGGCGACCTGGGCGCATGACGGCACCGGCATCTGGGACGGTCAGCCCGCCGCCGACAAGCTGCGCGTGATCGCCAACCTGTATCCCGAATCGATCCACCTGATCGCCTCGGCGGGTTCGGGCATCACCTCGGTCGCCGATCTCAAGGGCAAGCGGGTGTCGCTGGACGAGCCGGGTTCCGGCACGCTGGTCGATGCGCAGATCATTCTGGCCGCCGCCGGCTTGTCCGAAGCCGACATCACCCCCGAATATCTGAAGCCCGACCAGTCCGCCGACCGGATGCGCGATGGCGCGATGGATGCGTTCTTCTTTGTCGGCGGCTATCCGGCCGGCGCGATCGCCGAACTGGCCAGCCAGCATGACGTGGTGGTCGTTCCGATCGACGGCGAACTGCGCGACAAGATTCTGGCCGACAGCGGCTTTTTCGCCGCCGATACGGTGCCTGCCGGCACCTATGACGGGCAGGACGGCGATGTGGGCACCATCGCCGTGGGTGCGCAATGGGTGACTTCGGCCGATCAGTCGGAAGATCTGGTCTATGGCATCACCGCCGCGCTGTGGAACGACAACACCCGCAAGCTGCTGGATGCGGGCCATGCCAAGGGCAAGCTGATTACCAGCGACCACGCGCTGGACGGTGTGGGCATCCCGCTGCATCCCGGTGCCGAGCGGTTCTATCGCGAAGCCGGCCTGCTGCAATAAGACGACGGGTCAGGGGGGCGCCGCCCCCCTGACTTTTCCCGCCGCAGGGTGGGGCATGACACGTTAAAAGGGGACAGTGGATGAACGAGCCACACAGCGGCACCGATGCCCGCCGCGCGCCGGATGCGACATCGGATCACGATGCCATCGGCCATCTGAGCGCCGACGAATTGCAGGCGATCGAGGAAAAATACGATCCCGAACTGCGATTCCGCGATCTGCTGCCCTGGGCCGCCGGTCTGGTCGGCACGGCCTTGTTCCTGCTGTCGTGCTATCATTTCTACACCGCCGGGTTCGGGATTCCGCAGGCGGTGGTCCATCGCGGGCTGCATATGGCGGTGACGCTGGCGATGGTGTTCTTTGCCTTTTCGGCCTTCGGCGACGGCGCGGTGCGGCGCGGGCCATTCGCCATCGGCGGGCTGCCGGTCTGGGACTGGGCCTTTGCGCTGCTGGGGGCGGCGGCGGCGCTGTATGTGCCGTGGATCTATTCCGATCTGGCCTTCCGGGTCGGCAATCCGACCATGCTGGACCTGACCATGGGCACGATCCTGATCGTCGTCCTGCTTGAGGCCGTGCGGCGGTCGATGGGCTGGCCGCTGCCGGTCATTTCGATCCTGTTCATCGCCTATGCCTATTTCGGCCAGCACATGCCGGGGATTCTGGTGCATCCGGGTGCAAGCTGGACCGGCATCGTCAACCACCTGTATCTGACCTCGCAGGGGATCTATGGCACCGCCCTTGGGGTGATCGCGACCTATGTGTTCCACTTCGTTCTGTTCGGCGTCATGGCGACGCGGATCGGGCTGGGGCAATTGTTCATCGACGTGGCCGCCGCGCTGGCCGGGCGTTATTCGGGGGGGCCGGCCAAGGTGTCGGTGCTGTCCTCGGCCCTGCTGGGGTCGATCTCGGGGTCGTCCATCGCCAATACGGTGACCACCGGGGCGCTGACCATTCCGGCGATGATCCGCATCGGCTATCCGCGCCACTTCGCCGCCGCGGTCGAGGCGGCGTCCTCGACGGGCGGGCAGATCACGCCGCCGGTGATGGGCGCGGTGGCGTTCCTGATGATCGAATATCTGGGCATGCCGCTGACCACGATCCTGATCGCCGCCATGGTGCCGGCCTTCATGCATTTCTTTGGCGTGCTGGTGCAGGTTCATCTTGAGGCGCGGCGTCTGGGCCTGCGCGGGCTGCACCCCGAGGAAATCCCCAACGCATGGCGCGTGCTGCGTCAGGGCTGGCTGACGGTGCTGCCGCTGATCATCCTGATCGCCGTGCTGATGTCGGGCCGCACGCCCTTTGCCGCCGCCTTCTGGGCAATTACGTCCTGCATCGTGGTCCTGCTGATTCAGGAAATGATGGCCAAGGGGCCGGTCGGGGCGATCAAGGGCACGATGCACGGCATCATCGAAGGCTTTGTTCTGGGAGCGAAACAGTCGCTGTCCGTCACCGCCGCCGCCGCCCTTGTCGGCGTGGTGATCG
>JAUNUO010000031.1:0-4839 GCA_030538135.1 Paracoccus sp. (in: a-proteobacteria)
TGGTGCTGTTGTCGGACACGCGCACCAACGCCGGGCTGGACAACATCGCCACCTATCGCAAGATGTTCTTTTTCGAGAACCCCGGCGAACGGGTGATCGCGGTGATGACCGCCGGATCGCTGTCGGTCACGCAGACCACGCTTGGCCGCCTGCAAGAGGCCATCGACGACGAGATGGCCGACGAAACCACCTCGATCATGCTGGCGCCGACGATGTTGCAGGTCGCTTCGATCATCGGGGAATGCCTGTCGCGGACGCGGCGCGAAATATCGGACCAGCTGCGCGATCTGCGTCAGAACCAGGCCAGCGCCAGCCTGATCGTGGCCGGTCAGCGCGCGGGCGGCGATCTGCGGCTGTTCCTGATCTATCCCGAGGGCAACTTCATTCAGGCGACGGGGGATACCCCCTTCCTGCAAATCGGCGAACACAAATACGGCAAGCCGCTCCTCGACCGCGTGGTGACGCCCGCGACCTGCCTTGCGGACGCGCAAAAGGCCGTGCTGCTGTCGATGGATTCCACCATGCGTTCGAACCTGTCGGTCGGAATGCCGCTGGATCTGGCGGTGATCGAAAGGGACGCCTGCCGGGTGACGCACAAGCGTCGCTTTCTTGACGGCGACCCCGATTTCGACCGGCTCAGCGCCGCCTGGTCTGCCGCGCTGCGAGACGGTTTCCTGCGGATGACGCTGTAACGGTCGTCGCGCACGCCGGCCGGCGGCGACCATCGCGGGCCGCCTTCCCCGTTGAGGATGGCGCGCACGCAGGGTAACACAATCAGACGATCAACGGGGGGAAATCGGATGAGCGATCAGAAAAGCCGCAACGCACGCATCACCGCTGAAGAGGCGCTGGCCTATCACATGGAGCCGCGACCCGGCAAATACGAGATCGTGGCCTCGACCCCGATGGCGACGCAGCGCGACCTGTCGCTGGCCTATTCACCGGGCGTCGCCGTCCCGGTCGAGGCGATCGCCGCAAACCCCGAGACCGCCTATGACTATACCACCAAGGGCAACATGGTCGCCGTCATATCGAACGGCACCTCGATCCTTGGCCTTGGTAACCTTGGCGCGCTGGCCTCGAAACCGGTGATGGAAGGCAAGGCGGTGCTGTTCAAACGGTTCGCCGATGTGAACGCCATCGACATCGAACTGGACACAGAAGACCCCGAGGAAATCATTCAGGCCGTGCGCCTGATGGGGCCGACCTTCGGCGGCATCAACCTTGAGGATATCAAGGCCCCCGAATGTTTCATCGTCGAATCCCGCCTGAAAGAGATGATGGACATTCCCGTCTTTCACGACGACCAGCACGGCACGGCGGTGATCTGCGCGGCGGGGCTGATCAACGCGCTGGAACTGTCGGGCAAGAAGATCGAGGATGTGAAGATCGTCCTGAACGGCGCGGGCGCCGCCGGGATCGCCTGTCTGGAACTGGTCAAGGCCATGGGCGCCACGCCCGACAACTGCATCATGTGCGACACCAAGGGCGTGGTTTACAAGGGCCGGACCGAGGGCATGAACCAGTGGAAATCGGCCCATGCCGCCGTGACCGATGCCCGCACGCTGGAAGAGGCGATGAAGGGTGCCGACGTGTTTCTGGGCGTGTCCGCCAAGGGCGCCGTGACGCAGAGCATGGTCGAAAGCATGGCCGAAAACCCGGTCATCTTCGCTATGGCGAACCCCGACCCGGAAATCACCCCCGAGGATGCCCATGCTGTGCGCCCCGATGCGATCGTGGCGACCGGGCGCAGCGATTATCCCAATCAGGTGAACAACGTGCTGGGCTTTCCCTATCTGTTCCGGGGCGCGCTGGACATTCACGCCCGCGCCATCAACGATGAAATGAAAATCGCCTGCGCCCGCGCACTGGCCGAACTGGCGCGCGAGGATGTGCCGGACGAGGTCGCCGTGGCCTATGGCCGCAAGCTGAGCTTTGGGCGCGATTACATCATCCCGACCCCGTTCGATCCGCGCCTGATCCATGTCATTCCGCCCTCTGTGGCCAAGGCGGGGATGGATACCGGCGTGGCGCGACGGCCGATCATCGACATGGACGGCTATGTCCAGTCGCTGCGGTCGCGGATGGACCCGACCGCCTCGATCCTTCAGGCGATCCATGCGCGGGCACGGCAGAATCAGGCGCGGATGATCTTTGCCGAAGGTGACGATCCGCGCGTGCTGCGCGCCGCCGTGGCGTGGCAGCGGGGCGGCATGGGCACTGCGCTGGTGGTCGGGCGCGAAAATGACGTCAAGGAAAAGCTTGAGTCAGCGGGCCTTGGCGATGCCATGCGCGAAATTCAGGTGGTGAACGCGAGCAATACCCGGCATCTGGAAGCCTATCACGACTTTCTGTATAAACGCCTGCAACGTCAGGGGGTTGACCGCGAGGACGCGGACAAGAAGGTCAACCGCGACCGCCATGTCTTTGCCGCGCTGATGCTGGCGCATGGGCATGGCGACGGGCTGGTGACGGGGGCGACGCGCAAGAACGCCCATGTTCTGGATCAGATCGGGCAGGTGTTCGACGTGCGCCCACAGGATCGCGCCGTCGGCATCACCGCCATCCTGCACAAGGGGCGGGTCGTGCTGATCGGGGACACGCTGGTTCACGAATGGCCCGAGGCCGAGGATCTGGCCGACATCGCCACCCGCGGTGCACAGGTGGCGCGCGGGCTGGGGCTGGAACCGCGCGTGGCCTTCCTGTCCTTTTCCAACTTTGGCTATCCGATCAGCGAACGCGCGGTGAAAATGGCCGAGGCGCCCAAGGTTCTTGACGCGCGCGGCGTCGATTTCGAATACGAGGGCGAGATGACCGTGGACGTGGCGCTGAACGTGGAACAGGCGGCGAAATATCCGTTCTCGCGCCTGACCGGACCGGCCAACGTGCTGGTGGTTCCGGCGCGGCATTCCGCCAGTATCTCTGTGAAATTGTTGCAGGAAATGGCGGGGGCGACGGTGATCGGGCCGATCCTGACCGGCGTCAACAAACCGATCCAGATCTGCGGCACCAATTCCACCGTCAGCGACATCCTGAACATGGCGGCCATCGCGGCAGGCGGATTGGGCCAGCCCAGGTGAGCCTGCCCGCCCCCGCAAGCGACGACCGGCCCGTGATCGCGGCGCTGGTCGTCACGCATGATCGTCTGGACAAGCTGAAAACCACCGTGCAGCGCCTGTTGACCGAGGCGGTGGATCATGTCGTGGTCTTTGACAATGCTTCGGGCGACGGCACCGCGGATTGGCTGCGCGGGCTGGACGATCCACGGCTGAGCGTGGTTTTCCATAATGAAAACAGCGGGGGTGCCGGGGGATTTTCATCGGGTCTGCGACATGTCGCGGAACGGATCGACCCTGACTGGGTGGTGGTGATGGACGATGACGGGCGGCCCTGCCCCGGTGCCATCGCAGCCTTTCGCGCGCTGGACAAGGCCGGGTGGGATGCCATCAGCGCCGCCGTTCTGACGCCCGCCGGCGGCGTCTGCGAGATGAACCGGCCTTACCGTAACCCCTTCTGGCATATACCGGAATTTCTGCGGACGCTGCGCGCCGGGCGGCGCGGGTTTCACCTGCCTGATGTGGCCTATCGCCCGGATGCCGGGCCGGTCGCGGTCGATATGGCCTCTTTCGTGGGACTGTTCCTGTCGCGGGGGGCGATCCGGCGGGCGGGGTTTCCAGATGCCAGGCTGTTCATCTATGGCGACGATCAGCTGTATGCGCTGACGATGCGGCGCAAAGGGCTGCGGATCGGGTTTCTGCCGCAGGTGCGGTTCGAACACGATACCGAGTCGATTCAGGGCAACATCTTGATTTTGAAGCCGATCTGGAAGGTGTATTACATGCACCGCAACGCTATTCTGGCCTATCGGGTGGCGGCGGGGCCGTGGTTCTGGCCTTTGCTGCCGGTGCTGGCGCTGAAATGGCGGCGGCAGGCGGGGCGTTATGGAGCGCAGGCCGGGCTTTACCGGCGCATTCTGCGGCTGGCGATGCGTGACGGGTTGGCGCGGAACCTGTCGCGGCCCCATGCGGAAATCGTCGCGCTGGCCGGATAAGCGGCTGAAAATTCTAGCGTTTGCGTTCCCACCGGCCGCCGTCCTCGGCCCAGTATTCGGCGGTCACGCCGGCACCGGTCAGGTCGCGCCACTGGTCGCGGGCGCGGTCCACCGCCGCCGGGTTGCCGCCGTCGAAAAGGATCAGAACCTTCTCTAACGCCTTGCATTCACTGGCGGAAACTTCGGCCCCGTCCAGCGTCAGCAGGCAGGCTGGGTCGTTCGCCGCCGCGCCCTGACCGGCGCAGGTCAGCAACACGGGCTGACGCGCATCATGCGGCCCGCCGGACAGGCCGTGAGGCATAAACTCTTGATCCAGCCACAGTTTTTCGTCCAGCCGTTCCATCGCCGCGCGCGAGGTGCCGCGCAGTTCCACCCGCCATCCCGCCGCCTGCGCCTTGGCGATCAGGGTCGGGGCCAGCGATTCCGCCGGGGTCCGGGTCAGGTGATAGAACAGCGCGTTGCCCATCAGCGCGCCCCCCCTTGCAACAGGTGAGCAACGGCAGCGGGCGTTGCGACGGCGCCAGACGCAACGGGGCGCGATTTCGGCCAGCAATTGCTGGGTGCGGCGCTGCACCGCCCGTGCACAGCCTGTACACCGGCTGTACACAGCCGGTGCACGGCGCGCGCACCGTTGCCGCCGGACCGGAGCCGGATCACCCTTTGCCGCCCTCGTAATGATCGCGGATCAGCCGGTCGAGCGTCATCACGCCCCAGCCGGTCGCGCCCTTGGGGGCCAGATCGGTGGCGGCGGGGGGCAGCGCCACCCCGGCGATGTCGATATGCGCCCA
>JAUNUO010000031.1:4939-14822 GCA_030538135.1 Paracoccus sp. (in: a-proteobacteria)
CCCTCGGCATCGGTGTTGATGACCTCGATCGTGTCGCCCTTCATCGACCGCACGATGTCGCCGGGGCGCTGCGCACGGCCGTCGGGCATGTTTTCGACCAGACCGACCAGCCCGACGACATTGGCGCGCGCCCGGCGCAGGGCCAGCGTGCGCATGACGCCCGCGACGACGCCCGCGCCGCCCATGTCCATGGTCATTTCCTCCATCCCCGCGGCGGGTTTGATGGAAATGCCGCCAGTGTCGAACACCACGCCCTTGCCGACCAAGGCCAGCGGCGGTTCGTCCCCGCCGCCGTTCCAGCGCATGACGACGACCTTGGACGGGCTTTCCGACCCCTGCCCCACGGCCAGCAGGGCACGCATCCCCAGTTTCGCCAATTCGTCCTCGTCCAGCACCTCGACGGTGAGGCCGATTTCCTCCATCGCCTGAAGGCGGTCGGCGAAGTCGCTGGTGGTCAGCACGTTGGCGGGTTCGTTGACCAGATCGCGGGTGAAGAACACGCCTTCGGCCAGCGCGGCCCCGTCGCGGGCGGCGCGTGCCAATGCCTCGGGGTCTTTGGCGGCGAAGGTGACGCGGGCCTTTTCGGGCTGCGGCGGGTTGGCATCGCCCGGTTCAGCCGGGGCGGTGCCTTCGCCCTCGGCCATGCGGGCATCGTCATGCGCGCCGGGCGTGGTGATCAACTGCGCCGGGTTCACGTCGCCGGATGCGGTGTCGTCGCCATCGGGTTTGGTCTGATAGACCGAAAAATCATAGCCGCGCAGCGCGATCCCCAGCGCGATGTCCGCCGCCTGCGCATGGCCGCCCGCCAGAACCAGCGTATGAACCTTGCCCAGTTTCGCGCCGATGGCGGCACCGGCCTTGCGCGCCTCCTGCGCCGTGGCCTTGGGCGGCAGGGCGATCAGGTGCAGCGCATCCGCGGCCATGCCGGCGGGAAAGGCCAGTTCCAGCGAGCCGCCGGGCTTCAGCGCCTTGCCTGCTTTTGAGTCCAGCGCCCGCATCGCCGCATCGCGCGCGGGACGCGGCAGGCCGGGGGGCAGCTTGCCGCCCGGCGTCACGATCAGCGCGACCCGCCCCTGATGGGCCGCCGCATCGGCATCGGCGGTTTCGACAAAACTGATTTCGACGGGTTGGGTCATGGCACGTGCCTTTCGGATTGTTCGCTGCCGCGCAGGTTAGACGCGCCGCTGCCCCTTTGCCAGAGCCGTGGCAGCGGTTATCAGGGGGCAAGCCAACCGAGCCGGACCTCATGCCACGCATCGACCGATACCTGCTGACCCAATTCCTGAGCCTGTTCGGGTTCTTTGCACTGGTGCTGGTCGCGGTGTATTGGGTCAACCGCGCCGTGCGCCTGTTCGAACAATTGCTGAGCGATGGGCAGACCGCGCTGGTGGTGCTGGAATTCACCGCGCTGACCCTGCCCGCCGTCATCGCCACGGTTCTGCCGGTCGCGGCTTTTGCGGCCGCCGCCTATGGCACGAACCGGCTGGCGGGGGAATCGGAATTGGTCGCCATGCGCGCGGCGGGTGTATCGCCCTGGCGGATGGCGCGGCCGGTTCTGGTATTCGGGCTGATCGTGGCGCTGATCGTCGCCGTTCTGGCGCATCTTCTGGTGCCGATGGCGCGGGAACGGCTGGCCGACCGTCAGGCGGAACTGGCCGAAAACGTGGTGGCGCAATTCCTGCGGCCCGGCGATTTTCAGTATCCCGGCCCCGGCGTGACGCTGTTCATCCGCGACATTGCCAGCGATGGCCGGTTGCTGGACCTGTTTCTTGAGGACGGGCGCAACCCCGGCGATGAAACCACCTATACCGCGCAAGAGGCTTTGGTGGTGCGGGGCGATCACGGGCCGGTTCTGGTCATGCTGAACGGCATGGTGCAGAACATGCGCGGCGGGCTGATGTCGGTGACCCGTTTCGATGAACTCAGCCATGACATCGGCGCCATGATCGGCGCCCGCGCCTTGGGCGCCCGCGATCTGCGCGATTACGGCACGCTGCAACTGCTGCGCGCCCATCCGGTGGTGCTGGACACCACCGGCAAATCCGCCGCGCAGGCCCGGCTTGAGGCGCATGAACGGATCAGCCAGCCGTTTCAGGCCCCTATCGCCGCGATGATCGGCTTTGCCACGCTGCTGATCGGCGGCTATTCGCGGTTCGGCGTGTGGCGGCAGGTGATCTGGGCCATCGTCGGGCTGATCGCGGTGCAGTTCATGGTCAACGCCGCCGCCAATGCCGCCGGGCGCGATCCGTCGCAATGGTGGCTGGCCTATGTGCCGGTCGCGGCGGGGGTGGCGATCTGTCTGACCTTGCTGTGGCTGGCGGCGCGGCCTTTCCGGCCCCGGTCCCGGTCCCGGCACGCGGCAGAGGTGGCGGCATGACCCTTGCAATCTATATCGCGCGGCGGTTCCTGCGCAGCCTTTTGCTGATCGCGGGGGTGTTCGGGCTGATCCTGTTCCTGATCGAGATGATCGAGACGATCCGCCGCTTTTCCGGGTCGGGTCTGGGGCTGGCCGAGGCAGCGCAACTGTCGGCGCTGTCCATCGCGGGGGCGTTCTATGGCATCCTGCCGCTGGTCACGGTGCTGGGGGGGATCGCGCTGTTTCTGGGACTGGCGCGCAGTTCGGAACTGGTCGCGATCCGCGCCGCCGGGCAATCCGCCGTGCGGTTGCTGCGTGCGCCGGTCGTCACCGCGATCATCGCCGGCGCGCTGGCGGTGGCGGTGCTGAACCCTTTCGTCGCCGCCACCGGGCGGCTGTATGACGACGCCGCATCCCGGATCAAGCGCGGCGGGCAGCAGACGGTCTCGGTCGGGGATCGGGCAGTCTGGCTGCGGCAGGGGCTGACCGACAACGGGACCGATGCGGGGCAGATCGTCATCCGCGCCGCCCGCACCAATCCCGATGCGACGACGCTGTATGACGCGACGTTCATGATCTTTGGCGCCGAGGCCGGGCCGACCCGCCGGATCGAGGCGGACACCGCCGTCCTGACGCCCGGCGCATGGCAGTTGACCGGCGTGCGCGATTACCGGCTGACCAACCAGAATCCGCAGGCCGAGGTGCAGACATCGGAAGCGCTGTCGCTGCCCTCGGACCTGACGGCACAGCGCATTCGCGATGGGTTCGGCCGCCCCGATGCGGTGGGCATCTGGCAGTTGCCCGATTTCATCGCCGGGCTGGAACGCGCGGGCTTTTCCGCCGCGCGCCACAAGGTCTGGTTCCAGATGGAGCTGGCGCGCCCCTTCCTGATGGCCGCCATGGTCGCCATCGCCGCCGCCTTTACCATGCAGCATGTCCGCGGGCGCAGTTCCGGCACGGCGGTGCTGCTGGCCTTCGGGGCCGGGATCGGGCTGTTCTTCCTGCGCAATCTGGCGCAGGTTCTGGGCGATGCCGGGCAGGTCGCGCCGTGGATCGCGGGCTGGGCACCGCCCGCCGTCGGGGCCGCGCTGGCCATGGCGGTGATCCTGTATCGGGAGGACGGCTGATGACGCCGCGCAACGGAAAACGCACCACCGCCGCAGCCGCGCTGATCGCCGCCGCAGTCCTGTTCGCCGCGCCGGGCGGGACGGCGGCGCAGGCGCTGATCGGCGTTCCCGATGGCGGCGGCGGCCCGGCGCTTGCGCCCACCGCGCCGCTGTTGGGGTTCGGCACCATCGCCGACGGCACGCCGACGCCGGAACGGCTGTCCACCGCGTCGGGTCCCGGCGATGTCACCCTGCCGCGCCCCGTCCCGGCCGAGGCGGGCGAGGATGCCGCCACGGTGCTGGCCGACAACCTGACCCTTGAGGGCGACCGCACGCTGATCGCATCGGGCGGGGTGGTGATCTGGTATCAGGGAGCGCGGCTGGTCGCATCCGCCCTGCGGGTGGACGGCGCATCGGGCGCGCTGACCATATCGGGGCCGATCCACCTGTCGCGCCCCGGCACGGCGGGCGGCAATGACGACATGGTTCTGATCGCCGATTCCGCGCAACTGGACCGCACCTTGCAGGACGGCATCCTGCGCGGGGCGCGGCTGGTGATCGCGCGCGAATTGCAACTGGCCGCGACCGAGGTGCGGCGCAGCGACGGCGGGCGCTATACGACGATGACCAATGTCGTCACCTCGTCCTGTCAGGTCTGCGCATCCGATCCCACTCCGCTATGGGAAATCCGCGCGCGCAGCATCACCCATGACGCCGACCGCCGCGAACTGATCCTGGAACGGCCGCAACTGCGCGCCTTTGGCCTGCCGGTGGCCGGGGTGCCCTTCACCGTCACCGCCCCCGATCCGAGCGTGGAGCGCAAGACCGGCTTTCTGCGGCCCTCGGTCCGCACCACCTCGGGGTTGGGGTTCGGGGTCAAGATCCCCTATTTCATCACCTTGGGCCACAGCGCCGATGTGACGCTGACGCCCTATGTCTCGGCCTCGCAGACCCGCACGATCGAGGCGCGTTACCGGCAGGCCTTTGCCAACGGCGCGCTGCAACTGGACGGCGCGATCAGCCGCGACGATCTGAACCCCGGCACCACGCGCGGCTATCTGTTCGGCAATGCGCAATTCGACCTGCCGCGCGGCTATCGGCTGGGGCTGCTGTTGCAGCACGCCTCGGACCGGGCCTATCTGCTGGATTACGGCGTGACCGAGGCCGACCGGCTGTGGTCGGGAATGACGCTGGACCGGGTGCGCGGGGACAAGCTGTTCGCGGCGCGCATCGGCACCTATGATTCGCTGCGCGACGACGATGGCGGCGGGCTTTCCCCCGCGCAGGTCGCCGATGTCATCTGGCAGCGGCGCATCCAGCCGCGCGGGATCGGCGGCGAAGCCTTGCTGGAATGGTCGGCCCATGCGCATCGCCGGCCTTCATCGGTGGACGGGCTGGGGCGCGACATGGCGCGCGGATCGCTGCACGCCGACTGGCGGCGGTCCGAGATCATGGGCAACGGCTTTGTCATCGCGGGTCTGGCGGCGCTGGATGCCGATATTTACCGCATCGCACAGGACAGCACCTATGACGACCTTAAAGCGCGGGTCACGCCGACCGCCGGGGTGGAACTGCGCTGGCCGCTGATCGGCAATGGCGGGCGCGGCGTCACGCATCTGGTGGAACCGGTGGTGCAACTGCTGTGGTCGCCCCGCCACGGCGGCGAGGACGACATCCCCAACGAGGACAGCCGCCTGATCGAGTTCGACGAAGGCAACCTGTTCTCGATGAACCGTTTTCCCGGCTGGGACGCGCGGGAACAGGGGCCGCGCGCCAATCTGGGCGTAAACTGGACCCGCATCGCCCCCGGAGGCTGGTCTCTGGGCCTGACAGCGGGACGGGTGCTGCGCGACCGGCGCGATGACGAATTCGGCCCCGATTCGCCCCTGTCGGGCAAAAGGTCCGACTGGCTGCTGGCCGCACATTACGACAGCGGCAGCGGCGTTGCCGCTTCGGCGCGCGGGCTGTTCGACGACAAGGGCAATTTTTCGCGCAGCGAATTGCGTATCGGCGTTCTGCGCCAGGACATGCAGGTCAGCGCCGGCTATCTGTGGATCGACAGCGACCGGGGCGAAAGCCGCCTGACCGATACGCGCGAGGCGGTGATGAACACCGGCTGGCAATTGGCCCCCGGTTGGTGGGGCAGCGCCGAGGCGCGCTATGATTTCACCGAGGACCGGATGCAGAAGGCCGCGCTTGGCGTGCAGTATCGCAACGAATGCGTCACGGTCGATATGGGGATAGGGCGGCGGTTCACCTCGTCCGATTCGGTGCGCCCGGAAACCGATTTCGACCTGTCCGTCCGTCTGGGCGGCTTCGGGCGTCAGGCACCCGCGCCGGGCACGGTGGCGCGGCGATCCTGTATGCGCTAGGGTCGCGGAAAACAACGCTTCAACACGTCGGAGGCAGACATCTCATGCGCCAGTTTCTTTCCGGCCTTGCCGTTGCGGCGGCGCTGACCCTTGGTCCCGCGCCCGCCCCGGTCATGGCGCAGAGCGCGTTTTCGCCGCTGGTCTATGTCAACGATCAGGCGGTCACCCGTTACGAACTGGATCAGCGCCTGCGGTTCATGCAACTGCTGCAAGCGCCGAACGCCACGCCCGCAGGGGCCGAGGCGGAACTGATAAACGACCGGCTGAAACTGTTCGCCGCGCGGCAGATGGGCATCGGCGTCACCGACGAAGCCTTGCAGGCCGGGCTGGACGAATTCGCCGGCCGCGCCGGGATGAGCGCGGAACAGTTCGCCCAGGCGCTTGGCCGCGCGGGGGTCGAACGTCAGGCTTACCGCGATTTCGTCGCGGCCGGGGTCGCCTGGCGCGAGGTCGTCCGCCGCCGCGTCGTGCCGGGCGTCAGCGTATCGGATGCCGAGGTTGATCGCGCGCTGACGCGGGAAATCGAAACCCCGATCATCAGCCGGGTTTTGCTGTCGGAAATCGTCATTCCGGCGCCGCAGGGTCAGGAAGGATCGGCGCAGGCGCGGGCGCAGCAGATCGTGGCCTCGGCCAGCAACGAGGCCGGTTTTGCCGCTGCCGCGCGGCAATATTCAGCCGCCGGAACCGCTGCGCGCGGCGGGCGGCTGGAATGGGTGGAACTGGACAACCTGCCCCCCGCGCTGCGCCAGATCGTGACCGCGCTGCGGCCGGGGCAGATGACGCAACCGCTGAACGTGCCGGGCGCGGTGGTGGTGCTGATGCTGCGCGACGCGCAGGGGCAGTTGCGGCCCGGCGCACGCGAACAGGTGCTGGATTACGCGGTGCTGCGCCTGCCCGATGCGCAGACGGCGGCGAACATCGCGGCGCGGGTGGACAGCTGCAACGACCTTCAGGCGCAGGGCGCGGGTGCCGCGCAGCGCCAGACCGCCTCGCAGGGGGGGATTGCGGGGCTGATCGCGGCACAGCTTGCCACGCTGGACCCCGGCGAGACGGCGACGGTGAACATGGGCGCGGCGGTCGATCTCATCATGCTGTGTTCGCGCCAACCCGCCCTGCTGGCGCAGGATCAGGTGGCGACGACCGCCCTTCCGCCCGACGGGGTGACGCCCGCACCGCAGGGCAGTGAACTGCCCAGCCGGGCGACGGTGCGGGACCAGCTGTTCAACCAGAAGGTCAACGCCATGGCCGAGGCCTATCTGGCCGAACTGCGCGCCGATGCCATGATCCGGCGCCCCTGATCGTGGGCCGGTTGATCCTGACCTGCGGCGAGCCTGCGGGCATCGGCCCCGAACTGGCCGCGCGCGCCTTGGGCTGCGGGGTGGATTTCGTCTGGCTCGGCGATCCGCGCCATCTGCCGCCCGGCACACCGGTCACGGAAATCATCACGCCCGGCGACCCGGCCCCGCCCGGCCATCTGCCGGTGCTGCGCCATGATTTCGCCGCCCCCGCCACGCCGGGCCGCCCGGACCCGGTCAATGCAAAGGACGTGATCGAGGTGATCGCCCGCGCCGTCCGGCTGGTGATGGACGGGCGGGCCGCCGCCATCACCACCCTGCCGATCAGCAAACAGGCGCTGAAACAGGGCGCCGGCTTTGCCTTTCCGGGCCATACCGAATATCTGGCCCATCTCGCGGGCGGCGCGGATGTGGCGATGATGCTGGCCTCGACCACCGTCACGCCGCCCTGCCGCGTGGTCCCGGCGACGATCCATATCCCGCTGGAACAGGTGCCGACCGCCTTTACCGCCGACGCATTGGAACGCGCCATCCGCATCACCCATGCCGCATTGATCCGCGATTTCGGTATCACAACGCCGCGCATCGCCATCGCCGGGCTGAACCCCCATGCGGGCGAGGGCGGCACGATGGGCGGGCAGGAAACCGACTGGATCGCGCCGCTGATCGCCCGCCTGCGGGCCGAAGGGCTGAACCTTGCCGGGCCGCTGCCGGCCGATACAATGTTCCACGCCCCGGCCCGCGCCCGATATGACGCTGCCGTCTGCGCCTATCACGATCAGGCGCTCATCCCGATCAAGACGCTGGATTTCGCGGGCGGGGTCAATGTCACCCTTGGCCTGCCGTTCATCCGCACCTCGCCCGATCACGGCACCGCCTTCGACATCGCCGGGACAGGCCGCGCAGACCCCGCATCCACCATCGCCGCGCTGCGCATGGCGGCGGATATGGCGGCGAACCGCGCATGATGCTTGCTGTTTGCCCGAATACGCATTCTGGGGCGCGGCGATGACCGCCATCGACAACCTGCCCCCCCTGCGCGAGGTCATCGCCCGCCACGATCTGCGTGCGAAAAAACAACTGGGCCAGAACTTCCTTCTGGACCTGAACCTGACCGCCAAGATCGCCCGGCAGGCCGGCGATCTGACCGAATGCGACGTGCTGGAGATCGGTCCCGGCCCCGGCGGGCTGACGCGCGGTCTGCTGATGCAGGGGGCGCGGCATGTGCTGGCGATCGAAAAGGACGCCCGCGCCCTGCCCGCGCTGGCGGAAATCAGCGCCGCCTATCCGGGGCGGCTGACGGTCATCAACGGCGACGCGCTGGACATCGACCCGCTGACGCATCTGACCCCGCCGATCCGCATCGCCGCGAACCTGCCCTATAATGTCGGCACCGAATTGCTGATCCGCTGGCTGACGCCGCCCGACTGGCCACCGTTCTGGGAATCGCTAACGCTGATGTTCCAGAAAGAGGTGGCCGAACGGATCGTGGCCCAGCCCGGCGGCAAGGCCTATGGCCGGCTGGCGCTGCTGGCGCAATGGCGGGCGGATGCGCGGATCGCCATGACCCTGCCGCCCGAGGCTTTCGTTCCCGCGCCCAAGGTGCATTCGGCGGTCGTTCAACTGATCGCCCTGCCCGCGCCGCGATACCCGGCGGATACGGCCACGCTGTCGCGCCTGACCGCCGCCGCGTTCGGGCAGCGCCGCAAGATGCTGCGCGCCAGCCTGCGCGGGCTGCACCCGGAAATCGAATCGCTGCTGGAACAGGCGGGCATCGCCCCCACCGCGCGGGCCGAGGAAATCGACCTCGAACGGTTCTGCGCGCTGGCGCGGCTGCTGAAAGCGGCGGGCTGAGAGGGTCCGTTCTTTCGCCGAAACATGGCGTCGCGCGACGGCACGAATGAAAAAGGCCGCCCGAAGGCGGCCCGGTCAGGCGGTTTCGCTGCCCCCGGTCGGGGCCTCGGCGTTGCCCGAGGTATCGTCGCTGCGACGACGCGGGCGTGGGGTGGTGCTGCGCGGGGCGCGCGGGCGGCGGGGCCGTTCTTCGCGCGCGGGCGGTTCGGGCGCGGTTTCGGGCGTGGCGACGGGACCGGTGTCCTCGTCCACGGAAACCTCGGGCAGACCGGCGGGTTCATCCGGCTGCGGCGGTTGCTGGACCACCTCGGGCTGGTCGTCGCGGGGGACATCCTCGCGCTGTTCGTCGCGCGGATCGCGGCTTTGCATGCCGTTTGCGTCACGATCATCGCGTCCGTCCCGGCTTTGCACACCGTTTCCGTCGCGGTCGTCGTCGCGCCCGTCGCGGCCATGCTGGCTCTGTTGATTCTGCTGCTGACGCTCGGCCATTTCGCGCTGCGCCTCGCCCAGCATCCGGGTATAGTGTTCGGCATGCTGAAGAAAGCTCTGCTCGGCCACGCGGTCGCCGGACAGTTGTGCATCACGGGCCAGCGCCAGATATTTGTCGATGATCTGTTGCGGCGTGCCGCGAACCTTGCCCTCGGGGCCCGAGGAATCAAATACGCGGTTAACGATATTGCCCAGCGAACGCTGACGGTTCGACTTGTTGCGCGAACGGGATTTCGATGATCTCATCAGTCTGTCTGTCGGTAATTCCAGAACACGGCTGGAAGGTGGGGATCATCGCGCCAAGCAATTCTGCAATTTGCCTTACCCTCGGGCAGGGCGTTTGCCCCCGGCAGATCGCGGCTTGTGCGGCTGACCCGTGCGGGCGCCCCAAGGCCCCCGTCACAAGGGCGA
>JAUNUO010000031.1:14922-16342 GCA_030538135.1 Paracoccus sp. (in: a-proteobacteria)
TCGGCGGCGGCGATATAGGGCGGGTTCGACACGATCAGATCAAACCGGCCCGTCACCGCCGAGAACCAGTCGGATTGCGCGAAATCCGCCACGACCCCGATGCGCGCCGCATTGCCGCGCGCCACAGCCAGCGCGGCGGGGGACAGATCGACGCCAAGGCCGGTGGTGCCGGGCCGTTCGGCCAGCAGCGAAATCAGGATCGCGCCGGTCCCGGTGCCAAGGTCCAGAACCGAGGTCCAAGGCAGACGCAACGCCTCGGCCACGAGGGTTTCGGTATCGGGGCGCGGGTCCAGCGTGTCGGGGGTGACGGTGAAATCGTGGTTCCAGAACGCCCGCCGCCCGGTGATCTGCGCCACCGGCTGATGGCGGCTGCGCGCCGCGACAAGCGCCGCGAGATCAACCACTTGCTGCGGCGTCATCCGGTCGCCCGCGATCAGCGTCAGGCGCCCCGTATCGACCCCCGCCGCATGGGCCATCAGCCGCCGCGCATCCGCCTGCGGATCGGGCAGGCCCGCCGCGCTGAGGGTCTGGACGGCATCGGCCATCGCCTGACGGATAGTGGGGGCGGTCATTCCTGCGCGGCCAGACGCGCGGCCTGATCGTGGGCGGTCAGGGCGTCGATGATCTCGGTCAGGTCGCCCGCCATCACCCGGTCCAGCGCATACAAGGTCAGGTTGATGCGGTGATCGGTCATCCGGCCTTGCGGGAAATTATAGGTGCGGATGCGTTCGCTGCGATCGCCCGAGCCGACCTGCGCGCGGCGGTCGGCGGCGCGTTCGGCATCGGCGCGGCTGCGTTCCATGTCGAACAGGCGCGCGCGCAGCACGGCCATGGCGTTGGCGCGGTTCTGATGCTGCGATTTTTCCGAGCTGGTGACGACGATGCCGGTGGGCAGATGGCTGATGCGCACCGCCGAATCGGTGGTGTTCACATGCTGCCCCCCGGCACCCGACGACCGCATGGTGTCGATGCGGATGTCGCCGGCGGGAATGTCGATGTCCACCTCGGCCGCTTCGGGCAGGACGGCCACGGTCGCCGCGCTGGTATGGATGCGCCCGCCCGATTCGGTTTCGGGCACCCTCTGCACCCTGTGAACGCCGGATTCGTATTTCAGCCGGGCAAAGACGCCCTCGCCCTCGATCCGGGCCACGGCCTCGCGCACACCGCCCAGTTCGGTTGCCGTCAGGTCCAGCATCTGAAAGCCCCAGCCCTGCGATTCCGCATGACGGCGATACATATCCAGCAGATCGCCGGCGAACAGCGCCGCTTCTTCGCCGCCGGTGCCGGGGCGGATTTCCAGAATCGCGGGCCGCGCATCGGCGGCGTCGCGCGGCAACAGCGCGATGCGCAGGGCCTGTTCCAGATCGGGCATCAGCCCATGCAGCCGCGCCAGTTCGTCCTGCGCCAGTTCGCGCATTTC
>JAUNUO010000031.1:16442-17715 GCA_030538135.1 Paracoccus sp. (in: a-proteobacteria)
GTCGCCAAACATCCCGAATATGCCGACATGGCCCTGATCGAGCGCATCTGCGAGCCGGAACGCCAGATCATCTTTCGCGTGCCGTGGGTCGATGAAAAGTGCAATGTCCACATCAACCGCGGTTTCCGGGTGCAGTTCAACAGCGCGCTTGGCCCCTATAAGGGCGGCATCCGGTTTCACCCTTCGGTGAACGTGGGCATCATAAAGTTCCTGGGCTTTGAACAGACCTTCAAGAACGCGCTGACCGGAATGCCGATCGGCGGCGGCAAGGGCGGGTCGGATTTCGACCCCAAGGGCCGGACCGATCTGGAAATCATGCGCTTCTGCCAAAGCTTCATGCAGGAACTGCACCGCCATATCGGTGAATATACCGACGTGCCGGCGGGCGATATCGGGGTCGGCGGGCGCGAGATCGGCTATATGTTCGGCGCCTACAAGCGGCTGACGAACAAATACGAGGCCGGCGTTCTGACCGGCAAGGGCCTGTCCTATGGCGGGTCGCGCGCCCGCAAGGAGGCAACCGGCTATGGCGTTGCGGCCTTTGCCCGGCACATGCTGGAAACCCGCGGCGAGGTGGTCGAGGGGCGGCGCTGCGTCGTGTCCGGGTCGGGCAACGTGGCGATCTATGCCATTGAAAAGCTGGAAGAACATGGCGCCAAGATCGTCGCCTGTTCCGACAGCGGCGGCTATATCGTGGACGAGGCCGGGATCGACCTGGACCTGCTGAAGGAAATCAAGGAAGTGCGTCGCGGGCGCATCGCCGATTACCACAAGATCAAGGGGGGCGATACGCGCTATATCGCCGGCGGTTCGATCTGGGATGTGCCCTGCGACATGGCCCTGCCCTGTGCCACGCAGAACGAATTGCACGGCAAGGACGCGCGCAAGCTGATCAGGAACGGCGTCAAGGTGGTGGCCGAGGGCGCGAACATGCCCTGCACACCCGAGGCGGTCGAACTGTTTCAGGAAGGTGGCGTGCTGTTCGGGCCGGGCAAGGCGGCCAATGCCGGCGGCGTCGCCACCTCGGCGCTGGAAATGCAGCAGAACGCCAGCCGCGACAGCTGGACCTTTGAAAAGACCGAACAGCGGCTGGAAGGGATCATGAAGTCGATCCACGATGACTGCGCCGCCACGGCCGAGGAATACGGCGCCCCCGGCGATTACGTTCTGGGCGCCAATATCGCCGGCTTTCTGCGGGTTGCCGACGCAATGCGGGCCTTGGGCATAGTCTGATCGCCCCAAGTGTTGGGGGGGTTGGGTGCCCCCCACCCCC
>JAUNUO010000031.1:17725-19307 GCA_030538135.1 Paracoccus sp. (in: a-proteobacteria)
ATCGCCCAAAGTGTGGGGGTTTTGCACCCCCACACCCCCGCAGGATATTTGCGGACCGAAGATGCCGGGGGCTGCTCCTGTGATCAGCCGCGCCGGTGCCAGCCTGCCAGCGCGATCAGTTCCATCGCGACATGGGCGCCCGCCACCGCCGTCGCGCCGGTGGTGTCGTAAGGCGGTGAAACCTCGACCACATCGCCGCCCAGCAGGCGCAGCCCGGCCAGCCCGCGCAGGATCGCCGCCGCCTGCCAGCTTGCCAGCCCGCCCCAGACCGGCGTGCCGGTGCCGGGGGCAAAGGCCGGGTCCAGCGCGTCGATGTCGAAGGTGACATAGGCGGGCCGGTCGCCGATCACGCGGCGGATGGCATCCAGCGTGGCCGGCACGCCCTGCGTATGGACGAAGGGCGCATCGAGGATCGTCACGCCCATCGTATCGGGATTGTCGGTGCGGATACCCACGCTGACGGATGCAGCGGGATCGACGATGCCCTGCCGGATCGCCTTGTAAAGAAACGTTCCGTGGTCGATCCGGTCGGGGTCGTCGTCGGGCCAGCTGTCGGAATGGGCGTCGAACTGGATCAGCGCCACCGGCCCATGCGCCGCAGCCACCGCGCGGAGAATCGGCAGGGTGATCGAGTGATCGCCGCCCAGCGTGATGGGGATCGCGCCCGCCGCCAGAATCCCCGCGATGTGATCCGTTATCCGGCCCGGCACCCCGCGGGTATCGGCATAATCGAACGCCATGTCGCCGTAATCCGCCACCGTCTGCACCGACAGCGGGTCAAAGCCCCAGCCATAGGGCGGGTCATAGGGTTGCAGCGTCGATGCCTCGCGCAGGGCGCGCGGGCCGAACCGCGTGCCGGGGCGGTTCGTCACCGCCTGATCGAAGGGAATGCCCGTCACCGCCACATCGACCCCCGCCAGATCCTTGGTATAGCGGCGGCGCAGAAAGCTGGTCGCACCGGCGAAGGCGTTCTCGAAGCTGAGACCGCGCGGATCGGTCCGCGTGAAGGCGTGATCGGTCTGCTTTTTCGCGTCTTCCAGCGCCATGATTTGATCCAGCTTAAAGTTCCTGTCAGAATCAGTCGTTATCATGGCCGTATGACAAGGTCCGGCGAAAGCGCGAATCGTGGAAACGGCCGGGCAATCACATGACGACAGGAGACAGCCATGACAAATTTCAAAGCCATGCTTCTGGCCAGCGTTGCGACCGTGGTCGCGCTGCCGGCCCTGGCGCAGGATGCCGTTCTGCCCGACGACGCCACCCTGCGGGACATGGCAACGTCGAACTTTGACCCCATTCCGCTTGAGCCGCAGCCCCTGCGGATCAGCGAGGAATCCCCCGAAGGCGATCCGATCACCCAGGAAAAGGTGGCCCTTGGAAAGATGCTGTATTTCGACCCGCGCATGTCGTCCTCGCAGCTGATTTCCTGCCAGACCTGCCACCAGCTTGGCCTTGGCGGAACGGACGATCAGGAAGTGTCGATCGGTCACGGTTGGCAAAAGGGACCGCGCAACGCGCCCACCGTCTATAACGCGGTGTTCAACATCGCCCAGTTCTGGGATGGTCGCGCCCCCGATCTGGC
>JAUNUO010000031.1:19407-22441 GCA_030538135.1 Paracoccus sp. (in: a-proteobacteria)
TCATCGCGCCGGGTCCACATTGACTTGCCCCGCCCCCCACGCCACAACGGGGCCGGACGGAACATGGGGAGCCAGATGAAAAAGGTTTACGCAAATGCCGACGAGGCATTGGCCGGCGTCCTGAAGGACGGCATGTCGATCGCGGCGGGGGGGTTCGGCCTGTGCGGCATCCCCGAACTGCTGATCGCGGCCATTCACAGGGCCGGAACGAAAGACCTGACCATCGCCAGCAACAACTGCGGCGTGGACGGGTTCGGCTTGGGCATCCTGCTGGACAGCAAGCAGATCAAGAAGATGCAATCGTCCTATGTGGGCGAGAATGCCGAATTCATGCGCCAATATCTGTCGGGCGAACTGGAACTGGAATTCAACCCGCAGGGGACGCTGGCCGAACGGATGCGGGCGGGCGGCGCGGGCATCCCGGGTTTCTATACGAAAACCGGCGTCGGCACCGTGATCGCCGAGGGCAAGGACCACAAGGATTTCGATGGCGAAACCTATATCCTCGAACGCGGCATCGTCACCGATCTGGCCATCGTCAAGGCATGGAAGGCCGATGAAACCGGCAACCTGGTGTTCCGCAAGACGGCGCGCAACTTCAACGTGCCCGCCGCCACCTGCGGGCGCATCTGCGTCGCCGAAGTCGAGGAAATCGTGCCCACCGGCAGTCTCGACCCGGACATGATCCACCTGCCCGGCATCTATGTTCACCGCCTGATTCAGGGCGATCACGAAAAGCGCATCGAACAGCGCACCGTTCGGAAAGGGTAATCGGCATGGCTTGGGATCGTGACCAGATGGCCGCAAGGGCGGCGCAGGAATTGCAGGACGGCTGGTATGTGAACCTCGGGATCGGCATCCCGACGCTGGTCGCCAACTATATCCCCGAGGGGGTTCACGTCACGCTGCAATCGGAAAACGGGATGTTGGGCATCGGCCCCTTCCCGACCGAAGACAAGGTGGACGCCGACCTCATCAACGCGGGCAAGCAGACCATCACCGAACTGCCGCATTCGGCCTATTTCGACAGCGCGACCAGCTTTGCGATGATCCGCGGCGGCAAGATCGCCATGGCGATCCTCGGTGCGATGGAAGTGGCCGAAAACGGCGATCTGGCGAACTGGATGATCCCCGGCAAGCTGGTCAAGGGCATGGGCGGCGCGATGGATCTGGTCGCCGGTGTTGGCCGGGTGGTCGTGGTCATGGATCACGCCAACAAGCACGGCGAATCCAAGGTTCTGCGTGAATGCACCCTGCCACTGACCGGCAAGGGCGTGGTGGACCGGATCATCACCAACCTCGGCGTGCTGGACGTGGTCGAAGGCGGACTGAAGATCGTCGAACTGGCCGATGGCGTCACCGAGGATGAACTGCGCGCCGCAACCGATGCGACGCTGGTCAACTGACCGCCTTCACTTGTCGAACATCACAAAAAGGGGGCCGCGCGCCCCCTTTTTTTCATTACGCGAAGGCCGGCCGCCGGCCTGCCCCTCACGGCAGCTTTGGTCCGCAAATATCCCGGATGGGGGGCTGGCCCCCCTTTGCATCCACAGCCCGACCGTGCCATCAAGCAGGCATGACCATGACCCCCGATCAGATCGTCGCCCTGTTCACCCGCCCCGACGGGTCATTCCTCTGCGCCCGCTGGGGGCGCCCGGTTGCGCCGGTGGTGTTCGGACTGGCCGACGACAGCCTTGACATCTTCCGCAGCGCCATCCGCGCGGTTTTTGCCGATGCCGGGCATCCTCTGGTCGAGACCGATCCCGAAATGGGCGCGAACCTGATCCTGTTCTTCGTCGCCGATTGGGCCGAACTGACCGGCGTGCCCGATCTGGACCGGCTGACAGGCGTCGATGACCTGCCCGCGCGGCTGGCGCAGCAGGGGGCGGATCAATATCGCATCTTCCGCTTTGATCCCGACGGCAGCATCCGTGCCTGCCTGTGTTTCACGCGGATCACCGGGACGTTGGCGCAGGTGCATCCCGCCGCTCTGGCGGAATCGCTGGCGGTGCGGGCGACGCTGACCTTTGCACAAGAGGCCACGCCGTCCCCCGAATTGGCGCGGCTGATCCGCGCCGCCTATACCCCGGTGCTGCCTGCCGCCGCCACCGACAACAGCCACGCCCTGCGGCTGGCGGCACGGATGGACAGCGCAGGCACGGCCCCTTAACCCAACAGACGCCGGATCAGTCGTGCCCGTGCCGCGGGCAGGGGTCTGCCGACCAGTTCGCCCGCCAGTCGGGCGTTCAGGAAATGCCCGGTAATGGCCAGCCCCTCGGCCAGACCGTTGCCGCGATTGTCGCCCGCCCCGCCCATGATCGCGGGCAGAGGCAACAGGCGGTTCGCCCATTCCCCCGCCCCGGCACGGCTGACCGCGCGGCCCGATTTCGGGCTGACCCAGGCCAATCCCTCGCGCGCGCCCGTCACTGCGCATTCGCCAAGATCGAGGCCCAGGCCCATTTCCTGCAACAACCGCATTTCCCAGATCAGATACGCCTCGCACCAATCCGCCCCGCCGTCCATCGCATCCAGCAGGCTTTCCGTCATCAGCGCCAGACGCGGATGCGGGTCGCGTTCGGGCAATGCGAATGACAACAGCGCGCAGACCGCATTCAGCCCCGCCAGCGCCAGCGGATCACCCAGCAGCCCGGCCCGCGCCCGCGCGGGTTCGATGCTGAAATGCCCCAGCGCATCCGCCTGCCGCGCCCGCCATCGCAGCGCCAGCCGCGTTCCCGGCTGCAACAGGGCCGCCCGCCGCAATGACGCGCCCCCCGGCACCAGCCCGGCATGACGGCCATATTCCACCGTCATCACCTCGATGATCGCCGCCGTCTCGCCATGCGGGCGACGGGCGATCACCGTGCCCTCGGCCTGCCACTCCATCCCCGGACCCTTTCCTTTGCGGCCAGCCTGCCCCATCCTGAACCGAACGAAAAGGAGGGCGCGATGCTGAAACCGTGGCTTGAGGCACAGGCGAGGCTGGTCGAGGTCGCGGCGGGGCGCGCGCCCGCCGATCTGGTGATCCGGGGCGGGC
>JAUNUO010000031.1:22541-24383 GCA_030538135.1 Paracoccus sp. (in: a-proteobacteria)
GCGATCCAGCCCATCAGCATGTTCACCCAGATGCCAAGCTGCGCCCCATCGGCCCCCGGTCTGGAAACCACCGGGCACGAGATCACCGAGGGCGACGTGGCGCAGGCCATGGGCTGGGACGGGATCGTGGGTCTGGGCGAGATGATGAACTTTCCCGCCGTCGCCGCGGGCGATCCGCAGATGCTGGCGGAAATTGCCGCGACCCGCGCGGCGGGCAAGGTGGTCGGCGGCCATTACGCCAGCCCCGATCTGGGCCGCCCCTTTGCCGCCTATGTCGCGGGCGGCGCGCAGGACGATCACGAAACCACGACCGAGGCACAGGGCATCGCCCGCGTCCGGCAGGGCATGGCCTGCATGATGCGGCTGGGGTCGGCGTGGTATGACGTGGAAAGCCAGATCACCGCGATCACCGAACGCGGCCTCGACCCGCGCGGGTTCATCCTCTGCACCGATGACAGCCATTCTGGCACTTTGGTCCATGACGGCCATATGAACCGCGTGGTGCGGCACGCCATCGGTTGCGGCTGCGATCCGCTGGTCGCGATCCAGATGGCGACGATCAACACCGCCACGCATTTCGGGCTGGCGCATGAGCTGGGGTCGATCACGCCGGGGCGGCGGGCGGATGTGATCCTGACCTCGGATCTGGCCGGTCTGCCGATCGAACTGGTGATCGCGCAGGGGCGCGTGGTGGCGCGGGACGGCGAATTGCTGGTGGATTGCCCGCGCATCGACTGGCCCGATACGGCGCGGGGATCGGTGCGGCTGGGGCGCGACCTGAGCGCCGATGATTTCGCCGCCCGCGCGACGGGCGACCGGGCAAAGGTGCGCGTGATCGGGGTGGTGGAAAATCAGGCCCCGACACGCGCCCTCACCGCCGATCTGCCGGTCAGAGACGGGGTGATCGGGCTTGATGGTGACGTGGCGCATCTGTCTTTGGTCGAACGTCACCACGGCACCGGCGGGGTAACGAACGGCTTTGTCGCCGGGTTCGGCTGGCAGGGGCGGATGGCGCTGGCCTCGACCGTGGCGCATGACAGTCATCACATCATCGTCGCCGGCACCTGCCGCGATTGCATGGCCGCCGCCGTCGCGCATCTGGCGGCCATTCAGGGCGGCGTCACCATCTGGCGCGATGAGGCGGAGCTGGCCACCGTGCCGCTGCCGATCGCAGGGCTGATGTCCGACGCCGCAGCGCCCGACGTGGCGCAGGCCGCGCAGGCCCTGACCGGGGCAATGAAAGACTGCGGCTGCACCCTGAACAACGCCTTCATGCAGCATTCCCTGCTGGCGCTGGTGGTGATCCCGGAACTGCGGATTTCTGACAAGGGGATCGTGGATGTGACGGCGTTTCAGGTGGTGGGGTTGGTGGATCAGCCCAGCAGTGCAACCCAATCCTGACGCGCGCCGGGAATGCCCAGCACATGCAGATCACGCCCTTTGACCCGGAACACGATCAAATGGCGCCTATATCGCCACAAGCGCACGGGCGGGACGATCTCGTCCCGCTCACGCGCGATCAAAGGGGCTTCCCAAAGGCTTAGCATCGCCTGATGCAGCCCGGCGACATATCGGTCGGCCTGCGTTTCTGACCAAAGCGTAAAACTGTAATCCCAGATCGTCGCCAGATCACGCTGTGCGCGAGGCAGAAGATACAGATTATGCGCGACCATGCTTGCGGTGCATCTGGGTCAGGAAGGCATCCAGGTCGAAAGGCTGTGGCGGACCACTGGCCATCGCCTCGTCCACAAATGCCTGTAGCTCTGCGATGGACATCCGCCGTTCCTCATCCCGCCGGATCAGATCGCGGATATAGTCGCTGGCGTTGGCATAGCGGCCCGA
>JAUNUO010000032.1:0-1067 GCA_030538135.1 Paracoccus sp. (in: a-proteobacteria)
CGTCGCTGCCGGGGTCGGTGCGCGACAGGTCGATCAGGGCGGCCAGATCGGCGAGGCTCATGTTCAGGCCCTGCGCGCCGATGGGGGGAACGACATGGGCGGCCTCGGCCATCAGGGCGGTGCGCGGGCCGCTGAACCGGTCGGCGATCTGGCTGATGATCGGCCATTCGGTCAGCCGCGTGGCCTGTGTCAGATGACCCAGAACCCCGACCGAGCGGGTGTTCAACTCGGCCTCGAACTCGGCGGCGGGCAGGGCGCGCAGACGGGCGGTTTCGCGTCCGCGTTCCATCCAGATGACGGCCGAACAGGGCTTGCCCTCGCGGTCGGGCAGCGGCACCAGCGTGAACGGCCCGCCGGATCGGTGAATTTCGGTCGAGACGTTATCGTGCGGAATTTCATGCGTGACGGCGAAGGCCAGCGCCTTTTGGCCATAGCGGATGGTGCGCACGCCGATGCCCAACCCTTCGCGCACCGGGGAATTGCGGCCATCGGCGGCAACCACCAGACGGGCGCGCACGCGGCTGCCGTCGGTCAGGGTGGCGATGGCGGCCTCGTCCCGCGCCACGACGCCGGCGGTGCCGGTGCCGGGCAGAAAACGGGTGTTTTGCAGGCTGTCCAGCCGGGCCGCGATCTCGCGCCGGATCAGCCAATTGGGCAGGTTCCAGCCAAAGGGTGTATCACCCAGTTCGGCGGCGTTGAATTCGCGCGTCAGCCGCGCCTGAGCCTGCGCGCCGCCCGCATCGACGATGCGCATGATCTGAAGCGGCATGGCATGGGGCGCAAGCCGCGGCCATAACCCGGCCCGGTCGAGCAGATCGACCGAAGGGGTCAGAAAGGCGGTGGTGCGCAGGTCCGAACCTTCGGTCGCCTCGTCGGTGATGGGCGGGGCGGGATCGACGCAGAGAACCGAGAACCCCTCGGCCCCGAAGGCGGCAGCGGCGATCAGCCCGGCGGGGCCGCCGCCGGATACGAGAACGTCAACGTCATGTTCGGTCTGCATGGTGCGCGCGCCCCCGGTTGTCCGCGCCGATCATGCCCGCAGCCGGGCGCGGGCGAAAGGGGCGCAG
>JAUNUO010000032.1:1167-7249 GCA_030538135.1 Paracoccus sp. (in: a-proteobacteria)
CCCGGTTGTCCGCGCCGATCATGCCCGCAGCCGGGCGCGGGCGAAAGGGGCGCAGCGTCGCAGGGTCACGATCCGGCGGTAAAGGCCAGCATCACCGCGAATACCAGAACGGTGGCGACCATGCCGATGAAGCCCAGCATGTGCGGGCCGACCAGAACGACCAGCAGGGCCAGCACAAGAACGATGCTGCCGATGCAGGTAAAGATTACGGCGGCCTGCCGGTTTTCGGCGCGATCCTGCGCGGCCTTTTCGTCGGGGGTGAGGGCGCGGCTGTCTTGGCTCATCTCGGTTTTCCTTGTCGTCACTCTGCCGGGGTCAATCCGGCCTGCTGCCCCGAAATCATCGCGGCGACGGCCAGAAGAAAGGCGGTCAGATCATGTGTCTGGTGATGAACATGTTTGCCGTGAACTGCGTCCCGGGTCAACTCATCCGGGCCGTCGCGGCCGTGGCCGACCAGAACCGTGACCATGCCCAGTTCGTCGGGCACGATCAGATTGCGGGGGTCGTCCTCGAAAAAGGCGGCGCGGGTGGGGTCGATGCCATGCGCATCCAGCACGGCGGCATAGGCGCGCGGGTCGGGCTTGGGGTGAAAGCCGGCCTCGGCCACGCCATAGACCGCCTCGAACACGGGCAGGTCGCGATACGCCAGAACCTTGCCCGCATAGGCGGCATCGGCGTTGGTATGCACGATCTTGCGCCCCGGCAGCGCGGTGATCGCCGTGGCCAGCGCCGGATCGGGATGCAGCACCGAAAAGTCGATGTCGTGCACATCGTCGAGATAGGGCATCGGGTCGATTCCATGTTCGGCCATCAGCCCGGCCAGCGTGGTGCCATGCGTGCGCCAATAGTGATTGCGCAGCCGGTTCGCCTCGGGCTGGGCGACGCCCAGTTCGCGCATGACATAGGCGGTCATCCGCTGTTCAATCTGCGAGAACAGCCGGGCCGAGGGGTGATAAAGGGTATTGTCCAGATCAAAGATCCAGAAATCGACGCGCGTGAAATCCATACCACTGTCCTAGGCCGGGGGGCGGCGGGTTGCAATCGGGCGCGTTCAGGCCGAATGTCGGCGGCATGAAAGACGCCTATACCCTGATCCTCGGCGCCATTGATGCGGGCCATTACCGGCCGGGCGATCGGCTGGTCGAATCGGAACTGGCCGACCGTTTCGGCGTGTCCCGCACGCCCGTGCGCGAGGCGTTGCAGAGGCTGGAAACGCAGGCGATGCTGGTGCGCGACGGGCGCAGCCTGATCGTCGCCACGCTGGATCACAACCAGTTGGCGGAGCTTTATACCGTGCGGGCCGAGCTTGAGGCGCTGGCCGCGCGGCTGGCCGCCCGCCATGCCACCCCCGAGGAGGTTCGCGTTCTGGGGCAGATGGTGGCCGAGGATCACGCCGCTGTCGGCGATCCCGAGGCGTTGGCACGGGCGAACCGGCGGTTTCACCGACAGATCCATCTGGCCTCGCACAATCGTTATCTG
Source organism: Paracoccus sp. (in: a-proteobacteria) (assembly GCA_030538135.1). Taxonomy (GTDB): domain Bacteria; phylum Pseudomonadota; class Alphaproteobacteria; order Rhodobacterales; family Rhodobacteraceae; genus Paracoccus. Next base: position 2,647 of record JAUNUO010000032.1, read on the forward strand.
GTGCAGCAACTGGACATCGTGCATCGGTCGATGGCGCTGATGGCGCGGACCTCGCTGGCGGCGGCGGGGCGGGGAACGGCGGCGCTGGTCGAACATCAGGCGGTGGTGGACGCCATCGGCGCGGGCGATGCGGCGGCGGCGGATGCGGCGATTCGGGAACATATCTCGCGCGCGTGGGAAACGCGGCTGCGACTTGAGGCGGCGGAGTTCGATGGCTGAGACGCTGGACCTGAAACGCGCCGATCCCAAGGGCCTGATCCGTGAAAGTTTCAGGATCGAGGGGATCACCGGCGCGGAATGCCGGTCGATCTTTGTCGATTGGGCGCTGTCTTTGCCCGATGGGGTGGATGCGACGGCGGCCATGCGGCGGCTGATCGAGGCTTATGCGCCCGATGCGGTGCCGGGCGCGGCGGCGCATCCGATGGTGACGGTGCTGACCGAGGGCATCGCCGCGCAGGGCGGCCCGCCGCAGCGGCGCGGGGGGCGGGCCGGGCGTCTGGCGCCGTGAGGCTGATCGAAAGCGCCGGTGATCTGGCCGAGGGGGCCGAACATCTGGCGGCGGTCTGTCCGGTCTGGGCGCGGGTTCTGCCGGAACTGGGGCCATTGCCCTTGCGGCGGCGGGCGGACGGATTCGGGGCGATCTGCGATGCGGTGGTGGGTCAGCAGATTTCCATTGCCGCCGCCGGGGCGATTGCCGCGCGGATGCAGGCGGCGGGGCTGTGGGATGCGGCGGCGATCGCGGCGGCAACCGACGACGACCTGCGCGCCGCCGGTCTGTCGCGGCCGAAGGCGCGCTATCTGCGGGGAATCGCGGCGGCGGGCGTCGATTGGGCGGGTCTGCGCGATCTGCCCGATGACGAGGTGGCGGCGGTGCTGACCGCCTTGCCGGGCATCGGGCGCTGGACCGCCGAGATTTACCTGAAGTTTGCCTTGGGCCGGGCAGATGTGCTGGCCTCGGGCGATCTGGCGCTGCAAGAGGCGGCGCGGCTGATGTATGACCTGCCCGCGCGGCCAACGCCCGCCGCACTGGTCGCGCTCGCCGAGCCATGGCGGCCCTGGCGCGCGGTTGCGGCGCGGGGGCTGTGGGCCTATTACCGGCTGGCAAAAGGACGCGAGGGGGTCATATGAGCCGCGAATTGAAATCTGCCCGCAAGGGGCCTGCCGATGCTGATGCCGTGGTGGTGTTCCTGCACGGATATGGCGCGGATGGGGCCGATCTGCTGGGTCTGGCCGATCCTCTGGCGCCGCATCTGCCGGGCGTGGCCTTTTACGCGCCCGATGCGCCGGAACCCTGTGTGAACAATCCGATGGGATATCAGTGGTTTCCGATTCCCTGGCTGGATGGTTCGACCGAAGAACAGGCGCGCGCGTCGATGGCGCAGTCGGTGGATGATCTGAACGCCTTTCTGGACAGGGTGCTGACGGATGAGGGGCTGACGGCGGACCGGATGGCCATCGTCGGTTTTTCGCAGGGCACGATGATGGCGCTGCATGTGCTGCCGCGCCGCGATCAGGCGGTGGCCGGGATCGTCGGCTTTTCGGGGCGGTTGCTGGCCCCCGAGGCTTTGGGCGAGGTGAAGGTGAAACCGCCGGTGCTGCTGGTGCATGGCGATGCCGACCCGATGGTGCCCTTTGCCGAGATGGGCCTTGCGGGCGAGGCGCTGACCGGGGCGGGCTTCACCGTTTACGGGCATGTGATGAAGGGTACCGGGCATGGCATCGCGCCGGACGGGCTGTCGGTGGCGCTGTCCTTTCTGAAGGACGTTCTGCGCAAATAGGTGCCGTTCCGCCCAAAGATGCGTATTTGGGCAAACAGGAAACTGGCGGGTTTTGTCAGGGGCGGGCGTTGACTTTTTGACGCCCGCGCACACCTTGGCGGGATGGGACATAACAACACGAATGCGCCGGTGGCGCGATTTTCCGAAGTCACCCGCCCCAAGCTGGAAGGCGGGCGGCGGTTCGTCATGCAGAGCGAGTTCCGGCCTGCGGGCGATCAGCCGACCGCAATTGCCGAATTGTCGGCGGGTGTCGATGCGGGCGAGCGCGATCAGGTTCTGCTGGGCGCGACCGGCACCGGCAAGACCTATACCATGGCCAAGGTGATCGAGCAGACGCAGCGCCCGGCCATCATCCTTGCGCCGAACAAGACGCTTGCGGCGCAATTGTATGGCGAGTTCAAGGGGTTCTTTCCCGATAACGCCGTCGAATATTTCGTGTCCTATTACGATTATTATCAGCCCGAGGCTTATGTGCCGCGATCGGATACCTATATCGAAAAGGAATCCCAGATCAACGAGGCCATCGACCGGATGCGCCATTCGGCGACACGGGCTTTGCTGGAACGGGACGATGTGATTATCGTCGCCTCGGTGTCGTGCATTTACGGTATCGGCTCGGTCGAGACCTATTCGGCGATGACGCAGGATATGGTCGTCGGCCAGTCTTATGACGTGCGCGAGTTCATCGGACAATTGGTGGCGCAGCAATACCGGCGGCTGGATGCATCGTTTCAGCGTGGCGGATTCCGGGTGCGCGGCGATGTGATCGAAGTCTGGCCCGCGCACCTTGAGGATCGGGCCTGGCGATTCGATTTCTTTGGCAATGACCTGGAAGGGATTGTCGAATTCGATCCGCTGACCGGGCAGAAAACCGATACCTTCCGCCAGATCAGGATTTACGCGAACAGTCACTATGTGACGCCGCGCCCGACATTGCAGCAGGCAATCAAGGGGATACGGGTTGAGCTGGCGCAGCGGCTGGGGCAGTTTCAGGGCGAAGGCAAGCTGCTGGAGGCGCAGCGGCTGGAACAGCGCACCAACTTCGATCTGGAAATGCTTGAGGCGACGGGCGTTTGCAACGGGATCGAGAATTACAGCCGTTATCTGACCGGACGCGCGCCGGGCGAGCCGCCGCCGACGCTGTTCGAATTCATCCCCGATAATGCGATTGTCTTTGCCGATGAAAGCCATGTCAGCGTGCCGCAGATCGGGGGCATGTATCGGGGCGACTATCGGCGGAAATTCACCCTGGCCGAACATGGTTTCCGTTTGCCAAGCTGCATGGATAACCGGCCCCTGAAATTCGAGGAATGGGACGCGATGCGCCCGCAATCGGTTTTCGTTTCTGCGACCCCGGCGAAATGGGAAATGGATCAGACGGGCGGAGTTTTTACCGAACAGGTGATCCGGCCGACGGGTTTGCTGGACCCGGTGGTGGAAATCCGCCCGGTCGAGATGCAGGTGGACGATCTGCTGGACGAGGTGCGCAAGGTCAGCGCCGCCGGAATGCGCACGCTGGTTACCACGCTGACCAAGCGCATGGCCGAGGATCTGACCGAATATCTGCATGAACAGGGCATCCGCGTCCGTTACATGCACAGCGACATCGACACGATCGAGCGGATCGAGATCCTGCGCGATCTGCGGCTGGGGGCCTTTGACGTGCTGGTGGGCATCAACCTGCTGCGCGAGGGGCTGGATATTCCCGAATGCGGGCTGGTGGCGATTCTGGATGCCGACAAGGAAGGGTTCCTGCGGTCCGAAACCAGCCTGATCCAGACGATCGGGCGCGCGGCGCGGAATGCCGACGGGCGGGTCATCATGTATGCCGACCGCATCACCGGCAGCATGGAACGCGCGCTGGCCGAGACCGAGCGTCGGCGGGTCAAGCAGATGGCCTATAACGAGGAACACGGCATCACGCCGCAGACCGTGCGCAAGAACGTCGATGACGTTCTGGCCGGTCTGTGGCAGGGCGACACCGATCAGGCGCGGGTTACAGCGAAGGTTGACCGGCCTCTGGTCGGGGCCAACCTTGCCGCGCATCTGGATGCGCTGCGCGCGCAGATGCGCAAGGCCGCCGAGAACCTGGAATTCGAGGAAGCCGCCCGGTTGCGCGACGAGGTAAAGCGGCTTGAGGCGGTGGAACTGGCCGTCGCCGACGATCCTCTGGCGCGACAATCGGCCATCGAAGAAGCCGCCGAGGACGCCGTTCGGGCCAGCGGCCGCAGCAGCGCAGGCCGCGCCGGACAGCGGGGCGGGAACAAAAGGTCGAAAAGGCGGCGGTAAGGCGCGCGCCGGGTCAGCGGCACTCGGCCCGCTGAATCCAGCCCTTGTCGTCCACGAACACCACCAGACGGCCCGGCCGGTGATCGGCGGGGGCGTTGGTGCCGGGCGGGACGATGATCATGCGTTGACCTGCGCCGGCGAAAACCTCGCCCACGTTCATGCCGGTGACGGCGGGTGGGGCACCGGTATTGCAGGTCTCGGGCCCAAGCGTCAGGCGCGGCGGGCCGGAGGGCGCGGCACAGGCGGCGATCAGCAGGATCAGCGAAACGGGGAGGGCGCGTGCAAGCGGCATGGTTCGTCCTTTGCAAAAAAGGGGCGGGGCCGGTGGCGCCCGCCCCGTCTGTGTCAGCCACATTTCACCGAGGTCAGCACGCCGCGACGGTCGTATTCGAAATTCAGCCGCGTCGGCGCATGATCCATGGTGACCGGATCGCCGCTGCGATAGTGGCGGAACGCGGTGCCGGCGGGCAGGCTGATGGCGGGCGAGCGCTGGCCCACGAACGCCTGATAGGCGGCGGCGTTGCAGGTGTCGCCCG
>JAUNUO010000032.1:7349-16264 GCA_030538135.1 Paracoccus sp. (in: a-proteobacteria)
GGCGAGCGCTGGCCCACGAACGCCTGATAGGCGGCGGCGTTGCAGGTGTCGCCCGCAGGTGCGACGGCCACCGGGACGGGCACGGCGACCGGCTCGACCGGCTGCACCACGGTGCAGGCCGCCAGCAGCGCGGGGGCGGCGACGATGGACAGGAACGTGATCTTGGCAGACATGGTTTCCTCCCTTCAGGATAAGTGGTGTCGGCTTAACGCGCGGGCGGCGATCGGGTTCAATTTTTCGTGGGCGAATTATTGCGCCGGGCCGAACACGCCGCAGCCGATGCGGTCGCCCGCGTTCCCGGCGGGCTGGCCGGTATAGTCATCCGCCTGCGCATGGATCACGAATGCGGCGCCATCCGCATCGGTCAGCATATCGGCGGTCACGCCGGGGGCAAACAGTTCAAGCCGCACCTCGCCGCTGTCTGGGACATGGACGTTCGGCAGATCGCCGGGATGCGGGCCGCTTCCGGCGTGGACGCCGTGATCGTGCCCGTTGGCCAGATGCCCGCCCGCCGAGGCGAAATCCGGCCCCTCGCACGACCCGGTTTCATGGATGTGGATGGCGCGGACGCCCGGCTCCAGCCCTTTCAGGAACAGGCTCAGCAACATCACGCCCGATTCCGTGGGTGCGGCGGCGACGCTGCCCATATCGGTGCCGTCGGCTGATGCGACATGCGCGACAAGACCGCCGGGCGCGTCCTGCGCCAGGGCAGGCGCGGCGAGCATGAGGGCGATGGGAAAGGCAAGCAGGGTGCGTGTCATAGGAGTCTCCGATCATCTAAGGGTTGTGCAGGGGCAACGGTCGGCGCGGCAAATCGTTCCGGGGGCTTGATCCGCGCGCGTGGTTTGGCGATAAACTGCGGGTCGTCAGACAGGGGAATCCGCCATGCGTGTCCGTATTTATCAGCCTGCCCGCAACGCCATGCAATCGGGAACCGCCCGCAGCAAGGGCTGGGTGCTGGAATTTCCACAGGCCGATGCGCGCGACATCGACCCGCTGATGGGCTGGACGGGCAGCGACGACACCCAAAGCCAGGTGTTGCTGCGGTTCGAGACCCGCAAGCAGGCCGAGGATTACGCCCGCGAAAACGGGCTGGAATTCGTGGTCCGCGATCCGCATCCGCGCGCAGCCAATATCCGCCCGCGCGGCTATGGCGAAAACTTTGCCACCGATCGACGGGCACCGTGGACGCATTGACGATCGGGGTGGGGGACCCGCTGGCCGCCGACCTTGACCAGCTGTTCGCCCGTCATCACCACGCCTGCCACGTCGATACGCCGCCCGAATCGATCCACATGCTGGACCGTTCGGAACTGGCCGCGCCGGAAATCATGTTCTTCGTGATGCGGGACGATGGGCAGCCTGTTGGCATGGCCGCGATCAAGCGGATCGGCCCCGATCATGGCGAGATCAAGTCGATGCATGTTCTGGCCGAGGTGCGGGGGCGCGGGTTGTCGCGCCGGTTGCTGGATCATCTGATCGACACGGCGCGCGGGTCGGGCCTGCGGCGGCTGTCGCTGGAAACCGGGGTGCAGCCCAGCTTTACCGCCGCGCGCGGGCTGTATCGGCGGGCCGAGTTTCAGGAATGTGATCCGTTCGGCGATTACGGCCCCGACCCGAACAGCGTATTCATGACCCGAACGGTCTGATCCGGCCCCCGGCCGTAAGGCCCCAACGACCGAAAGGATCTCTGATGGCGTCCCGCCTTGTTCTGATCGCCGCGCTGATGGCGGCGTCCCCCGTTCTGGCGCAGGGCCAGACCAACCGCCCCGAGGATGGTGCCTTCATCTCGCAGGTGGTGTTCACCTGCGAACGCGATGTTCAGGTGCCGGTCGCATATGTCAACGTGCCCACGGGGGAATCCTTTGCGGTGGCGCAGATCGACGGTCGGCAGATCGCCATGATTCAGGTCGTGTCGGGGTCGGGCATCCGCTATCGCTCGGTCGATGAGACGCGCCCGTATGAACTGCACGCGAAGGGCCATGACGGGATGTTCTTTTATGGCCCCGATGGCGACGCCGCCGATCTTCTGTCGGATTGCACGGCAAGCTGACGCTTGATCCCGCAGCCATGTTGCCGCAAAAGCGGCGCAGCGGTCCCGTAGCTCAACTGGATAGAGCAGCCGACTTCTAATCGGCAGGTTGAGGGTTCGATTCCTTCCGGGATCGCCAGTTATCCCCAGGACGAAAAAAGGCCGGGCGTGTGGCCCGGCCTTGTCTGTTGTCAGGGCGTTGCGATCACTCGCGGTTGCCGAGGAATTGCAGCAGGAACATGAACAGGTTCAGGAAGTCCAGATACAGTTTCAGCGCACCCATGATCGCAGATTTGCCGATGAAATCATCGCCGCTGTCGCGCATTTGCAGGTAGGTGTTCTTGATGTTCTGGGTGTCATAGGCGGTCAGACCGGCAAAGATCAGCACGCCCAGAACCGAGATCGCGAACTGCATCCCCGAGCTTTTCAGGAAGATGTTGACGATCGAGGCGACGACCAGGCCGATCACGCCCATGATCAGGAAGCTGCCCCAGCCCGAAATGTCTTTCTTGGTGGTATAGCCCCACAGCGAAAGGCCGGCAAAGGCAATGGCCGTCACAAGGAAGGTCTGCACGATGGAGGTGCCGGTGAACACCAGGAAGATCGAGCTGATCGAGACGCCCATCAGCGCCGCGAAGGCATAGAACATCACGGTCGCGCCCTGCACCGACAGCCGGTTCAGCGCCGCACCAAAGGCGAACACCATGATCAGCGGGGCGAACATCACCAGCCATTTCAGCGGGCTGGTATACAGCGCGGCACCCAGCGGGGTCAGCGTGCCATTGGCCGACACCGCAGCCTGCGAGATGCCATAGGCGGCGACGGCGGTCACGCCCATGCCCACCGACATCAGCCCATAGACGCGGTTCATGTAGGACCGCAGACCCTCGTCGATTGCGGCCTGCTGAGCCACACCGCCCTGGGCCGTGCGGAAGGTGTTGTAATCTGCCATCTAACTCTCCCGTTAAATCCGTATCGACGTAAGGGGGCTGCCCCCCGTTCGTTGCTGTCTTATATTGCCCGCATGTGTCATTTTTTCAATGCCGCAGCCGCATAAAATGCCGCCGATCACAGGGTGATGACCACCTTGCCGGTCGAGGCGCGCCCGCGCAGCCGGGCAAAGCCCTGCGCCACCTGATCGAACGGCAGGGTTTCTTGCGCCAGCGGCGGCAGACGACCGTCGGCGGCCATGGCGAACAGCTCGGTCAGGCTGGCGCGCAGGGCGGCCGGGTCCAGCTTGCGATAGCCGCCCCAGTAAAATCCGTGGATGGCGATGTTCTTGACCAGCGCGTGATTCAGCGGGATCGCAGACGGCTTGCCCCCGGCGAAACCGATGACCAGATGCCGCCCGCCGGGTCGAAGGGCGCCGAACGCGGCCAGCCCCGGCGCATCGCCAACCGGATCATAGACCACATCGACCCCGCCCAGATCGCGCAGCGCGGTTTTCAGATCGTCGCAGGTGGCGCTGTCGATGACCTCGTGTGCGCCGGCCTGCCGCACCGCATCCAGCCGGTCGGCCCCGCGCGCAACGCCGATCACCCGCGCGCCCATGGCCGCGCCGATCTGCACCGCCGTCAGACCCACGCCGCCCGCAGCCCCCAGCACGGCCAATGTCTCGCCCGCGCGCAGATCGCCGCGCAGGGTCAGGGCAAGATGGCTGGTGCCATACGCGATCTGGAACCCCGCGGCTTGTTCAAAGCTGATCGTGTCGGGGATCGGCACGCAGGCGGTAACGGGTGCCACCATCTGCTGTGCCAGCGTGCCGGGGTAATTGACCGCCACCCGCATTCCCGGCGTCAGCCCGCTGTTCTCGGGTGCGGCGACGACCGTGCCGGCCCCTTCCAGCCCCGGCGTAAAGGGGAAGGGTTCGGATTCCTGATAGCGTCCTTCGGCCTTGAGAAGATCGGCAAAGTTGAGTGCGGCGGCTTTGATCTGCACCAGAACATCACCTGAACCGCGAGTCGGGGCCGGACGCTCAATCAGACGTGGTTCCGCACCGGGCGATTCTATCTGCGCTGCCTTGATCATGGTTTATTTCCTGCCTTTGTTTCCAAGTGGATAGTAGCGACCTTCCTGATCGGCAGCAAATTTGCACTATGCGCAACTCAGAACCTGTCTTTTTGGTCAGAATAGGTCTGATTAACCATCTTGGCGCTCGAAAATTGCAATTTGCCGGGGTATGCCGATCATAGATTGCATTAAGGGGTAATCATGAAACACGGTGTCGATGTTCATGTTGGTAAGCGTATCCGTCATCGTCGGTGGATGATCGGTATGACACAGCAGCAACTGGCCGAGAAGGTCGGTATCAAGTTCCAGCAGATCCAGAAGTATGAAACCGGGATGAACCGCGTTTCTGCCTCGCGTTTGTGGGATATTGCGCGTGCGGTTGACGTTCCCGTCAGCTTTTTCTTCGAAGGTCTGAACGAAGGTCAGATCATGGAACAGATCGAAGGGGACATCATTGCAGACAAAGAGGCGCTGCAATTGGTGCGTGCTTATTATGCCATGCCCGCGGCGCAGCGGCGGCAGATCTTCGAACTGGCGCGGGTGCTTTCCGACGCTGCCTGAGGGTTCGGGGCGGATACCGCTGAACTCGCCCTAAGCGAGTAAATGCACTTAATGCAGCGGTAAATGCGCCGGGGTTGTCAAAACGAACGGATTGGGGCGTGGGGCGAACCGCGCCCCTTTCCCTTTGGCCGGCATGCTGGCACAACATCGCCAACCGAGGCCGGTCGCGCGATGATCCGGCGCAATCATGGGGGACAGCCATGCCGCAGCACGATGCCCGCGCGATCATCGACACCGCCCATGCGCTGGCAGACGAGGCGGGGCGCGCCATCCTGCCGCTGTTCCGCAGCCCGCTGACGGCGGAAAACAAGCTGGCGGGCGGATTCGATCCGGTGACGGCGGCGGATCGTGCCTCGGAACAGGCGATGCGCGCGATTCTGGCGCAACGCCGCCCCGATGACGCGATTCTGGGCGAGGAATTCGGCAGCCAGCCGGGCACCAGCGGCCTGACCTGGGTGCTGGACCCGATCGACGGCACCCGCGCCTTTATCTGCGGCGCGCCCACTTGGGGCGTGCTGATCGGCCTGCGCGACGACAGCGGCCCGATCTATGGCATCATCGACCAGCCCCATACCGGCGAAAGGTTCGAGGGCGGTCTTGGCCTCGCCCGCCTATCCGGTCCGCGCGGGGAAAGCCCGCTGGCGGTGCGCGGCACCACCGATCTGGCGCTGGCCACGCTGATGACCACCTTTCCCGAAGTCGGCGCCCCGGCAGAAGGCGCCGCCTTTCGCCGGGTGGCCGCGCAGGCGCGGCTGACCCGATACGGGATGGACTGCTATGCCTATGCGCTGCTGGCGCTTGGCCATGTCGATCTGGTGATCGAGGCCGGGTTGCAGGCCTATGACGTGGTGGCACCGATTGCGGTGATCCGGGCGGCGGGTGGCATCGTCACCGATTGGCAGGGCGACGATCCGTCGCATGGCGGGCAGATCATCGCCGCCGCCACGCCGGAACTGCACCGTGCTGCGCTGACGCTGTTGAACGATTCAGCCTGACGGGGTGCCGATGACCGACGACAGCCGCAAGCCCGATGCCGACATTGCCGAGCCGGTCGTGACCGCGGCCGACGCGCCGCCCTTGCCGCCCGAAGACGACGATGAGGATGATTTCCTGCCCCGCCGCGAACTGCTGGCGCAGATCGACCAGGCCATCGGCGATCAGGATGCCGCCCGGCTGGAAGAACTGTTGGAGCCGATGCATGGCGCCGACATCGCCGACATCATCGAGCGGCTGACACCGGGGCAGCGACGCACCTTCCTGCAACTCTATTCCATCGAGATCGACGGCGAGATCTTGTCGGAAATCGACGAGGCGGTGCGCGACGAGGTGATCGAGGCCCTGCCGCGCGAGGTTCTGGCCGAGGCCGTGCGCGAGATGGACAGCGATGACGTTGTCGATCTGGTCGAGGACATGGACGAGGGCGAGCGCGAGGAAATCCTTGCCGCTCTGGACGAATCCGACCGGGCTGCGGTGCAGCAGTCGCTGACCTATCCCGAATATTCGGCCGGTCGTCTGATGCAGTCCGAGGTCGTCACCGGGCCGGAACACTGGACCGCGGGCGATGCCATCGACTATCTGCGCCGGCACGACGACGATCTGCCCGAACAGTTCTATCACATCATTCTGGTGGACCCGCGCCACCACCCCATCGGCTATGTGACGCTGGGCCGGCTGTTGTCCAGCCGCCGGGATGCCCTGTTGCGTGATCTGGCCGAGGACAGTTTCCGCACCATCAGCGCCACCGCCGACGAAAGCGACGTGGCCTATGTGTTCAACCAGTATCACCTGATTTCCGCCCCCGTCGTGGACGAGGGCGACCGGCTGGTCGGGGTCATCACCATCGACGACGCCATGTCGGTCATGGACGAAGAGCACGAAGAAGATATTCTGCGTCTTGCGGGGGTTGGCGACGAAAGCTCGATTTCGGATACGGTTGTCGAAACGGTGCGGCAGCGGGTGCCGTGGCTGGGGGTGAACATCTTTACCGCCCTGCTGGCCGCATCGGTGATCGCCCTATTCGAGGATTCGATTGCCCGCATCGTCGCGCTGGCCGTGCTGATGCCGATCGTCGCCTCGATGGGCGGCAATGCGGGAACGCAGACCCTGACGGTGGTCGTGCGTGGTCTGGCGACCAAAAGCCTGACCGCCGCGAACATGTGGCGCATCATCCGGCGCGAGGCCGCCGTCGGGCTGGTTAACGGGGCGACCTTCGGCATCGTCATGGCCGGGGTGGCCTGGCTGTGGTTCCGTGATCCGGCTTTGGCCGGGGTGATCGGAACGGCGATGGTCATCAACCTGACGGTCGCGGCGGTCGGCGGCATTCTGGTGCCGCTGGCACTGGACAAGCTGGGGGCGGACCCGGCGCTGGCCTCGCCTACATTCGTGACGACGCTGACCGATGTGATCGGCTTTTTCGCCTTTCTGGGGCTCGCGACGGCGGTGTTGTTGTGACCGACAAGGCTGCCTTGCGACGGGCGGCGCTGGCCGCGCGGGGCGGAGATGATGCCGCGGCGGCGCGCCGGTTGCGGGCCGTGCTGGTGCCGTTTGCGGGGCGTGTGCTGGCCGGTTACTGGCCGATGCGGGGCGAGGCCGACCCGCTGCCGGCGATGGCGGCCCATGACGGCCCTTGCTGCCTGCCGGTGGTGCCCGGCCGTGATGTGCCTCTGATCTTTCGGGCGTGGAAACCGGGGGGGCCGCTGGATGCCGGGCCGCTGGGCACCCGTCATCCACCCGAATCGGCACCCGTCCTGACCCCGCAGGTGCTGATCGTGCCGCTGGCTGCCTTTGATGCGGCGGGGCATCGGATCGGCTATGGCGGCGGTTATTATGACCGCACGCTGGCCGGGCTGCGTGCCGCAGGGCCGGTGACCGCCATCGGATTTGCCTTTTCCGGCCAGCAGATCGCGCGGGTGCCGATCGGGCCGTTCGATCAGCCGCTGGACCTGATCGTGACCGATCAGGCCACGATCCGTCCCTGAGTCAAAATTTTTTCAATCCCGATATGGTGTCGCCGCCGCTTGCCGCAACCTGAGGTTTCTGCGGATGAAACGGTGGACAAGCCGGTGGAAAGCCGGTGAATCCTTGCGCGGAACCCTGCCGGATCATTCGGGAAAAGCCATTCGTTAACGCTGCGTTAAGAAATTGACTCGCCGCGCTGCGGCGATGCGGGGCTGCAAATCCGGGTTGATCTGTCAACGGGAAAAGACGTTACCAAAGTGTAAAATATTGGTTGAAAGACCGGCGATCACACGGCAATTAGTGTTGTGCGATCCCGGCGACACAACATCTGGTGGCAATATAACGACCACCGAGAGCGCGGCAGGATCATCTTGCGGGCTGGTCCGGGACAGGTGAAATTCCTTCTGCCGCGTGCATTACGCCTGCGTGGCCGACCCTGACTCGCCCTTTCGACAGTGCCCGGACGGGGCAGGGACATGAGGGCAGGCATGAAGATCGAACGTCGTTTCACCACCGAATCCGCAGGTGCCTATGGCGGCATCGAATTCACCACGACGACCAGCGAAATCCGCAACCCCGATGGCAAGGTCGTGTTCCACAACGATCAGGTCGAGGTGCCGAAGGGCTGGTCCCAGGTCGCCAGCGACGTGATCGCGCAGAAATATTTCCGCAAGGCCGGTATCCCCGCGCGGCTGAAACCGGTGCCGGAAAAGGGCGTGCCGGAATTTCTGTGGCGGTCGGTGCCCGATGACAAGGCGCTGTCCGGTCTGCCCGAGTGCGAACGGTTCGGCGGCGAGACCAGCGCCCGGCAGGTGTTCGACCGCATGGCGGGGGCCTGGGCCTATTGGGGCTGGAAGGGCGGCTATTTCAGCGCCGAATCCGACGCCCGCGCCTATTACGACGAGATGCGGCACATGCTGGCCCGGCAGATGGCCGCGCCGAACAGCCCGCAGTGGTTCAATACCGGGCTGCATTGGGCCTATGGCATCGACGGCCCGTCGCAGGGGCATTTCTATGTGGATTACAAGACCGGCAAGCTGGTCAAATCCGATTCGGCTTATGAACACCCGCAGCCGCATGCCTGTTTCATCCAGTCGGTTGCCGACGATCTGGTGAACGAGGGCGGTATCATGGACCTGTGGGTCCGCGAGGCGCGGCTGTTCAAATACGGATCGGGCACCGGCACCAACTTTTCCTCGCTGCGTGGCGAGGGTGAGGCGCTGTCCGGCGGCGGCAAGTCGTCCGGCCTGATGGGTTTCCTCAAGATCGGCGACCGGGCTGCGGGGGCGATCAAATCGGGCGGCACCACGCGCCGCGCGGCCAAGATGGTGATCTGCGACATGGATCACCCCGA
>JAUNUO010000032.1:16364-23991 GCA_030538135.1 Paracoccus sp. (in: a-proteobacteria)
CAGGTCGGCCATGCGGCATGGGCCTGCGCCGACCCCGGCATCCAGTTCCACGACACGGTGAATGCCTGGCATACCTGCCCGGCGGACGGGGCGATCCGCGGGTCCAACCCGTGCAGCGAATACATGTTCCTGGACGATACGGCCTGCAACCTTGCCTCGATGAACCTGCTGACCTTCTGGCAGGACGGCCGGTTCGACGCCGAAGCCTATATCCACGCGACCCGGCTGTGGACCGTGACGCTGGAAATTTCCGTGCTGATGGCGCAGTTCCCGTCAAAGGAAATCGCGCAGCGGTCCTATGACTTCCGCACGCTGGGCCTTGGCTATGCGAATATCGGCGGTCTGCTGATGAACATGGGACTGGGTTATGACAGCGATCAGGGCCGCGCGCTGTGCGGTGCGCTGACCGCGATCATGACCGGCGTGTCCTATGCCACCAGCGCCGAGATGGCGGGCGAGCTTGGGCCGTTCCCCGGCTATGCGAGGAACGCAGATCACATGTTGCGGGTGATCCGCAACCACCGCGCGGCGGCGCATGGCACCGGCGATTATCAGGGCGTGAACGTGGCCCCGGTGGCGCTGGACGCGGGTAACTGCCCCGATCAGCGGCTGGTCGATCTGGCCCGCAGCGCGTGGGACGATGCGCTGGCCCTTGGCCAGCAGCATGGCTATCGCAACGCTCAGGCCACGGTGATCGCGCCGACCGGCACCATCGGTCTGGTGATGGATTGCGACACCACCGGGATCGAGCCGGATTTCGCGCTGGTCAAATTCAAAAAGCTGGCGGGTGGCGGTTATTTCAAGATCATCAACCAATCGGTTCCGGCGGCGCTGGAGGCGCTTGGCTATCCATCGGCACAGATCGAGGAAATCATCGCCCATGCGGTCGGTCACGGCAGCATCGGCAACTGCCCCGGCATCAACCACACCGCGCTGGCCGGTCACGGCTTTGGCCCGCGCGAGCTGGAAAAGATCGACGCGGCGCTGGCCTCGGCCTTCGACATCCGCTTTGTGTTCAACCAGTGGACGCTGGGCGAGGAGTTCTGCAAGGGCACGCTGGGTATCCCGGCGGACAGGCTGAACGATCCGGGGTTCGACCTGCTGCGCCACCTTGGCTTTACCAAGGCGCAGATCGACGCGGCCAACGATCATGTGTGCGGCACCATGACGCTGGAAGGCGCGCCCTTCCTGAAGCCGGAACATTACGTCGTGTTCGACTGTGCCAATCCCTGCGGCAAGACCGGCACCCGTTACCTGTCGGTGGACAGCCATATCCGCATGATGGCGGCGGCGCAGTCGTTTATCTCGGGCGCGATCTCAAAGACGATCAACATGCCGAACACGGCGACCATCGCCGATGCGCTGGCGGCCTATGAACTGTCCTGGTCGCTGGGGATCAAGGCCAACGCGCTGTATCGCGACGGGTCTAAACTGTCGCAACCTCTGGCCGCCGCGCTGGTCGAGGATGATGAGGACGCCGCCGAAGTTCTGGAAACCGGCAATCCGCAGGAAAAGGCGGCGGTGATCGCGGAAAAGGTGATCGAAAAGGTCATCATCAAGGAACTGGTCCGCAGCCATCGTGAAAAGCTGCCGCAGCGGCGCAAGGGTTATACCCAGAAGGCGCTGATCGGCGGGCACAAGGTCTATCTGCGTACCGGCGAATATGACGACGGCAAGCTGGGCGAGATTTTCATCGACATGCACAAGGAAGGTGCCGGCTTCCGTGCGATGATGAACAACTTTGCCATCGCCGTGTCGGTCGGGCTGCAATACGGCGTCCCTCTGGAAGAATTCGTCGATGCCTTTACCTTCACCCGGTTCGAGCCGGCGGGGATGGTGCAGGGTAACGACAGCATCAAGAACGCGACCTCGATCCTGGACTATGTGTTCCGCGAACTGGCCGTTTCCTATCTGGACCGCACCGATCTGGCCCATGTCAAACCGGCGGGCGCCAGCTTTGACGAACTGGGCGGCGGCGAAAAGGAAGGCCAGCAGAACGTCGCGCCGGTCAGTGACACCGCCGAACTGAAATCGCTGACCATGCTGAAACAGATCAGCAGCGCCGGTTATCTGCGCAAGCGGCTGCCGCAGGATCTGATGGTGCTGCAAGGCGGCGCTTCGGTGCAGGCGATGGCGGTCGGCATGGCCGAGGACGCGGCACTGTTCCAGACCGCCACCGTCACCACGACCACCCTGGACGCCCGCACCAAGGCGCGGATGCAGGGCTATGAGGGTGATCCCTGTGGCGAGTGCGGCAACTATACGCTTGTCCGCAACGGCACCTGTATGAAGTGCAACACCTGCGGCGGCACCTCGGGGTGCAGTTGAATCGCATCGGGGCCGGTCCTGTACCGGCCCCGTCCGTTTCGTCAGGCTGGCTGCGCGGTCCCCATGTTCCGGCCGCGCCCTATCCGAGCAGCAGCCAACGCCCCGGCAGAAGGCGCGCCTGACATCAGCCCCCCGTGCGTGGCAGCGTGCGGGGGGCAACTTTTTTTCGCGATGGTGATTGCGTCGCGCGACGGCAAGGGGCGTCGTTTACCGGCTGTTCGCGGGCAGGCGTCCGGGCCTTGAGCCAATCTCAGTGGTTCTCGCGCAATATCCGCCCGGCCAGATACAGCGATCCGCAGATCAGGATGCGTGCATGGGGGTCCAGCGCGGTGATCCGGCGGATCGCCTGTTCGACTGAATCCGCCTCTTGCGCGGCGATGCCGGCGGCGCGGGCGGCGGCGGAGGTTTCAGTTGCGGGCAGGGTGTTCGGTTCGCCGGGGATGGCGACGGCGGTCAGGCTGGCGGCCTGAGCGGCAAGCGGGCGCATGTAGCCGGTCACGTCCTTGGTGTTCAGCATTCCGCAGACCAGATGCGTGGGGCGACGTGGCAGGGCGGCCAGCGTGGCGGCGACGGCGGCACCGCCGGCCGGATTGTGGCCGCCGTCCAGCCACAGTTCCGCCTGCGGACCGGCTGCGTCGATCAGCGGGCCGTGGCGCAGGCGCTGCATCCGGGCGGGCCATTCGGCGCGGGTCACGGCGGCATGGACCATATTCTCGTCCGCGCCCAGTTCGCGCAGCGCGGCCAGGGCGGCGCCGGCATTGTCGATCTGATGCGGGCCGGGCAGGTTCGGCAGGGGCAGGTCCAGCAATCCGTGATCGTCGCGGAAGATCAGCGCATCCCCCTCGCGCCCTACGGTCCAGTGCTGGCCCCAGGCGATCAGCGGCGCGAGTTGCCGGGCGGCGCGGGCCTCGATCACGGCCAGCGCCGCGTCCTGCTGGGGGCCGACGACGCAGGGGGTGCGGCGCTTGATGATCCCGGCTTTTTCGCCGGCGATTTCGGGCAGCGTTTCACCCAGATATTGCGTATGGTCGATGCTGACGGGGGTGATGACGGTCAGGCGCGGGGCGTCGATGACATTGGTCGCATCCAGCCGCCCGCCAAGGCCGACCTCAAGCAGGGTGTAATCGGCGGGGGTGCGGGAAAAGGCCAGGAACGCGGCGGCGGTGGTGATTTCGAAAAAGGTGATCGGGGCGCCCGCGTTGGCGGTTTCGCATTCCTCAAGCGCATCGGCCAGCGCCTGTTCGGCAATCAGATCGCCCGCCAGACGGATGCGTTCGTGAAACCGGGCCAGATGCGGCGAGGTATAGGCGTGGACGCGCTTGCCCCCGGCCTCAAGCCCGGCGCGGATCATGGCCAGCGTGCTGCCCTTGCCGTTGGTTCCGGCGATATGGATCACCGGCGGGATAGCCCGTTCAGGGTTGCCGAGCGCGGCCAGCAGGCGGTGCATCCGGTCCAGCGACAGGTCGATGATCTTGGGATGCAGGCCCATCAAACGGTCAAGGATGGCGTCGCTGGTCATGGTCGGCACATACCGGGGCGCTTTGCCCCCGGACCCTCGAGGATATTTTCAAACAGAAGATCAGGCGGATTGCGGCTGGGCTTCGGGCTCGGCCACGGGCGGGGGCAGATCGCCCGCCACCGGCGCGGGCAGGCCGGTCAGCATCCGCAGGATCGAGATCAGTTCGTCACGCAGTTTCTTGCGATGCGTCACCCGGTCCAGCATCCCGTGTTCCAGCAGGTATTCTGCGCGCTGGAACCCCTCGGGCAGCTTTTCACGGATTGTCTGTTCGATCACGCGCGGCCCGGCGAAACAGATCAGCGCGTTGGGTTCGGCGACCTGCACGTCGCCCAGCATGGCATAGCTGGCGGTGACGCCGCCGGTGGTCGGATGGGTCAGCACGACGATATAGGGCAACCCGGCCTCGCGCAGCATTTCCACGGCGACGGTGGTGCGCGGCATCTGCATCAGCGACAGGATACCTTCCTGCATCCGGGCGCCGCCCGCGGCGGAAAACAGCACAAGCGGGCGTTTTGTCGTCACCGCGCGTTCGGCGGCGGCGATGATGGCATTGCCCACATACATGCCCATGGACCCGCCCATGAAGCTGAAATCCTGCGCCGCGGCGACGATCGGGGTGCGGCCGATTTCGCCTTCGGCCACCAGCATCGCCTCTTTTTCGCCGGTGGTGGCGCGGGCTGCCTTCATCCGGTCGGGGTATTTCTTCTGATCGCGGAACCCCAGCGGGTCGGCCACGGGTTCCGGCACCTTCACCTCGACAAAGACGCCGCCGTCGAACAATGCGTTGAACCGGGCGCGCGGCGTGATCGCCAGATGGTGGTCGCAGGCGGTGCAGACCTGAAGGTTGTCGTCCAGTTCCCGGTGGAACAGCATGGTTCCGCATTCGGGGCATTTGGTCCACAGGTTTTCCGGCACCTCGCGCCGCGAAAACAGCGAATTGATGCGCGGGCGGACGTAATTGGTGATCCAGTTCATCGCCGGTTCCCTGCGGTTGATCCGGCCCCCAGATAAGCCGCATGGTGCCGAATTGCAATTGCGGGCGGGTCGCGAAGCGCGTTTGATGGGCCGATGTGGACCACCTTTCTTGTCATTGCCCATTATACCATCGCCACGCTGATCGTCATCCGTGTTCTGCTGCGTCCGGGGTTGGAGCCCTCGGCGCGGCTGGCATGGGTGCTGATGGTCGAGGCGTTGCCGGTGATCGGGATCGGTGCCTATGCCCTGTTCGGCGAGGTGCGGATGCGCCGCGCCGAGGTGCAGCGGATGGCCGATGTGCGCAACAGCCTGACCGGGCGCTGGCAGGTCAGTCCGCAGAAGGTGGATGATCCACCCCCGCAGGTCGCGCCGGTGATCGAGGCGAATCAGGCGGTGGGCGGAATGTATGCGGTGCGTGGCAATGCGCTGCGTCTGCTGGCCGAGGACGACAGCGCCATTGACGATCTGGTCGCTGCCATCGACGCGGCGCGTGATCATGTGCATGTGCTGTTCTATATCTGGCTGCCTGACGACAGCGGCGCACGGGTGGCCGCCGCCGTGGTGCGGGCGGCGCAGCGCGGCGTTGCGGCGCGAGTGATCGTGGATGCGGTGGGCTCGCGCGGGTTGGTGCGGTCGGCGCTGTGGTCGGACATGCAGGCGGCAGGGGCGGTCTGCGTGACGGCCTTTCCCTGGGGGATGCCGCTGGTCTCGATGCTGTTTCAGCGGCTGGACGTGCGCAACCACCGCAAGATCGTGGTGATCGACAATGCCGTCGCCTTCAGCGGCAGCCGCAACTGCGCCGACATGGCCTTTGCAATCAAGCCGCGGTTCGCGCCCTGGATCGACATTCTGGTTGAACTGCGCGGCCCCGCCGTGCGGCAGATGCAGGCGATCTTTCTGGCCGACTGGATAAGCTATACCGGCCGCGATCTGGGCGACATGCTGGAAATGGCCGACAGCGCCGCCCAGCCCGGCGCCATCGTGCAGGCGGTCGCCACCGGCCCCGACCGGCGCGAAGGCAGCATCGGCGACTGCCTGACCACGATGATTTATGCGGCGCGCGACCAGGTCATCATCACCACGCCCTATTACGTCCCCGATGCGGCGCTGGATGCGGCGATCCGGTCGGCCGCACGGCGCGGGGTGCGGGTGACGATGATCCTGCCCGAACGCAACGATTCGCTGGTCGTGGGGGCGACCAGTCAGGGGTTCTATCACGATCTGATTCAGGCGGGGGTGCGGCTGATGCTGTTTCAGCGCGGCCTGCTGCACGCCAAGATCCTGTCGGTCGATGGGCAGATGGCGATGATCGGAAGTGCCAATCTGGACCGTCGCAGCTTCGAATTGAATTACGAGGTCAACATGCTGATCGTCGATCCGGATTTCATCGCCATTCTGGACCGGCAGCAGGCGGGCTATCTGGACCGGGCACGGGAAATAACGCTGGACGAGGTGCGCGGCTGGACCCGTATCCGGCGGATTCGCAACAACCTGCTGGCGCTGGCCTCGCCGCTGTTATGAAAGGGAATGGGATGGACGATCTGGCACAGGAAACCTGCCGCGACGGTGCGCCGGCGCTGTCGCCGGACGAGGCGGAAACACTGCTGGCGCGGCTTGGCGGCTGGACCAGCGACGGACAGGCGATCCGCCGTCGGTTCACCGTCAAGGGGTTTGCCCGCGCGGTGGAGATGGCCAATCTGGCCGCATGGCTGGGCAACAGGCAGAACCACCACCCGGATGTGACCTTCGGCTGGGGCTATTGCGAGGTTGCGTTTACCACCCATGACGCGGGCGGGCTGACGCGCAACGATTTCATCTGCGCGGCCCGGCTGGATGCTTTGACCGCGTGACCCTTGTTCCCTGCGCGCCTGCGGTTTATGCCGGTGCCAGCCAGCACGGGGAGAAAGCCATGAAAAACACCCGCTTCGACAAGTCGAAACTGCCCAGCCGTCATGTGACCGAAGGCCCGGCCCGCGCGCCGCACCGGTCGTATTTCTACGCGATGGGCATTTCGGACGAGGAAATCCATTCCCCCTGGGTCGGCGTCGCCACCTGCTGGAACGAGGCCGCGCCCTGCAACATCGCGCTGGCCCGTCAGGCGCAATCGGTGAAACAGGGCGTCAAGAAGGGCGGCGGCTGTCCGCGCGAATTCACCACGATCACCGTGACGGACGGCATCGCCATGGGGCACGAGGGGATGCGGTCGTCGCTGGCGTCGCGCGACGCCATTGCCGACACGGTGGAACTGACCATGCGCGGGCATTGCTATGACGCCATCGTGGGCCTTGCCGGCTGCGACAAGTCGCTGCCCGGAATGATGATGGCGATGGTGCGGCTGAACGTGCCCTCGGTGTTCATTTATGGCGGGTCCATCCTGCCGGGCAAGCTGAACGGCAAGGATGTCGTGGTGCAGGACGTGTTCGAGGCCGTGGGCCAGCACGCCGCCGGGAACATGTCGGATGCCGAACTGGAAATCCTTGAACGGGTGGCGTGCCCGTCTGCCGGGGCCTGCGGCGGACAGTTCACCGCCAACACCATGGCCTGCGTGTCCGAGGCGATCGGGCTGGCGCTGATGAATTCGTCGGGGATGCCCGCGCCTTATGAATCGCGCGACAGCTATGGTCTGGCCTCGGGCGAGGCGGTGATGAACCTGATCGCACAGAACATCCGCGCCCGCGACGTGGTGACGCGCAAATCGCTGGAAAACGCCGCGCGTGTGGTGGCCTGCACCGGCGGATCGACCAATGCCGGCCTGCACCTGCCCGCCATCGCGCACGAGGCCGGGATCGACTTTGACCTGTTCGA
>JAUNUO010000246.1 GCA_030538135.1 Paracoccus sp. (in: a-proteobacteria)
CCGGGCTGCGCTATTGCATCAACGGGGTGGCGATCCGTTTCGTGCCCGGTTCATAACCGCGCCACATAGCGCGCCACCCCCGGATCGAACCAGTTGCGCGAAATTTCCGCGACCTTGCCATCCCCCGTCTGCGACAGCCGCAGCACCTGCGGCATCGGCGTGCCGGCCGGGTGGGGAAAGCTGGCAGGCGTCCAGTCGGGCAGCGGTTCCTGCCCGATCCGGTCCTCGGCCCGCGTGATATGCAGGTCAAGGTGCTGCCGATAATGGTGATACAGCGATTCCGACAGCGCGGACCGATCCATCCGCTGCGCGAACGAGGCGCACAACCAGATTTCCTCGACGCTGGCGGGCCGGCCCGACAGGCTGCGCAGGCGGCGGATGCGATGCGCCTGCTGGCCGGTGCCGAAGGCGGGCAGATCGGCGGGCTTGGGCGCACGGCTTACCGACAGCACGGTGGCCGTGGGCAGGCCGCCTCCGGTCAGCAGTTCCAGCCGGAACAGTGCATAGATGCCGGTCGGGTGATCGCCTCCCCGGATGTAGTTGCCCGACCCGTGGCGGCGTTCCAGCAGCCCGCGCGCTTCCAGTTCGGCCAGCGCCCTGCGCAGCGTGCCGACGGCGACGCCCTGCGCCTGCGCCATCTCGCGTTCGGGGGGCAGGCGATCGCCCGCGCGCAACCGTCCCGCCGCGATATCGCGGCTGACGGCTTCTGCAATACGCAGATAGGTGGGCAGGGGGGCGGTTTGCGGCATGGGTGCGATCTGAATTGATGCAGATGTGATACACCGCCTGCGCTGCGGCGCAAGGGTGAATACGCTGGACGTTGGCCGCTTTTTCGGGTGACGATCCGTCAGGATCAATCGGGGGGCGCGGATGGAGCGGGTGCAGATCGCCGAAGGGCTGAGCCTCAGCCGGATCGTTTACGGATTGTGGCGACTGGCCGATGCGGGCGATACCGCCGCGGCGCAGGTTCAGGCCAAGGTCGAGGCCTGTCTGGATCAGGGCATCACTACGCTGGACCATGCCGATCTTTATGGCGATTACGGCGGTGAGGCATTGCTGGGTGCGGCCTTCCGCGCGGCGCCGGGTTTGCGCGACCGGGTCGAGGTGGTGACGAAATGCGATGTCGTCGCGCCGGCCGGCCGCAATGCCGGGGCGCGGGTAAAGCATTACGACACCTCGCCCGGCTATATCGCGGCGGCGGTGGATCGTTCGCTGCGTGATCTGGCGACCGACCGGATCGACCTGCTGTTGCTGCACCGGCCCGATCCGCTGATGGATGCTGACGCGACCGGCCCCGCGCTGGATTCACTGGTCGCGGCGGGCAAAGTGCGGTCGGTCGGCGTGTCGAATTTCCGCCCGTGGGATGTGGAATTGCTGCAAAGCCGCATGTCTCGCCCGCTGGCCACCAATCAGATCGAGATCAGCCTGCTGACGCATGATCGGTTGACCAATGGCGATCTGGCCTGGATGCAGCAACGCCGGATGCCGCCGATGGCCTGGTCGCCCCTTGGCGGCGGCAGCTTGTTCGCCGCGGGCGAGCCGCCTCTGACCCGTGCCCTACAGGATATTGCCGCGCGCGAGGGCGTCGATATGGCGGCGGTGGCGGTCGCTTGGTTGCTGGCCCATCCGGCGCGGATCATGCCGGTGATGGGCACCAACGATCTGGACCGGATCGCCCACCTGTCCGACGCGCTGCGGGTGCGGCTGGATCGTCAGGACTGGTTTATCCTGTATCAGGCGGCTTTGGGCCACGAGGTGCCCTGAGCGCGGCTTGAAATCGCATCCGCGCGGGTCTAATCGGCAGGCACAACCCCGAAAGGACAGCCGATGAGCAAGGACCAGACGCCGCTTCATCCGCGCACCCGCGCGATCCATCACGGTATCCGCCGCAGCCAGTATGGCGAGATGGCCGAGGCGCTGTTCATGACTCAGGGCTTTGTCTATGACAGCGCCGCGCAGGCCGAGGCGCGGTTCCAGAAGGTCGGCCCCGACGAATTCATCTATGCCCGTTACGGCAATCCGACCAGCCGCATGTTCGAGGACCGCATCGCGGAAATCGAAGGCACCGAGGATGCCTTTGCCACCGCATCCGGCATGGCTGCGGTGAATGGTGCGATGATGTCTCTGGTGAAACCCGGCGACAAGGTGGTGGCGGCGCGGGCGTTGTTCGGGTCGTGTCTTTACGTGCTGGATATTCTGGCGCGGTTCGGGGTGCAGGTCACGTTGGTCGATGGCACCGATCTGGACCAATGGGCCGAGGCGCTGAAGGGCGGGGCGCAGGCGGTGTTCTTTGAATCGGTGTCGAACCCGACGCTGGAAATCATCGACATGGCCGAGGTCTGCCGTCTGGCGCATGAGGCCGGGGCCACGGTCGTCTGCGACAACGTCTTTGCCACTCCGGTCTTTTCGCGGGCGGTGGAACTGGGCGTCGATGTGGTGGTCTATTCCGCGACGAAACATATCGACGGCACCGGCCGCGCGCTTGGCGGGGTGATCTGCGGCACCCGCGATTTCGTGCGCAATGTGGCTGAACCTTACCTGAAACATACCGGCGGCGCGATCAGCCCGTTCAACGCCTGGCTGATGCTGTCCAGCATAGGCTCGATGGACCTGCGCGTGCGGGCGCAGGCCGATGCCGCGCTGGCAGTTGCACAGGCGCTGGATGGTCACCCGGCGCTGACGCGGCTGATCTATCCGGGTCTGCCG
>JAUNUO010000033.1:0-15800 GCA_030538135.1 Paracoccus sp. (in: a-proteobacteria)
ATCAGCGTTTCCGCCGGGTCGGTCATCTCGATCGCCTTGGCGATGGCGTCGGCGAATGCCTTGCCGTCGCCAACGGTGCGATGCAGGTTGCCGTCGTGGTTGGCGTGGTCCACCCGGCCGCCCTCGACGTTCAGGTAGAAACCTTCCTGATTGTTCGACAGCGAGGTGATGGCGGCCTCGGTCAGTTCGGCCAGCGAGGGTTCACCGGTGCGGTCCAGATCATACATCATGTGGCTGGATTCAAACAGGCCGAAGATCGGCGCGTTGGTGGCGTTCAGGTCCAGTTCGGCGAAATCGGTATCGGCAAAGACCACCTGTGCGCCGGCAGCCTGCATTTCCTCGACCATGTTGCGGCCATCGGTGCGCTGACCGGTCTTGCCCTCGGCATCGGTCGCATCGGCCGGCAGAAAGTGACGGCGGCCACCGCCGAACGCCAGATCAATGACGCCCGCGTTCATCTGGTCGATCAACTGGGCGGCAATGTCCTTCTGGTCGCAGCCCTCGGGGATCAGCGAGTTGTCTTCGTAATCGCGATGCACGGTGCGGGCATAGACCGCCGCCGGGGTGGCGTGGGTGATGCGCGCGGTCGAGATGACGCCGACCGACTTGCCCATTTCCGACACGATTTCGGCGAAGGTCTTGCTTCCGGCGCTTGCACCGGCGGCGCAATCGCCGACCGCGACGTGATCCATGATGTTGATCATGCCGTTCTTGCCCTTCACGCCCGAGTTCATGGCGCCTGCGGTCGGGGCGGAATCGGCGGTCTGGCCGTTCGAGGTATAGGTTTTCACCAGCGCGACGTTCGGAAAACGCTCGTGCGGCTGAACGTAATCGTCGCCGAGGCCACCTTCCAGCTGACCCGTATAAAGACGGATGGCATAGTTGGTGCCCACGCCGTTGCCGTCGGCGGTGAACAGGATCACGTTCTTGGCCTTGCCGGTGATCGGCTGCACGGCCAGACGGTCCTGAATTGTCGCCTGCGCGTTCTTGAACCAGTCGGTATCCGCCTGCGGCAGATCCTGCGCGACGGCGAAGCCGGCCAGACTAAAGGCAGCGGTGGTGGTCAGAAGAAGGGTCTTCATGGTCATCTCCAGAACAGGGTCAGGCTGCGTTTAGCGGCGCTTTGTGACGGTTCTGCGATGAGTTTGTTACAGCTTTGTGATCGTTAACCATTGCGGTGACATCGGCTCGGAGGGGCTATTCCAGTTGCAACTGGCATGGCTGGATCCTAACAGTCCCGGCATGGAAAACGGGCGATTCGCCCCCTTCTCGCAGGAGCCAGCCATGCGTCATCTTGCCAGCACCCACCCCGATGATCCGCATTTCATCAGCCGGTCCAACTGGCTGCGTGCCGCCGTTCTGGGGGCGAATGACGGGATCGTGTCGGTCAGTTCGCTGATCGTGGGCGTGGCGGCGGCGACGCCCGATCCGGCGACGGTGGCCCTGGCCGGTGTGGCGGGGCTGACAGCCGGGGCGATGTCGATGGCGGCGGGGGAATATGTCTCGGTCAGTTCCCAGACCGACATCGAACGCGCCGACATGCAGCGCGAACTCGTGGCTCTGGAAAGCGATCCCGAGGGCGAACTGAACGAACTTGCGGCGATCTGGCGCGATCGCGGCCTGTCCGAGGAAACGGCGCAACGCGTCGCCTGGGAACTGACCCACCACGATGCACTGGGTGCGCATATGCGTGACGAACTGGGCCTGACCGCGGCGCTGGCGGCCAATCCGTTGCAGGCGGCGGTCGCGTCGGGGCTGACCTTTTCGGTCGCCGCCGCGATGCCGGTGATGGCCAGCTTTCTGGCGCCGGCCGGGCAGATCATCCCCGTGGTTCTGGTGGTGACGCTGCTGGCGCTGATCCTGCTGGGCGCGGTCGGCGCGCGCGCGGGCGGGGCGCCGATGGGCCGCGCCATCCTGCGCGTGGTGATCTGGGGCTGCTTTGCCATGGCGGTGACGGCGGGGGTCGGGCGGCTGGTCGGGGTCTCGGTCTGACGCCGGGCGCGCGTTAACGATTTCTCAAACCGCGCGCATTAGGCTGCTGCCTGATTGCCGCGAATCCGTCGCGGCTTCAGGAGGCGCGCCGTGGTTCTGACCGGATATCATCATCTGACCGCCATCACCGACGACCTGCGTGCCAGCCATGATCTGATGACGCGGGTTCTGGGGATGCGGCTGGTCAAGCGCGCCGTGAACGAGGACGGCGGCGGCTGGCATCTGTTCTATGGCGACGGGGCGGGAACGCCGGGCGCGACGATCAGCTTTTTCCATTGGACCAGCGCGCGGGAACAGCGGGGCACCAGTTCCATCGTGCGGATCGGGTTGCGCGTGCCGCCCGCCAGTCTGGATTTCTGGGCCGCGCGCCTGACGGATTCGGGCGCCATTGTCAGGGCGCAGCGGGTGGGATCATGGGATACGCTGGCCTGCGACACGGATGCGGGGTTGCGGCTGTCGCTGATCGCCGACGGGCCGGGGCCTGCGGGGGCGGTTCATCATGCAACGGATGTGCCGCCCGACTGCCAGATCCGCGGATTGGGCGGGGTGGCGCTGTCGGTGCATGATGGTGTGAACAGTGAATGGTTTCTGACCGCGATGCTTGGCATGCAGCCTGTCGGCGAATGGGACGGTGCCGCAGACGGCGGGCGGGTGATGGCCTTTGCCATGCCGGCTGCTCCGCCCGGACCCGCGGGGCAGGTGCATGTTCTGGTGCAACCCGATCTTGCCCCGGCGCGGCAGGGGCCGGGCGCGGTGCATCATCTGGCCTTCTGCACCCCCGACGATGCTGGCGGGCTGGGTTTTCGCCAACGGCTGTTGTCGCATGGATTTCATATCGGCCCGCAGATCGACCGGCGCTATTTCAAAAGCGTCTATTGCCGCGAGCCCGGCGGAAATCTGTTGGAAATCGCCACGCAGGGACCGGGGTTCACCGTGGACGAGCCGCTTGACCAGTTGGGCCGTAATCTAAAGTTGCCGCCTGAGATGGATCATCAGCGCGCTGCGCTTTTGGTGGCGTTTCCCCAGCTGGATGAGGGCGGCACTGGAAATCGCGCGCGATCCGGTTCATAGGGGCGCGATAGATCAGCAAGAGACCGCGCGATGAGCATTCATCTTTATCAGGGCGATCTGCCCGACGATCTGGACCTTGGCCCCAGCGTCGCCATCGACACCGAAACCATGGGCCTCGACCCGCGCCGGGACCGGCTGTGCCTGGTGCAGATGTCATCTGGCGACGGGCAGGCGCATCTGGTGCAGATCGCCCGCGGCCAGCACGAGGCGCCGAACCTGACGAAGATGCTGGCCAATCCCAAGGTGCTGAAGCTGTTCCACTTTGGCCGGTTCGACATTGCCGCGCTGGAAAATGCGTTCGGCGTGGTGACCGCGCCGGTGTGGTGCACCAAGATCGCGTCGAAACTGGTGCGCACCTATACTGACCGGCACGGGCTGAAATATCTGCTGAGCGAACTCGCCGATGTGGATATTTCCAAGCAGCAGCAGACCAGCGACTGGGGCGCCGAGGAACTGTCGGATGCACAGCTGGAATATGCCGCATCCGATGTGCTGCACCTGCACAAGCTGAAGGATGTGCTGGAAGAACGGCTGAAACGCGAGGGGCGGATGGGGCTGGCGCAGGCCTGCTTCGATTTCCTGCCCGCGCGCGCGCATCTGGATCTGTTGGGCTGGGGGGATGAAAAGGACATCTTCAGCCATTAGATCGGCGTTTGCACCGGGGGCCGGCCCCCGAACCCCGGGATATTTCTGAACAGAAGATGAGGGCATGGGCAGTTACATCGAAACAGCGCGGCGGGTGATCGGGGTCGAGGCGGCGGGGCTGGCGGCGCTGGCAGAGGGTTTGGACCAGGCATTCGATCGCGCAGTGGATGTGATTCTGGGCGCTTCGGGCCGGGTGATCGTGTCGGGTATGGGCAAATCCGGTCATATCGCGCGCAAGATCGCGGCGACTTTGGCCAGCACCGGCACGCCGGCGCAATTCGTGCATCCGGCCGAGGCCAGCCACGGCGATCTGGGCATGGTGACGGCGGCGGATGTGGTGCTGATGCTGTCCAACAGCGGCGAGACGCCGGAACTGGCCGATCTGATCGCCCACACCCGGCGCTTTTCGATTCCGCTGATCGGGGTGGCCTCGCGGCCGGAATCGACCCTGCTGCGGCAGGCCGATGTGGCGCTGGTGCTGCCGCAGGCGCTTGAGGCTTGCGGGACGGGGATCGTGCCGACGACCTCGACCACGATGACGCTGGCGCTTGGCGATGCGCTGGCCGTGGCGTTGATGGAACACCGGCAGTTCACCCCGGAACATTTCCGCACCTTTCATCCCGGCGGCAAGTTGGGCGCGCGCCTGGCCAAGGTGGGCGATCTGATGCATACCGAGATGCCTCTGGTGCCCGAGGATGCGCCGATGGCCGATGCCTTGCTGACGATCAGTCGCATGGGTTTCGGCGTGACCGGCGTGACCGATGCGCAGGGGCGGCTGACCGGTATCATCACCGACGGCGACCTGCGCCGCCACATGGACGGGTTGCTGGGCCATCGCGCCGCCGATGTGATGACCGCCAATCCCCGCAGCATTGCCCCCGGCGCGCTGGCCGAGGCCGCATTGGCCGAGATGCAGGCGCGCAAGATCACCTGCCTGTTCGCGCTGGATGAGGCCGGGCGACCGGCGGGCATCCTGCATATCCACGACTGTCTGCGCGCCGGGATGGTCTGAGATGAACCGCACGCGCATCGTCCGCGGGCTGCGCGTGCTGTTGCCTCTGCTGGCGCTGGCGATCCTGTCCACGCTGTTCCTGCTGGGACGCAAGCCGGGCGACGAGCCGCGCATTCCCTATGCCCGGGTCGATGCCGAAAACATGGTGCGCGATCCCCGTGTCACCGCCCCTCGTTATTCGGGCGTGACGCCGGACGGGGCGCAAATTTCGCTGAGTGCGGCGGATGCCTCGACCGATCCGGCAGACGGCACGATCCGCACGCTGCGGATGGACTGGCGCGCGCCCGGCGAGAACGGGCTGAGGGCCGGTCTGGCCGCGCCTTTGGCGGAAACCGGTGGCGAGGCGGTGCAATTGTCGGGCGGGGTGCAGATGCACACCTCGTCGGGCTGGCGCCTGACCGCGCCGGAAATCATCGCCCAGATCACCGCCGACCGGATCAGCGCGACCAAGGGCGTGGCGGCCAGCGCCCCCTTTGGCGAGATCGCGGCAGGGGCGATGGAACTGGTCCCCGACGAATCCGGCACCGGCCACGTCTTGAACTTCACAGGCGGCGTGCGTCTGATATACCGGCCCTGATCCCTGACCGTCCCGAGGTTGCCATGTTCCGTGCCGCGCTGATTGCCCTGACCCTGACTGCCCTGCCTGTCGCCGCGCAGACCGTTGCCTTTGGCGGGATGCGGGCCGATACCAGCGCCCCGGTCGAGGTATCGGCGGATTCGCTGACCGTGAACCAGACCGACGGCACCGCCCTGTTTCAGGGCAATGTCGTGATCGGGCAGGGAGAGATGCGGCTTTCGGCGCAGACGGTGCGGGTGGAATATGCCGCTTCGACCGGTTCTGGCACGCAGCGTCGGATTCGCGCGCTGGACGCCAGCGGCGGGGTGACTCTGGTCAGCGGGGCCGATGCCGCCGAGGCGCGCGAGGCGCGATACGAGGTGGACAGCGGTCTGGTGGCGCTGACCGGGGACGTGCTGTTGACACAGGGAAACAACGTGATGAGCGGGGATCGTATCGTCGTGAACCTGGCCGACGGCACGGCACAGGCGCAGGGGCGCGTGCGTTCGGTCCTGCAACCGGGCGGCAACTGATGGCAGGCAGCGCGGCGGTCGCCGGGAATGGGCTGCGCATCCGGTCCCTGCGCAAATCCTATCGCAACCGGCCGGTGATCCGCGACGTATCTCTGGATCTGGAACGAGGCGAGGTGGTGGCTTTGCTTGGGCCGAACGGTTCGGGCAAGACCACCTGTTTTTATTGCATCGCGGGGCTGGTGGCGGCCGATTCCGGTCAGGTGCTGATCGATGGGCGCGACGCCACCGCGCTGCCCATGTTCCGGCGCGCGCGGCTGGGCATCGGCTATCTGCCGCAGGAAATGTCGATTTTCCGTGGGCTGACGGTCGAACAGAACATCATGGCCGTGCTGGAGCTGTCGCAGCGTGATGCCCGAAAGCGCCGCGACCGGCTTGAGGAACTGCTGGGCGATTTTTCCATCGGCCATCTGCGGCAGGCCCCGGCCATGGCGCTGTCCGGGGGCGAGCGCCGGCGGGCCGAGATTGCCCGCTGTCTGGCCTCGGACCCGTCCTATCTGTTGCTGGACGAACCTTTTGCGGGCGTCGATCCCATTGCCGTGAACGAGATTCGCGGGCTGGTCCACGACCTGAAATCGCGTGGCATCGGGGTGCTGATTACCGATCACAACGTGCGTGAGACGCTGGGCATCGTGGACCGGGCCTATATCCTGCACGATGGCCATGTGCTGATGTCGGGCAGCACCGAACAGATCGTCGCCGATCCCCGCGTGCGCGAAGTCTATCTGGGCGAGGGTTTTCGTCTGGTCTGATGCCGCGTTGCGGCGTGGGGGGCGATTGACAGATGACAGGTTCCGTCACCAAATGGTTGGTATGGGGGCGATTTACGCCCTCGCGACCACCGCCGTGCGGCCGCAACATTGGCCATGAGACCGGCGGATAAAAAAGAAAGGACCAGCGATGCGCTATACCATCAGCGGAAAACATATGGATGTGGGCGATGCCCTGACCTCGCATGTCAAAAAGGAACTGGGGGAAACGATCGACAAGTATTCCCAGAGGCCGACCGATGCGACCGTCACCTTTTCCCGCGATGCGCATCAGTTCACCTGCGATGCCGTGGTGCATCTGTCCACCGGCCTGAACGTGCAGGCCAGGGCGGCGGCGGCCGAAGTCTATGCCGCCTTCGAGGCCTGCCGCGAAAAGATGGACAAGCAGCTGCGCCGCTACAAGCGCCGCCTGAAGGACCACCACAAGGAACGGCAGGCGCCGGTTGAGTTTGGGCAGGCGGGCATGTATGTGCTGGCCGCTGATGAGGACGAATGGGAATCGCAGGACGAGGGCCTGCAACCGATCATCATCGCCGAGATGGAAACCCGCGTGCCGACGCTGTCGGTCGGCGATGCGGTGATGCAGATGGAACTGGCCGGCGCGCCGCTGTTGGTGTTCCGCAATGAAAAGCACGGTGGCGTCAACGTCGTTCACCGCCGCGAGGATGGAAACGTCGGGTGGATCGACCCTCGCAGCATGTCGTGATGTCCGGTGCCGGGCAGGGGGCCTTGCCCATTGCCTGCCCGGCCCATTGAAAGATAAGGGAAAATGCAGATCAGCCAAATCCTGAAGCCCGAGGCGGTCCGGTCGTTCGGCCAGATCGCGTCGAAAAAGCGTCTGTTTCAGGAACTGGCGGACCTTGCCGCCAGCGTTTACGGGTTGAACAGCGCCGAGGTTCTGGACGCGCTTCAGGAACGTGAAAGCCTGGGCGCCACTGGCGTCGGGCATGGTGTCGCCGTTCCCCACGCCCGGCTGCACGCGCTGGACAAGGTGGTTGGCCTGTTCATCCGGCTGGAAAAGCCGATGGATTTCGATGCGGTGGATCGTCAGCCGGTCGATCTGGTCTTTGCCCTTCTGGCGCCCAAAAGCACCGGCGTCGATCATCTCAAGGCGCTGGCGCTGGTGTCGCGGACGCTGCGCGACCCTGATCTGCGCGGCAAACTGCGGGCAAATGACAGCCCGGTTGCGCTGCACGCGGTTCTGGCCGCCGCGCAGGGGATCAAGGCTGCCTGACACCGGGGCGCGGCTGCCTGTTGTTTGCGCAAATCGCCAAGATGCGTATCGCAAGGGCTTTGGCCCCGTGATGATTCGGGGTTATCCTGCCAAGAATGGGAGGAAACACCATGAGCCGCCATATCAGCGATCAGCCACGCATGGCCAACACCATTCGGCTGCGCGAATTCACCCGGCAGGAACGTCAGGCCGGAATGCATCCCGCAATCGGTAGCCTGCACGAACGCCCGCTATCGCGCGACGACAAGGGGCGCAAGACGGTTGAATATCTGCGGATCGAACGGGGACGCACCGCCTGAGCGATGCAGGGGGTTCCCCTGACCGCTCGAGGCGATCAGGGGTGAGGAGGAAAGGGCCGGCCTGTGCTGGTGAACAGGATACAGTGACATGTCAGCCTGTTAACGCCGCGCCGCGCCCTTTATTCCCGCTGGCCCAAAAATTTTGTGTCGATCAGAAAAAAGCCCTGCGTCTGCGGGGCATTTATCAGCTGCGGACCAGTTTTTCGTAATCGGCGGCGATGTCGCGGGTCAGTTGACCGACCTGAAAATGCCACTCGCCGATCTGGCCGACCGGCGTCACCTCGGCTGCGGTGCCGGTCAGCCAGCATTCGCTGAAACCCGACAGTTCCTCGGGTTTGATGCGGCGCTCATGCACGGTGATGCCTTTGTTACGCAGCATCTGAACGATGGTCTGTCGTGTGATGCCGTTCAGGAAACGGTCGGCTTGCGGGGTGTGAACCTCGCCATCCTTGACGAAAAAGATATTGGCGCCGGTCGCCTCGGCCACATAGCCTTCCCAATCCATGAACAGCGCGTCGGAACAGCCTTTTTCCTCGGCCGCATGTTTGGACATGGTGCAGATCATGTACAGGCCCGCGGCCTTGGCGGCGGTCGGGATGGTTTCGGGCGAGGGGCGTTTCCATTTCGCCACGTCCAGCTTGGCGCCCTGCCATTTGGCATCGCCGTAATAGCTGCCCCATTCCCATGCCGCGATGGCCAGACGCACCGGGTTGCGCCGTGCCGACACGCCCATATCCATGCCCGACCCGCGCCACATCACCGCGCGCACATAGGCGTCGGTAAAGCCGTTGGCGGCCAGAACCGCATCCTTGGCCACGTCGATTTCGTCGGCGGTATAGGGCGAGGTCATATCCAGAAGCCGCGCCGATTCGATCAGGCGCAGTGAATGTTCGTGGCTCTTGAAGATCTTGCCGGAATAGCAACGTTCGCCTTCGAATACGGAACTGGCATAGTGCAGGGCATGGGTCAGGATGTGAACATTTGCCTCGCGCCAGTCCACCAACTTGCCATCCATCCAGATCTTGCCGTCGCGATCATCGTATCCAGCCGTCATTCGTATCCCCTGTCAGCCTGGCATTTGCGAATCTTGCGCAAATCGCCCAGTTTGGAAAAAAATCTTTCGTAAGATGGCTTGACGGCTATCCAACAATTCTTTGAAAGTCAACATCGCTGCCATATTGACCGGACGACGGGGGCCTGATGCAGGAAAATGCGCGGATCGCAGGGCTGGGCGGGGAAAACCTGCTGTTCTTGACCGATGACCAGTTGCGTCGGGGGATCGAGGCGATGTTTTTTGCCTATCGGACCTTCACGACGGACCCGGACATGATCCTGTCCGATCTGGGCTATGGCCGGGCGCATCATCGCGCGCTGCATTTCATCGGCCGCGATCAGGGGCTGACGGTGACCGCATTGCTGGATGTGCTGGGGGTAACGAAACAGTCGCTGAACCGCGTGCTGCGCACCCTGATCGAGGACGGTCTGGTTGACAGCCGCGTGGGTCGCCGCGACCGGCGCGAGCGGCTGTTGCATCTGACCGAAACCGGCGTGGCTCTGGAACGTCGCCTGTCCGAGGCACAGCGCGGCCGGATGCGCGCCGCCTATCGCGCGGCCGGGCCGCAGGCGGTCGCCGGATTCTGGCAGGTGCTTGAGGCGATGATGGACCCGGACACGCGGGCGCAGTATCAGTCGATGAAGGATCTGACGGACTGAACCCATGACCCGCGCCGCCCCGGCTGCCGATATGCACATTCTGATCGTCGATGACGATGAACGCATCCGTGCGCTGCTGCGGCGGTTTCTGGAACGGCATGGCTATTTCGTGACCGCCGCACGCGATGCGGCGCAGGCGCGACGGCTGTTGGGCGGGCTGGAATTCGACTTGATCGTGCTGGATGTGATGATGCCGGGGGAGGACGGGTTTTCGCTGACCCGCGATCTGCGCCGGCGGATCGACACGCCGATCCTGCTGTTGACCGCCAAGGGCGAGACCTCTGACCGGATCACCGGGTTGGAAAGTGGTGCCGACGATTACCTGCCCAAGCCGTTCGAGCCGCGCGAACTGTTGTTGCGGATCGCCGCCATTCTGCGCCGGATGCCGGTGGCCGAGATCGCACAGCCGAAATTCCTGACGCTGGGCCAGTTGCGCTATGACACGGAAAAGAGCGAATTGTGGCAGGGCGAGGCGCCGCTGCGCCTGACCGGATCGGAACAGGCGCTGCTGCGGCGGCTGGCGGCCAGTCTGGGCCAGCCGGTCAGCCGCGCCGAACTGATCGAGGATCTGGGCCGCGGCGCATCCGGCGAAGAAACCGAAAACAGCGAACGCGCCATCGACGTGCAGATCACCCGCCTGCGCCGCAAGATCGAACCCGACCCGCGCGAGCCGCGCTTTCTGCAAACCGTGCGCGGGACCGGCTATATGCTGGTGGCGGATTGATGGACGGCGGGCGCTGGGACGATCTGGATGCGGCGACGGCGCTGGCCCTGCTGGAATGGCAGGCGGAAATGGGCGCGGACGAACCCGTACTGGATGCGCCGCTGGACCGTTTCGCGGTGTCGGATCGCCCGCCCGCGCCGCCGCCTGCCGCCGCGCCGTCCAAATCCGCCGCGCCCCCGGAACCGGAACCGGGTTTGTGGGTGGCCGAGGCGATACGGCTGGCCGAAGCGGCGCAGAGTCTGGACGATCTGGCCACGGCGCAGGAACGCTTTGACGGGATCGAACTGAAAAAGGGCGCTGGCCGGTTCGTCTTTGCCGACGGCAACCCTGCCGCGCGCGTTCTGATCCTGGGCGAGGCGCCGGGCGACGAGGAGGACCGGCAGGGCCGCCCCTTTGTCGGGCGCGCGGGGCAGTTGCTGGACCGGATGTTTGCCGCCATCGGCATGGCCCGCGATCACGTCGATGCGGCGCGCGCGCTGTATATCACCAACGTTTTACCATGGCGTCCGCCCGGCAATCGCGACCCGTCGGATGCCGAAATGGCGATGATGATGCCCTTTGTGCGCCGTCATGTCGATCTGGTCGCCCCGGATCTGATCGTGCTGATGGGCAACACGCCCTGTCAGGCTGCGCTGGGCCGTCGCGGCATCCTGCGCCTGCGCGGCACCTGGACCGAGGCGTTCGGGCGGCCCGCCCTGCCGATGACGCATCCGGCCTATCTGCTGCGCAATCCGGTTGCCAAAAAGGATGCATGGGCCGATCTGCTGGGTTTGCAGGCGCGGCTGGAAACTCTTGCCGTTTAGGTTCTGTTAGGGCTGGATCGGGCAAACGAGGTCCCATGCGCTTTCTGATCCGCAGCCTTGGCGGGCTGGCGATTGCCGCCCTGACATTCGCCCTGCTGTTTCTGGCGGGGTTTCAGCTGTGGCAGGCGCTGGAATCGCGCCGGGCAGGGCCGGGGGGCGGACGCCCGGCGGCGGAACAGGTGTTCACCGCGCGGCTGATGACGGTGACGGCGCAGGTGCAGACCCCGGTGATCGAATTGTTCGGCACGGTGCAGGCGCGGCGGTCGCTGCAACTGCGGGCGCAGGCGGCGGGGCGTATCGTTCAGCTTGACCCCGCCATGCACGAGGGCAGCCGCGTCGCGCAGGGGCAGTTCCTGCTGCGCATCGACCAGGCCCCGGCACAGGCGCGGGTCGCCGTGGCCGAGGCCGCGCGCGAATCGGCGCAGGCGGTTCTGTCCGAGGCGCAGAACGCCGTGGGCATCGCCCGCGACGATCTGACCGCCGCCGAGGAACAGGCCGCGCTGCGCCGCGCCGCCGTGGCGCGTCAGGAACAGCTGGCCGGGCGCGGTCTTGGCACCAGTGCCGAGGCGGAAACGGTGCGGTTGGCGGCATCCGGTGCCAATCAGGCGGTCTTGTCGCGGCGGTCGGCGCTGGCCAGCGCCGAGGCGGCGGTCGATACGGCGGCCATCGGCCTGCGCCGGGCCGAGATCGACCTGTCCGAGGCGCGCCGGGAGCTGGATCAGACAACGCTGTCGGCGGGTTTTGACGGACAGATCACCAATGTCGCCGTGGTCGAGGGCGGGTTGGTGTCGATGAATGAACAACTGGCCGAACTGATCGACCCCGCCGCGCTGGAGGTTCAGATCATGCTGTCGCTGGATCAGTTTGCCCGCCTGTCCGCCGCGCCGGAGGGTCTGACCGGGACGCCGGTTCAGGTGGTGCTGGACGGGTCGGCGGGGCAGATCGCGGTGCCGGCGGTTCTCGACCGTGCGGCGGCCTCGGTCGCGCCCGGATCGGCGGGGCGCACGGTGTTCGCCCGTATCGAAGGCAGCGAATCGGGGCTGCGTCCGGGCGATTTCGTCACTGCGCTGATTGCCGAACCGCCGCTGACCGACGCGGCGGCGATACCGGCGGCGGCTTTGGGGGGTGATGGCACGGTATTGGTTGCGGACGAGACCGGGCGGTTGTCGGCGGTGGTGGTGCAGGTGCTGCGCCGTCAGGGCGATCAGGTGCTGATCGTCGTGCCCGCCGGATTGGAAGGCGCGCGGATCGTGGCCGAACGCGCGCCGCAACTGGGCACGGGCATTCTTGTGCGCGATGCCGCCGCCCCCGCGGATGAGGCCGCGCCGCGCGATAGTAGCCCGGCGGGCAACGGGCGGCAGGCGCGTCAGGGCGCGGGGCAGGGCAATGGCTAGGCGCAACGCTGATCGCCTGCCGCCTGGACGCGGCATCCTGTCGCTGTTCACGCGCCACGCCACGCTGGCCAATATCGTCATGGCGGTTCTGATTGTGTCGGGCCTGCTGGCCGCGCCGCGTCTGCGCGCGCAGTATTTCCCCGATTCGGTCGTGCAGACGATCAGCGTTTCGGTGCAATGGGATGGCGCCGGGGCCGAGGACGTGGACCGCGCCATCGTCGGCGTGCTGGAACCCGCGCTGATGGGGGTCGAGGGGGTGGCCGATGCCACGTCCCGCGCCACCGAAGGCGCGGCGCGGATTCAGCTTGAGTTCGAACCCGGCTGGGACATGGCCCGCGCCATGACAGAAACCGAGGCCGCCGTGGATTCCGCCGGCCGGCTGCCCGAAGGTGCCGAAACGCCGGAACTGACCCGAGGAGCATGGCGCGACGGGGTGGCCGATGTCGTGATTTCGGGTCCGGTCGGGGTGGATCAGCTTGGCCGCTTTGGCGACGATCTGCTGACGCGGCTGTATCAGCGGGGGATCACGCGGGCCACGGTGTCGGGAATCGCCGCGCCCGAAACGCTGGTGACGCTGCGCGCCGCCGATCTGGAACGCCATGATCTGACGATCGAGGGTGTCGCTGCGGTGATCACGGCCGCCGCCACCGCGCGCCCGGCGGGCGACGTGGCATCGGGTGCCGCGCGGGTGCGCACCGGAACCGAGGCGCGCGACCCCGATGCTGTGGGCGCGCTGGTGCTGCGCGCGCTGCCGGATGGGTCGAACCTGCATATCCGCGACGTGGCCGATGTGACGGCCTCGGGCGCGTCGCGGGCGGTATCGCTGTTCGTGGGCGATGATCCGGCGGTCATCGTGCAGGTGCAACGGTCAGCCGCCGGCGACGCCATCGCCATGCAGCGCGAGGTCGAAGCCGCGCTGGACGAGATGCGTCCGGGTCTGCCGCAGGGGATGGAACTGACGCTGGTGCGGGCACGGGCCGAACAGATCTCGGGGCGGCTGGCATTGTTGGTCGATAACGCGATCATGGGGCTGGCGCTGGTGCTGGTCCTGCTGTTCCTGTTTCTGAACGCGCGCACCGCGATCTGGGTCGCCGCCGGGATTCCCACGGCGATGCTGTCTGCGATCGCGGCGATGTATGTTCTGGGCATGACGCTGAACATGATTTCCCTGTTCGCGCTGATCCTGACGCTGGGGATCGTCGTGGATGATGCCATCGTGGTGGGCGAACATGCCGAATACCGGGGCCGCAAGCTGCGCGAACCGCCGGTCGTGGCGGCCGAACGCGCGGTGCAGCGGATGGGCGCGCCGGTGATTTCCTCGACGCTGACAACGATCATTGCCTTTGCCGGGCTGATGATGATCGGCGGGCGTTTCGGAACGATGGTGTTCGAAATCCCGATGGTGGTCGCGCTGGTGCTGACAGGGTCGCTGATCGAATGTCTGCTGGTTCTGCCGCATCACATGTCGCAGGCGCTTGCCGGCAACCGGCAGCCGCGATGGTATGACGCGCCGTCGCGCGTGGCGAACCGCGGGCTGGAGTGGTTCGTGCGGGTGTTCATGGTCCCCGTGACCGAATGGGTCTGGCGGCTGCGTTATCCGGTGCTGGCGGGGATGCTGGCGCTGTTTGCATGGGCGGCGGGCGCGCTGATGACGGGACAGGTGCCCTGGCGGTTCTTTGATTCTCCGGAACAATCCTTGATCACCGGAAATTTCGCCATGCTGCCGGGGTCAGAGCGCGCCGACAGCCTGCGCGTCATGCGGGCGATGCAGGCCGCGGTCGAAAATCTGGGGCGCGATTACGAGACCGAATACGGGCTGAACCCGGTGGTGCATACGGTCGCACAGATCGGCGGCAACATGGGTCGCCCCCTGTCCGGCGCGGAAACCACCGATGCCGATCTGCTGGGTGCGATCCAGATCGAGCTGATCGAAACCGATCTGCGACCCTATTCCAGTTTCGAATTTCTGACGGCGGTGCAGCGCGCCATGCCCGAAGATCCCCGGCTGGAACAGATCAGCTTTCGCGGCGGGCGGTCCGGGCCGGGCGGGGATGCGATCTCGGTTCAGATGACCGGCGCCGATGCGCAGCGGCTGAAAGATGCGGCCGAGGCGCTGAAAACCCGGCTGGCAGTATTTCCCGAGGTCTCTGCGCTTGAGGACACCATGTCCTATGACAAAGAGGAAATGGCGCTGGAGCTGACCCCGCAGGGCCGCGCCCTCGGGTTCACGACCGAAGGGCTGGCCGCCGAACTGCGCCGCCGTCTGGGCGGCATCGAGGCCGCCAGCTTTCCCGTCGGCACCCGCAGCGGCACGATTCAGGTGGAACTGGCCGACGCTGAACGGCGCGGCGATTTTCTGGACCGGATGCGGCTGCGCGCACCGGGAGGGCAATGGGTGCCCCTGGGAGATATCGTGACGGTGACGACACGCGCCGGATTTTCTGCCATCCGCCGCGAAAACGGCCAGCGGATGATTCTGGTGACGGGCGATATCGCGGGCGACGATCCCTCCGTGGCCGCCAGCCTGACCCAGCGGATCGGCACCGAAATCATGCCGGATATCGCCGCGCTTTACGGCGTCGATTTCCAGATGACCGGGCTGGCCCAGCAAGAGGAAGAATTTCTGGACGACGCCCTTCTGGGCTTTGCCCTTGCGATGCTGGGGATCTATGTGGTGCTGGCGTGGATCTTTGCCTCGTGGAGCCGTCCTCTGATCGTCATGTCGGTGATCCCGTTCGGGCTGATCGGCGCGGTCTGGGGACATTACCTGTGGGGGCTGCCGATGACGATGTTTTCCATCGTCGGGCTGGTCGGCATGTCGGGGATCATCATCAACGATTCCATCGTGCTGATTTCCACCATCGACGAAAAGGCCGGGGTGCGCGGGATGCGCCCGGCGGTGTTGTCCGCCGTGGCCGACCGGTTCCGCCCGGTGATGCTGACCACGACGACCACGGTTCTGGGTCTTGCGCCGCTGTTATACGAACGGTCGTCGCAGGCGATGTTCCTGAAGCCGACGGTCGTGACGCTGGCCTATGGGCTGGGGTTCGGGATGAT
>JAUNUO010000033.1:15900-20392 GCA_030538135.1 Paracoccus sp. (in: a-proteobacteria)
GCGGCGCTGGTCAGCCTTGCGGGGCGCAGCCGCGATGTTCGGTCGCGCCATCCGGGTGAATGAGCGTCAGCACGATCTGCTGTGGGTCCAGATCGAAGGGCTTGCCGCTGTTGGGGACGAAATCGGCGGTCACGGTCTGTCCGTCGATCACTGCGCCAGAAGCCCAAACGGGGGTGCCACTGTCCAGTTCCAGCGCGGCGATCTGCGGGCGCGCATCGGCGGGCAGGGTCAGCGCCACCTGCATCCCGTCTCTGGTCGGGCGGATGGTGCAGGCCGGGGTCGGGCCTTCCGCAAGCGCGGGAACGGTTTCCATTGCCGCACTGATCTGCGGATCGGGCGTTGCGGCGGCGTCGGGCGCGGTCAGCGACAGGTGCGCGGGAACGCAGACATTCTCGCACAGGCCAAGGTCGATGCGGGCGGCCAGCGCCATCGGCGCCGCGGGGTCGGCGGGCGTGGCGGTCAGCGGCAGGATCAGCCGGTCATGGTAACCCAGCGTCTGCGTGCCTTCGGAATCGATCAGTTCGGGCGCCGGCCAGTGCAGCGTGATGCTTGCCAGATTGGCCGACCCGCTCCAGTCGAATTCGGGGGGCAGGCCGGTATCGCCGGGACTGCGCCAATAGGTTTTCCACCCCGGTTCCAGCACCAGTTCCAGCGCGGCGACGCGCTGACCCTCATCCGTGGTCCAGCCGGGCAGCAGCCGGGCCGAGATCAGGCCGGGCGGCAGCGCCTGTTCGGCGACGGCCGGCGCCGCCGTCAGGGCGATCAGCGTGGCAAGGATGCGGGTTTTCATGGTATCGGGATAACCCGCGATCCGTGCCGGGTGAAGTCACAATGCTGCAAGCACTTGCAAGACGGGCATTCAGTGATGATCTTGGGGCCATGGAAAACGACGATACGACGACCGCAGAAAACCTGACCGGCAAGGTGCTGATCGCCATGCCGGGGATGAACGACCCGCGCTTTGACCGGTCGGTGGTGCTGATCTGCGCCCATTCGGACGACGGCGCGATGGGTCTGGTTCTGAACCGCCCATTGCCTGACGTGGCGTTCGACGATCTGCTGGATCAACTGGGCATCGCCGTCGATGGGGGCGGTCGAAGCATCGAGGTGCGCTTTGGTGGCCCGGTCGAACCGGGGCGCGGCTTTGTGCTGCACCGGGTGCCCGAAGGCGGCAACGACCCCGAGGGGCGGCTGCGGATCGGGTCGCGTCTGGCGATGACGACCACCCGCGACATCCTGGAAGACATCGCCCATGGCGACGGGCCGGAAGCGGCGTTTCTGGCGCTTGGCTATGCCGGTTGGGGGCCGGGCCAGCTTGAGGACGAAATGGCGCGCAACGGCTGGCTGACGGGCGAGGGCGCCGACGATCTGATCTTCGGCGCCGCGCACGAGGCCAAATGGGCCAGCGCCCTGCGCGCGCAGGGGATCGAGCCGTCGCTGTTGTCCGCCGCCGCCGGGCGGGCCTGACGTTCAGGCGCGCAGAACGCCGGACACATCGGCGGGCAGGGCGAACAGACGCGACCAGCGCGGCGTGGGCCGGACGGGCAGCGCCCCGCGCAGCAGCCCCATCGGCAAGGCCCAGGGCTGACGCAGCGCGGTGCGATAGAAATCGAACACGCCGGGCCGCAGATAGGGCGACCAGTGGCTGAGCCGCAGCGCCCGGCGATCGACCTGAAAGCCAAGCCCCGCCAGCGCCGCCAGCGTATCGGCATCGTCGATCTGCACGTCGATCCAGTTGCGGACGGGCTCGGCCAGACCAAAGCCGAGGGTCTGCCGCCGCAACCCGCCGATCAGCAGTTCCATCCCGAAATCGAACAGGTCGTTCTCGCGCGAGGTGATGTTGATGATCTCGGCCTGCTGACCTGCCGGGCTGGCCATGGCGCTGGCCGCGGCACAGCGGAATTCGGCGGCGGTCAGCAGAATGGCGCGGCTGACGGTGCCGGGCGTCACATGATGCAGCGCCGACAATGCGACGCGTGCCCCCAGCGAATGCCCGATCAGCGCAATCGGACGGCCCGCGTTCTGCGCCAGCAGGTCGATGCAGCGGGCCAGCGATTCTCCGGCGGCATCGGCGCGCAGATAGGCGGAGTTCAGACTGCCCCGCGCCTCCCACCCATAGGCGAGCGCAAGCCCGCCGCCCCCGCTGTCGTCAAAGCCGAGCGCGCGCGGCCATGACATGACACGGCGCGATGCCGGGTCGGGGTCCAGCGCCAAAATGTGACGGTGCGGGTCGGCCTCGGACGCGGCGGGGGAAAAGCGGAAGCCGTGGATCATCGCGATCACCGGCGCCCCTTCGGGCAGCGCCGCCGCTGCGGCAAGCGCGGCCTTGTCGGGCAACTGATCGTTGTTGATCCGTATCAGCGTCATCACGACACCCCGGCGCAAAAATCGCCCCCTTTCTGCCGCCACGATGCGACAACGCCATGAAAGAAGCGTTAAGGCGATGTGAAACGGACCGCCCCCGCGCGTCATTTCGCCCCTTTGTCAGTCGCTTCCCGAACCGGCCCGAGTCGTTTTGCCATTGAAGTCGGCAGGCCCGCGCACTTATGTTGCGGACAGGCCGTGTGCGCGGGACAACCCAAGGCTGCACATGGCGGACAGTTTCGCAACGTGTCGCCCGTGGACGGTCCATTGATGGACGGCGGGTGGTGCGCGGAAAAACCGGCCCGGCGGCGCAGTTTCTGCGCGGGGGCAAGATTCACCGCTGCGGCCCAGGCCGCAGCCAAAAAGGTAACAGACGCGATGGAACGCGCCCTGATGCGGACAGAAATCGACAGGCAGGCCCCGAGCCATGCCCTGATTTCTGCCCTTTCGGCAGCCGCGCCCGTGTCATCATCAACACGCACTTCCGGATCGCCTGCCCCTCTGCTTGCAGCGGGCGCAGCAGGTCAGGGGCTGCGCGAAAGACATCTGAATGGCAAAGAAAATGCTGATCGACGCCACCCATGCCGAGGAAACTCGGGTCGTGGTGGCCGACGGAACCAAGGTCGAAGAATTTGATTTCGAGACCGTCAACAAGCGGCAGCTTGCGGGCAATATCTATCTGGCAAAGGTGACGCGGGTCGAACCCTCGCTTCAGGCAGCCTTTGTAGATTATGGCGGAAACCGCCACGGATTTCTGGCTTTCGCGGAAATTCATCCCGACTATTACCAGATCCCGGCTGCCGACCGCGACGCCCTGATCGCCGAGGAACGCGCCTATGCCGAGGCGCAGGAGGCCGAGGAAAACGCCCGCGCCAAAAGGGCATCCCACCGCGTCAGCGCCCGCGCGACCGATGCGGATGCCGTGAGCACCTCGGACGAGATTCCGGGGATGGAGGTCGCCGACCCCAGCGAGGACGAGACGGCCGAACACGTGACGGATACCGCCTGCGACGACACGGCCGAGGCCCCCGCGCAGGATGCGACCGACAAGGATGACAGCATCGAATCGGTCGCCGACGAGGATGTGGCCGAGGAAATCCCGGCCGCCAAGAAACCCCGCCCGCGCCGCTACAAGATTCAAGAGGTCATCAAGGTCCGGCAGATCATGCTGGTGCAGGTGGTCAAGGAAGAACGCGGCAACAAGGGCGCCGCGCTGACCACCTATCTGTCGCTGGCGGGCCGGTATTGCGTGCTGATGCCCAATACGGCGCGTGGTGGTGGCATCAGCCGCAAGATCACCAATGCGGCCGACCGCAAGAAACTGAAGGACATCGCAGGCGAGCTTGAGGTGCCCAAGGGCGCCGGACTGATTATCCGCACCGCCGGCAGCCAGCGCACGCGCACGGAAATCCGCCGCGATTACGAATATCTGATGCGGCTGTGGGAACAGGTCCGCGAACTGACGTTCAAATCCGTCGCGCCCGCCCCGATCTATGAGGAAGGCGATCTCATCAAAC
Source organism: Paracoccus sp. (in: a-proteobacteria) (assembly GCA_030538135.1). Lineage (GTDB taxonomy): Bacteria > Pseudomonadota > Alphaproteobacteria > Rhodobacterales > Rhodobacteraceae > Paracoccus. The sequence goes on from JAUNUO010000033.1 coordinate 19,782, forward strand.
GGTCGATCCGCGACCTTTACAGCAAGGAGATCGACGAGGTTCTGGTCGAGGGCGAGCGCGGCTATCGCGTGGCCAAGGACTTCATGAAGATGATCATGCCGTCCCACGCCAAGAACGTGAAACATTACGTCGATCAGATGCCGCTGTTCGCGCGTTATCAGGTCGAAAGCTATCTGGGGGGCATGTTCAACCCGGTCGTTCAGCTGAAATCGGGTGGCTATATTGTCATCGGCGTGACCGAGGCTCTTGTCGCCATTGACGTGAACTCGGGTCGGGCAACGAAGGAAGGTTCGATCGAGGAAACCGCCTACAAGACCAACTGCGAGGCGGCGGACGAAATTTCGCGCCAGCTGCGTCTGCGCGACCTGGCCGGCCTGATCGTCATCGACTTCATCGACATGGACGAGCGGAAAAACAACGCCGCGGTCGAAAAACGCTTCAAGGAGCGGCTGAAGAACGACCGCGCGCGGATTCAGGTCGGCAAGATTTCCGGCTTTGGCCTGATGGAAATGAGCCGTCAGCGGCTGCGCCCCGGCATGCTGGAATCGACCACGCAGCCCTGTGCGCATTGCCACGGCACCGGCCTGATCCGGTCGGATGATTCGCTTGCG
>JAUNUO010000033.1:20492-23932 GCA_030538135.1 Paracoccus sp. (in: a-proteobacteria)
TCGAACGACAACGGCGAAGGCAAAACCCGCCGCCGCCGCCGCCGTCGCCGTCGCAGGACCAACGGGGACGGCAACGGCGATCTGTCGGCGGACGATTCAGATGATTCGTCGGACGATGATGACACGACGACCGAGGGCGTGGTTTCCGAACCCCTGCCCGCAGTCGAAGATCCGGCGGCTGAACCCACCGAGACCACGATGGCAGATGCGGCCGAGGCCGAGCCGGCGAAGCGGCCGCGCAACCGGCGCAGCCGTGGCCGGAGACCTGTTAAGGCTGAGGAAACCTCGGATGACGGGGTGGCGGCCGAGGCTTCGCCTACGCCCGACCCGGCAGCGGACGACGCGGATGAGCCGGTCCGGATGGTGGACCTGCGCGACCCTGCACCCGACGCATCATCCGAGCCTGTCGCGGCCGAGACTCTGGAACCGCAGCCCGAACCCGAGGCGGCCGACCCGGTCGAATCGACGTCTGAACTCGAGGCGGACGCCGCGCCGCAGCCTGAATTTGTGGCGCCGGAACCTGAACCCGCCGAAGTCGAGGCCGACGCAGCCCCGGCGCGCCCCAAGCGGCGCGGCTGGTGGTCGGCAGGGGCCTGACCCGATCCGGGGGCGGTGCGACTGACGCAGCCGTGACCGCCCTCGCTCTGGCCCTTTTGGCCCTGTGCGCTAAGGTGCCGCCATGTTTGGGATAGAACTCATAGATGCCGCGTTCATGCCTGCCGCGATGGTCGCGTTGCTGGCGGGGGTTCTGTCGTTCCTGTCACCCTGCGTCCTGCCCATCGTGCCGCCCTATCTGGGCTATATGGCCGGGGTCAGCGTCGGCGGGCTGAAAACCGGTGAGCGCAGCGCCGTTCTGCCCGCGCTGTTCTTTGTCATGGGCCTGTCCACGGTGTTTCTGCTGATGGGGCTGGCGGCATCGACGTTTGGGCGGCTGGTACTGACCTATCAGGACTGGCTGGCGCGGATTTCCGGGGTGATGGTGATCGTTCTGGGGCTGCATTTCCTGCGCATCATCCGCATTCCGATTCTGGACCAAGAGGCGCGGCTGGATGCGGGCAAGGGCGACGGCGGTGCCTTGGGGGCCTATGTGCTGGGGCTGGCCTTTGCCTTTGGCTGGACGCCCTGCATCGGCCCGCAACTGGGGATGATCCTGTCGCTGGCGGCGTCATCCGCCGATGCCAGCCGGGGGATGAGCCTGCTGGCGGTCTATGCGCTGGGCCTGGGTATACCGTTCCTGCTGTCGGCGATCTTCATCAACCGGGCCATCGGGCTGATGAACCGGATCAAGCCCTATATGGCCACGATTGAACGGGCCATGGGCGTACTGTTGATTCTGGTGGGCGTGATGTTGTTGACCGGGGCGTTCGCAGCCATGTCGTTCTGGCTTCTTGAAACATTCCCCAGTCTTGCCTTGGTGGGTTAGGCCCAGTTCGGCGCGCGCTTTTCCAGAAAGGCCGTGATGCCTTCGTCGGTGTCGGGCAGCAGCATGTTTTCGCACATCACCGCGCCCGCGGTCCGATAGGCATCGGCGGTGCCAAGGCGCAACTGGTCGTGGAACGCCCGCTTGCCCATGCGCACCGCCGCCGGCAGCTTGGCCGCGATAGTCTGTGCCAGATCCATCGTGGTATCGGCCAGCGTCTCGGGGGCGCAGGTGCGGTTGACAAGACCCAGTTCCCGCGCGCGGGCGGCGTCGATGAATTCGCCGGTTGTCAGCATTTCGAACGCGGCCTTGGGCGGAATCGCACGGGTCAGCGCCACCATGGGGGTTGAACAGAACAACCCGATATTCACCCCGTTGACGCCGAATCGCGTGCCATCGGCCGCGACGGCCAGATCGCAGGTGGCGACAAGCTGACACCCGGCGGCGGTGGCGATGCCGTGAACCTGCGCAATCACCGGTTGAGGCAGGGCGGGGATCATCTGCATCATCCCGGCGCAGCGGGTGAACAACGATTCGAACGCGGCGCGGCCCGCGTCATCGTCGTCGCGCGCCGCCTGCATCTGGCGCAGGTCATGCCCGGCGCAGAAGGCTTTGCCCGCGCCCGACAGGATGACGGCGCGGATCCGGTCGTCCTGCGCAATCTCGCGTAGTGCCGCAGACAGGGCGTCGATCATTTCGAGCGAGAGGGCGTTGAAATTCGCCGGGCTGTTCATCGTCAGATGCGCCACGGCACCCGTATCGGTTCGCATAACGAGGTCGGTCATCTTGTCATTCCTTTTCCCTGAGGCAAGTCTAGGACCGAACAGGGCAGGGGGAAAGTATGGCTTTGACAATGGATGCGGCGGCGCTGAACAGGTTTCTGGCAAGCGATTTTCCGCAATTGCCGGAGGGGCTGATCATCGACAGCGCCACACCCGGCCTGCTGATCGCGCGCCTGAGGATTGGGGAACAGCATCTGCGCCCCGGCGGCACGGTCAGCGGCCCGACCATGTTCGCCCTGGCCGATGTCGCGGCCTATGCGGCGATTCTGTCGCAGATCGGCCCGGTGGCGCTGGCCGTGACGACAAATGCCAGCATCGACTTCATGCGCAAGCCGGCGGCTGGGCGCGATCTTCTGGCGGAATGCCGGTTGCTGAAACTGGGCCGGGTTCTGGCGGTGGCGGATACGCTGATCCATTCCGACGGGATGCCCGATCCGGTGGCGCGCTGTTCGCTGACATATTCGATTCCGCCGAAACGGGGCTGAATCAGCGCGTTACGATATGGTATCTTGATACCTATTTCGTATCACCATGAAATCACTGCGTAATTCGCAGCGACCGCGACTTGACCTGCGCGCCGCGATCCTTGATATACCGCCATCTCGAATTCACATCCCTAAAAGGGCAGTCCGATGAAAACCTACACCGCCAAGCCGGCGGAGATCGAGAAGAAGTGGATCCTGATCGACGCCGAGGGCGTGGTTCTGGGCCGTCTCGCCACCATCGTGGCCTCGCGTCTTCGCGGCAAGCACAAGCCGACCTTCACGCCGCACATGGATATGGGCGACAACGTCATCATCATCAACGCCGACAAGGTGCAGATGACCGGCAACAAGCGTGACGACAAGAAATACTATTGGCACACCGGCCATCCGGGCGGCATCAAGCACCGCACGGCCCGCCAGATTCTGGAAGGCGCGCACCCCGAGCGCGTCGTCTTCAAGGCGGTCGAGCGGATGATTTCCCGCAACAAGCTGGGCAAGCAGCAGATGACCAATCTGCGCGTTTACGCGGGTGCCGAACATCCGCACGAGGCGCAGCAGCCCGAAGTGCTGGACGTCAAGTCCATGAACGCCAAGAACACCCGGAGCGCGTGATATGGCCGAAGATATCAAATCCCTCGACGATCTGAAGTCGGCCGTCTCGGGCAAACCCGCCGAGGTTGCCGCCCCCGCCCCGACCCGCGAACCGCAGCGCGATTCGCTGGGCCGTGCCTATGCCACCGGCAAGCGCAAGGA
>JAUNUO010000247.1 GCA_030538135.1 Paracoccus sp. (in: a-proteobacteria)
GCACCGCACCGTGCCGAAAGCCCAGCCCATGAGCCGCCAGACCGGCCGCCAGCCCCAGCCATGCCGCGACCAGCATGGCCCCGGCCCCGCGCCGCGCGCCCGACAGGGGCCATGCGCGCATCTGCAACAGGGCGCAAACCGATGCGGCAATGCCCGCCGGGGGCCACAGCGCCGTCGTTGCCGTCAGGGCCGCGGTCGCCCCCGGCCAGAACCGCATGGCATGGAACGGCTTCCCGGCGATCCCGGCCAGAAATGCGGGCACCGCCAGACCGCCAAGGCCGGCCACCAGGGCGGCGGCGATCAACATCGCATCGTGGGGGCGACCGGCGGTGATCAACGACGTGATGGCCACAACCGCGCCCGTGACCACCCATCGCTTTGCGCTGCCGCGCCGGCGCCGCAACAGCAGCAGCCCGATTGCCAAGGGCAGCGGCCAGATCAGACGAACCTGTCCCGCAACCGCCCCCGTCAGTGCGATCAGCCAGATCGCCAGCAGCGCCGCCGTGATGATCGGGGACAGCGGCGGCCCGTCATCCCAGCCGGGCAGGGCGGTCAGCGCATAGCCGCAGATCGCGCCCAGGATCATCGCCGTCCCCATCAGTCCGCCATGCCCTGCGGATGTCTGCCATCCGGCAAGGGTGCCGATCGGGGCCACCGCTGCGGCAAATGCCATAGGCACCAGAAACGCCCTCCACGGGGCGGCCAGCAGGGCCGGAACCCTCATCCTTCCCAGGCTGCCGCGCGCGGCGGGCCAAGGCGCAGCAGATCGACCGCGCGGGCGGCGATCTGATCCACGATCTCGCCGACCTGTTCATGGCGCAGGTAAAAGGCCGGGACGGGCGGCATGATTACGGCACCCATTTCCGTGGCTGCGGTCATGTTGCGCAGATGGGCCAGCGTCAACGGCGCTTCTCGCGCCAGAAGGACCAGCGGGCGGCGTTCCTTCAACTGCACGCCGGCGGCGCGGGTCAGCAGGGTATCGTCCAGCCCATGAGCGATGGCGGCAAGGCTGCGCATCGAACAGGGCGCGACGATCATGCCACGGACCGGATACGAACCCGAGGCGATGGTGGCACCAAGGTTCGCGATGGGGTGAACGTGATCGGCCAGACCCTGTAGGTCGGCCAGCGCGCCCCGCCCGACTTCCTCGGCCAGCGTGCGTTCGGCCATGCGCGACACCACCAGATCGACCCTGACCCCCGCCTGCGCCAGATGCCGCGCGCAGGCAAGACCAAGCGCCGCGCCCGATGCGCCGGATATGCCGAGGATCACCCTCATGCCAGACCCGCGCGGGACAGGATTTCGGCGGCGCGCGCCTCGTGCCGGGGGTCCGGTTCCATGACCTTGCCCCATTCGCGCGTGGTTTCGGCCCCGATCTTTGTCGTGGCGTCGATGCCCAGCTTGCCCGCCAGCCCTTCCTGCGGCGAGGCGAAATCCAGATAATCCATCGGCGTGCGGTCCAGCACCATCAGATCGCGCGACGGGTCCATGCGCGTCGCCAGCGCCCAGGCGATGTCATCCCAGTTGCGCGGGTCGATGTCGTCATCGACCACGATCAGCAGTTTGGTATAGCTGAACTGCGGCAGCATCCCCCAGACGCCCATCATCACCCGCCGCGCCTGTCCGGGATAACGCTTGTCGATGGCGATCACCGCGATGCGATAGGAACAGCCCGCAGGCGGCAGCCACAGGTCGCGGATTTCGGGGATCTGGGCGCGGATGACGGGCAGCGCCAGTTCGTTGAACACCTCGCCGATCACCGAAGGCTCATCCGGGGGGCGTCCGGTTACGGTGGTCAGATATATCGGCTGATCGCGGTGGGTCAGGGCGCTGACGCGCATCACCGGGAATGGCTCGACGGCGTTGTAATAGCCGGTGTGATCGCCGAAGGGGCCTTCGGGCGCGACCTCGCCGGGGTGAACCCAGCCTTCGATCACCATTTCGGCTTGCGCGGGCACCATCAGCGGCACGGTGCGCGCCGGAACCAGTTCCGTCCGCGCGCCCCGCAGGACGCCGGAAAAGGTCATTTCGGACACCGTTTCCGGCAAGGGCAGCGCCGCGGCCAGCAGCGTCGCGGGGTCGGCGCCCAGAACGACGGCCACCGGCATCGGCTGACCCGCCCGCGCCCATCCGCGCGCATGGGCCGCCCCGCCGCGATGTGCCAGCCAGCGCAGAATCAGCCGGTCCGGCCCCAGCACCTGCGCGCGATAGACGCCCAGATTATAGCGCGCCACATCCCCGGCCCCGGTCCCATACGGGCGGGTCACGACCACCGGCCATGTCATCAGCGGGCCGCCGTCGCCGGGCCAGGGGGTCTGGACTGGCAGGACGGTCAGGTCGGGCGTTTCCGTCACATGCGCCTGCACGGGTCCGTGGCGGCGCATCCGCGGGTGTGTGGCCAGTGCGGCGCGCAGCATCGGCCAGCGCGACAGCCCGTCGCGCAACCCGTCCAGCGGCGGCGGGCTGCGCAGCGCCGCAAGAAAGGCGCCAAACTCGGGCACCTGATCGGGCTTGATGCCCATCCCCGACGCGACCCGGTCGGGCGTGGCGAACAGATTGGTGACCACCGGCATTTCCGCCGCCCGTCCGTCGTCCAGCAGGGCTGCGTCAAATCGTAGCACCGGGCCGCCCGCCCGCAGCGCGGCAAGCTGCACAGCGGTCATCTCGTGGCACACCGATACCGCGTCG
>JAUNUO010000248.1 GCA_030538135.1 Paracoccus sp. (in: a-proteobacteria)
TCGCCGGGGTGGATGGCGGTGGCGCGTTCGTTGTCGATCATGTCGCGCGGCATCAGGTGGCGGCGGTTCGAGGTCGCGTAAAGCACCACATTAGCGGGCCGCCCGGCGATGCCGCCGTCCAGCACCGCCTTGAGCGATTTATAGGTCGCGTCGTCGTGGCTGAAGGACAGATCGTCGGCGAACAGCAGGAAACGGTGGTCACGGGCGCGCCCCAGCAGGGACAGCAGGCGGGACACCGAGGCCAGATCCTCGCGGCTGATTTCCACCAGAACGAGGGGCAGCCCCTGCGCGCGGGCAGCGGCGTGAACCGCCTTGACCAGCGATGATTTCCCCATCCCGCGCGCGCCCCACAGCAGGGCATTGTTGGCCCCGTGCCCGCGCGCGAATTGCAGCGTATTGGCCAGCAGCGTGTCGCGCGCCCGGTCGATGCCGATAAGTTGCACCAGATCGACGCGGGCGACGGTTTCCACGGGTTCAAGCCGGTCGGGGTCGGGATGCCAGACATAGGCCGCCGCGCCGCTGAAATCAGGGGCGGGCACGGGCGGCGGGGCAAGGCGTTCCAGCGCCTCGGCGATGCGGAACAACGGATCGGTCATGCCTTTTCGTCATCCTCGACCCACAGGCCCTGCGCGCGCAGATCGGCCTCGCGCCGTCTCTCGATGCGTTTGACCAGCTGGATCGAGATTTCATAGAGGCCGTAGATGACGCTGAACAGCACGATCTGCGAGATCACGTCGGGCGGGGTGACGATGGCGGCCAGCACCATGATGCCCAGAATCGCATAACGGCGGACGCTGGCCAGACCGGCCGAATCGACCAGACCGGCCTTGCCCATCAGGGTCAGCGCCACGGGCAGTTGAAACGACAGGCCAAAGGCGAGAATGAATTTCGTGGTCAGGGTCAGGTATTCGCTGACCGATCCCTGAAAGACGATGCCCGCCATCGGGTTGGGGGTGTTCGTCACATCATCGGGCAGAGTCATCGGCCCCTGCTGAAAGCCCAGGAAAAAGCTGTAGGCCATGGGCAGGATGACGTAATAGGCGAAGGCCGCGCCCAGAAAGAACATCAGGGGCGAGGCGATCAGGAAGGGCAGAAACGCCTGTTTCTCGCTGCGGTAAAGGCCGGGCGCGACGAAGCGCCAAAGCTGATAGGCGATGATCGGAAAGGCCAGGATGAAGCCGCCCAGAAAGCTGATCTGGATGGCGACGAAGAAACCTTCCTGAAGCTTCAACAGGATCAGCCCGCATTCCTGACCGCGATCCTCAAGCGCCGAACAGATCGGGCGGGTCAGGAAATTGTAAATCGGGTTCCAGACCATATAGCTGACGATCATGGCGGTCACGAAGGCGACCAGCGACCAGATGATCCGGGTGCGCAATTCCTTGAGATGCTCGATCAGCGGGGCCGAGGAATCGTCGATGTCGTCGGGGCGTTTGGCCACGTCAGGTCAGCCTTCGTTCAGGTCGGTGCGGCGCACGGCGCGCAGACGGCGGGTGCCCCTGGCCGGGGCCGGCGCGGGATCGGGCAGGTCGGCCGTCCTGATCGCCGATCCCGCGGCGGCGGGGTCGGGCGCGCCTGCCGGTTTCGGCGCCGAGGGATCGGGCTGGGCGGCGCCGGTCTTGGGCAGTTTCGGGTCCCATTTCTCGAACCGGTCGGCGGCGCGGTCCAGTGCGTCGAGACCGAGGTTCTTTTTCGAGGTGATGTTCTTGACGTCGCGGATGGTCGAGGCCGCGTCATCCAGCCCGGACGTGCGCGCGGCATCGTCCATCGCCTGCGAAAATTCGCGCGCCATCCCCCGCGCCTTTGCGGTGAACCGGCCCATGGCACGGAACAGGCGCGGCAGATCCTCGGGGCCGATGACGATCAGCGCGACGACGCCGATCACCAGAAGCTCGCTCCAGCCGATGTCAAGCATGGCGGCGCGCCCCGGCTCAGGTCCGGTCGGTGGTGTGCGGCGTCACGTCGCGGGCGGTTTCGCCCGGCACGTTCTTGGGTTCGGCCGCAGCCTTTTCGATTTCGTCGTTGCCATCCTTGACGCCCTTCTTGAAGGCGGTGATTCCCTTGCCCACCTCGCCCATGAGCGAGCTGACCTTGCCGCGCCCGAACAGCACGAGCACGATGACCGCGATCAGCAACAGGCCGGGAAGGCCGATATTGTTCAGCATGACTGTATCCTCCGCAGGCGGACAACCCGCCCGACGCATCCGGTTTTAGGGGGTCGGGGCCGTGATTGCAAAGCCCGTTTGCGTGATCGGCGGCGTAAAAAAGGGGGGCCAGCCCCCCATCGCCCGGCGGGCGATTCCCCCGGGGATATTTGCGGACCGAAGATGCGGCGCTTGGCAGGGGCTGCGGCGGCGGTCATAAGGCGGTATGGATCCGGCGGTTTACATCACGGCCTTTGTCACGCTGTTCGTGGTCATCGACCCGATCGGGCTGTCGCCGCTGTTCATCGCGCTGACCCGCGGGATGACGGCGCAGCAAAGGCGGCGCGTGGGCTGGCGCGCGCTGACGGTGGCCGCCGCCCTGCTGATGCTGTTCGGGCTGGCGGGCGAGGCGATCCTGTCGGGGATCGGCATTTCCATCCCCGCCTTTCGCATCGCCGGGGGTGTGCTGCTGTTCCTGACCGCGCTGGACATGCTGTTCGAGCGGCGGACCGAGCGGCGCGAGGGGCAGGCGCAGGGC
>JAUNUO010000249.1 GCA_030538135.1 Paracoccus sp. (in: a-proteobacteria)
CTTTCGGTTTTCAGCCGATCACGTTGAAATCGGGGCCATAGGGATAGCCGGTGATGTTTTCCGCACCGTCCCCGGTGATGACCAGAATGTCGTGTTCCCGGTATCCGCCCGCGCCCGGTCGTCCGGCGGGAATGGTCAGCATCGGTTCCATGCTGATGACCATGCCGGGGCGCAGCACGGTGTCGATGTCCTCGCGCAGTTCCAGCCCGGCCTCGCGGCCATAATAATGCGACAGCACGCCAAAGCTGTGGCCATAGCCGAAAGTGCGGTATTGCAGCAGGTCGCGTTCGGCCAGGAAATCGTTGATCCTTGCCGTCACATCGGCGCAGGACACACCGGGGCGCAACAGGCTCATCCCGTATTCATGCGCGGCCACGTTCGCCTGCCAGATGTCCAGCGAGGCGGCGTCTACCGTTTCCACGAACATCGTCCGTTCCAGCGCGGTGTAATAGCCGGAAATCATCGGAAAGGTGTTCAGCGAAAGAATGTCGCCGCGTTGCAGGACGCGCGCGGTGACAGGGTTATGCGCGCCATCGGTGTTCAGCCCCGACTGGAACCAGACCCAAGTGTCGCGATATTCGGCATCGGGGAACCGTCTGGCGATTTCCAGCTCCATCGCATCGCGCCCGGCCATGGCCACGTCGATTTCCCGCACGCCCGCGCGCACCGCATCGCGGATCGCATAGCCGCCCACATCGGCCACCGCCGCACCGGCGCGGATCAATTCGATCTCGGCCGGGGATTTCTGCATCCGCTGCGCCATGGTGGCGGGGGCGATGTCGGTCAGCGTCGCGGGGTGCAGCACGGCCCGCATCCGGGCGTGCCGTTCGGTCGTCAGGTGATCGCCCTCGAATCCGATGTGCCGCCCGGTGCCCGCGATCTGCGCGACCGTCAACCAAAAGTTGTCCCGCCCCCAATCCGTATAGGTGATGTTATCGCCGTGACAGCGCCGCCACGGCTGGCCGGCGTCGATCCCGGCGCTGACCGTCACGCTGTCCGTCGCGGTCACGACCAGCGCATAGGGGCGGCCGAAACTGCAATACAGAAAGCCCGAATAATAGGCGATGTTCTGCATCGAGGTCAGCACGGCGGCCTGCACGCCCATGCCCGCCATCGCCTTGCGCAGGCCGGTCAGTCGCGCGTCGTATTCCGCCGCCGCGAAGGGCAGCGGCGCCTTGTCGCCATTGTGAAGCCGATAATTCTGCGGACGTTCCATCGTGGTCCCCTGTTACCGGGGCTGCGCCATGGAAGCCCCGCAAGACTCCCGGCGTTCAGGACGGATCGGCCAGTCGTGCGGCGACGCCATCGCCACGGCCTTGCGGCCAGCATAGCGCGGCATTACGGCGGGTCAACGATGGCGCTCTTCTGCATCGCGGCGACAACAGGTTCACGGGAATCGATATATCTCAACCTTAAGGTGCGCATACATATTGAACAAATATCTGCGGTTTTGCTCTTACAAAATAAAAATACAGCAACATCATCGTGTTGAGCAGAATCTTGTCCGAGGGTCAAATACCCCTTCCGGCATTCACGATAATTGGTTAAGTTTCCGGCGCGAACGTCTTATGTGCTATTTGAGGAGTCATCAATGTTCGATAGTCTGAAAGCGGCGGCACTGGGTGCTGTTGCTGCCGTCGCCCTGACGGTCGCAGCGCCCGTTGCCAACGCTGCGACCTACGATATGGTCGATGGCGGTTCCTATACCGTCACCGGCTCCGACACCTATGCCGGTGTCATGGACCTGTCGCTTGCCGGCCCGCTCGGCACGCTGACCGGCCCGGCCAGCATCAGTGCGGACTTCACCGTCCTGACTTCGGGTTCGGCTCTGGCCGAACTGGCTCTGACCACCTACGCTGCCAGCCTGTTCACCGGGCTGACCGCGTCGTGGGTTGACACCGCGACCAATGCTCTGCTGTCCAGCACCACGCTTGCCGCTGGCAACAACGTGCTGTCCTCGACCTTTGGTCCCAAGACCCAGACCCTGGTGCTGACCTGGAGCTCGCTGCTGGTTCCGACCACTGTTGCTCAGTCGGCACTGAACCCGAACGTCACCTTCGACGTGGCACCGATCCCGCTGCCCGCCACCGGCCTTCTGCTGGCCGGAGCTGTCGGCGCGACCGCGATGCTGCGTCGTCGCAAGGAAAAAGCCACCGCCTGATCGTTTGGGCCGAGGCTGAAAAAAGGAACCCCGCAGAGCAATCTGCGGGGTTTCGCTTTTTTCTGCGACCTGTGACGAGAGGGGCGGCGGTATTGATAAACCTGTCCGTGTTATATGCCGGCCGGCGGGTTCAAGTTGACCTTGGGGAATATAAGGCCATATTTTCATTCAGAAAATAAAAAATCATACAAATCAGTTGTATATACGAATTTGCTATCGCAGGATGTTTTCCTCTTTCTGATTCAACCCGCTTTGGTTAATATGTCCACGCGAACATGGTCATCTGTAAGGGAGGTTTTAATGTTCCAGAAACTCAAGGTATCCGTGCTGGGCGCGGCGGTTGCGACCACCCTCGCAGTTGCGGCACCCGTCGCTCAGGCCGCGACCTACACCATCGTCGATGGCGGCGCCTACACCGTCACCGGCTCGGATGTTTATACCGGCACCATGGATCTGTGGGCGGCGGGCGCACCCGGTTCGACCACTGGTCCGGGGCAGGTCAGCGCGACCTTTACC
>JAUNUO010000250.1 GCA_030538135.1 Paracoccus sp. (in: a-proteobacteria)
ATGGGCGCCACAATTTATTATGCGTTGCAATAGTTTCAACATTTTCTGGGGATGTCGCGGGGCAGCCTGCCGCGCGGCCGGTTGATGGAACCGTGCCGGTTCTGTCAGAAAACCGTTGCAATCCGTCGATAGCAAGGCGGCGAAAACCACAAGGCACATCCTACCATGACAGTGACTTCCCCGGACAGGCCCTCTGTCCGCACCGATGCCGCCGACGAGGCGCGGGCCCTGCTGACCGAACTGACCGCATTGCGCGCGCGGGTGCAAAAGGATGCCGCAGGGCGCATGGCGGGGTGGCGCGGCCGGATCGCCGATCCGGGGTTTGCCGGTGCCGCGGAAAATCTGGCCACCTATCTGGCGCTGCGGTCCTGCGACCTGACGGCGCTGCAACCGCGGCTGACGGCGCTTGGCCTGTCGTCGCTGGGCCGGGCCGAGGCGCATGTAAGCGCCGCGCTGGATGCGACCATCGCCGCGCTGGCCGCCGTCGCGGGCGAAGCGCCGCTGCCCTTTCCGGCCGTCGCGGCGTTTCAGCAGCCGGTGGCCGACCTGCACCGCCGCCGCGATGCGCTGTTCGGCCCCGGACAGGGCGCCGAGCAGACGCGGATCATGGTCACCCTGCCGACCGAGGCGGGCGAAGATCCCTCGCTGACCGACCGGCTGGTGCAGGCGGGGGCGGATTGCGTGCGCATCAACTGTGCCCATGACGATGCGGCGGTGTGGGAACGCATGATCGCCCATGCGCGGCAGGCAGGCGACGCCCATGATCGCCCCGTCCGCGTCGAGATGGACCTTGGCGGGCCAAAGCTGCGCACCGACGAGGTGCGGGGCCAGAAAGCCCGGCTGCATGTCGGCGACCGGTTCGAAATCGTCGCGGGCCTGTCGAAAAAGGTCAAGCGCCCGCAGGCCACGCTGACCCAGCCCGGAATGATGGACGCGATGGTCCCCGGCAATGCAGTCTGGCTGGACGATGGCAAGCTGCGCGCCGTGATCGAGGATCACGGCGGCGACCGCGTGCTGCTGCGCGTGACCGGGGTGCGCGACAAGGGGCTGCGGCTCAAGCCCGAAAAGGGCGTTGGTCTGCCTGGCGTCGATCTGGACATTCCGGCGCTGACCGACGACGACCGCGCCGCGCTGCCCTTTGTGGCGCGCCACGCCGATCTGGTGGCGATGTCCTTTGTGCAGACGGTGGCCGATGTGATCGCGCTGACCGATGCGCTGGCGGCCGAGGCACCCGACAGGCGGCCCGCCATCATCCTGAAGATCGAGACGCCGATGGCGCTGCGCAACCTGCCCGATCTGATCGTGGCGGCGGGCGGGCGCGGTCCGGTGGGGGTGATGATCGCGCGCGGCGATCTGGCGGTCGAGGTCGGCTTTGAACGGCTGAGCGAGATGCAGGAGGAAATCCTGTGGCTGTGCGAGGCCGCGCATGTTCCGGTCATCTGGGCGACGCAGGTTCTGGAAGGGCTGGTCAAGGAAGGTCAGGCCAGCCGCGCCGAAACCACCGATGCCGCCATGTCGCAGCGCGCCGAATGCGTGATGCTGAACAAAGGCCCGTTCCTGCCCGAAGCCGTCACCTTTCTGCGCGACATCCTGACCCGCATGGACCGCCATGTCCTGAAAAAGGGTGAACGGATGGGGCCTTTGGCCCTGTGGGCGACCCCCGCCACGGTCTGAAGGCGGCGGTCTGACGGCTGCACCGGCCCGGTGGACGCGCCCGTCTGCGGCGATAGTATCGCAGGCGGGGGGATTCGATGGCCGGGCTGACGCTGAGACAGATCGAGGTGATCCGCGCCGTCATGCTGGCGGGAACCATCGCGGGCGCGGCGCGGATGCTGGGCGTATCGGCGCCAGGCATCAGCCGTCTGGTCCGCCATACCGAGGATTCGCTTGGGCTGCGCCTGTTCGAACGGCGCGGCGGGCTGTTCGTCCCCTCGATCGAGGCGAACGCGATCTTTGACCAGATCGGCCGCGTCTTTGGCGGGATCGAGAACCTGAACCGCGCCGTCGATCAGTTGCAGCGCGGGGCGACGGTCGATCTGGCCTTTGCCTCGGCCCCGTCGATCGCGCAGTTCATCGCCGCCCGCGCCCTGCGGCATGTGCGGGCACGATACCCGGATCTGTTCATCGACCTGAACATCCTCAAGATCGAGGAAACCATCGACTATCTGATGCTGGAACGGGGCGAATTCGTGATGATGTCCTTTCCGGTGCAGAACGCCGCCGTGCGCAACGATCTGGCCGCAGACGGGCGGCTGGTGGCCATCGTGCCCGACGGTCACGCGCTGGCCGGGCGGGGGCAGGTGTCGATCCACGACCTGGTGCGGTTTCCCATGGTCGGGGTCGATCCGGGCGATCCCTATGGGGCGATCCTGGCGCGGCCGCTGCGCGATGCCGGGCTGCCGGTGGATTACGCCATGCGCGGCCGATTCGCGCAGACGGTCATTTCGCTGGTCCGGCACGGGCTGGGGGTGGCGGTGATCGACGAATTTTCGGTGGCCGAACTGTATATGCCGGGCGTCGTGCGCCTGTCGCTGGCCGAGGAGACCTCTCTTTCTGTCTATGTCGTCACCAAAAGGGGGCGGCAGCTGTCGGGCTTTGCCGAATATACGATTCAGCAATTTCGCAAGGAATTACAACGCGCCACGGAATCGCGCCCGTGGG
>JAUNUO010000034.1:0-6953 GCA_030538135.1 Paracoccus sp. (in: a-proteobacteria)
CCCAAGAACTTTGGCAACCAGTTGAAATACGCCGACAAACGCGCCGCGCCGGTGGCCATCATCCAGGGCGCGGACGAGGCGGCGCGGGGCGTGGTGCAGGTGAAAGACCTGATCCTTGGCGCGCGCATCGCGGCCGAGGCGACGCATGAGGAATGGAAATCTCAGCCCGCCCAGACCGAGGTCTCCCGCGCCGATCTGGTGGCCGAAGTGCGGCGGATCATCGGATGATCCCGAAACACGCCAAACAGGCCGCGGGCCAGCGCCTGCTGGCCGCCTTCCGCGCGGCCGGGGCGGTCGAGATCGCCCCTGACGTGCTGCTGCCCGCCGAAACGCTGCTGGATCTGTATGGCGAGGACATCCGCGCCCGCGCCTATGTCACCGCCGATCCGATCCGGGGCGAGATGATGCTGCGCCCCGATTTCACCGTGCCGGTGGTGCAGGCGCATATGGAAAGCGGCGCGGAACCGGCGCGTTACTGCTATCTGGGCGAGGTGTTCCGCAAGCAGGACATGGGCGACACCCGCCCCGACACGCTGCGCGATTCCGAATACTTGCAGGCCGGGTTCGAACTGTTCAGCCGCGATCCGGCGGCGGATGCCGAGGTGTTCGCCCTGTTCCACCGGCTGCTGGCGCCCCATGCGTTGACGGCGGAAACCGGCGATATGGGGCTGGTGATGGACGCAGTGCGCGGCCTGCCTTTGCCCGAGGCGCGACGGGCAGCATTGTTGCATCACATCTGGCGTCCGGGCCGGTTTCAGCGCCTGCTGTCGCGGTTCTCGACCCCCGCCACGCCGCGCGATTTCGGGGCCGTTGACGCACCTTGGAACGGGCTGCGCAGCCGGGACGAAATGGCGGCGCGCATCGACCGGCTGCGCGCGGATACCGCAGAACCGCCGCTTGCGCCCGAATGGCAGGACAGGCTGGCCGCGCTGATGGCGCTGCGCGCGCCGGCGCCGCAGGCGGTGACCCGGCTGCGCGAACTGGCCGCCGACATGCCCGCCATCGCGCCCGCCGTGGATCGCATCGCCACGCGGCTGGACGCTATCGCGGCAAAAGGCATCGACCCGGACAGCGTGATCTTCGACGCCAGCCACGGGCGCAGCACGATGGAATATTACGACGGCTTTACTTTTACCTTTACCGCACCGGGCCGTGCCGGATGGCCGCCGGTCGCCTCGGGCGGGCGCTATGACGCGCTGACCGCCGTTCTGGGCAGGGGGCGCGCGATCCCCGCCATCGGCGGCATCATCCGCCCCGGCCTGATCGCCGAACTGGAGGGTGCGGCATGATCCGCCTTGGCGTGCCGTCCAAGGGACGGCTGATGGAACAGACCTTTGACTGGTTCGCGGACCGGGGCGTGCGGCTGTCCCGTGCCGGGTCTGATCGCGAATATGCGGGCCGGGTGGATGGGGTGGACGGACTGTCGCTGGTGCTGCTGTCTGCCGGTGAAATCCCGCGCGAACTGGCCGCCGGACGGATCGAACTGGGCGTGACCGGCACCGATCTGGTGCGGGAAAAGCTGCCCGGATGGGCCTCGGAAGTGGCCGAAATCACACCGATGGGCTTTGGCCATGCCGACCTGATCCTTGCCGTGCCCACCTGCTGGACCGATTGCGATACGCTGGACGATCTGGCCTCGGTCGCGCGCGATTTTCGCGCCGCACATGGGTTCCGCCTGCGCATTGCGACGAAATACCACCGGCTGGTCCGCGCCCATCTGGCCGCGCATGAAGTCGCGGATTATCAACTGGTTGACAGTCAGGGCGCGACCGAAGGCACCGTCGCCAACCAGACCGCCGAGGCTATCGCCGACATCACCAGCAGCGGCGAAACCCTGCGCGCGAACCACCTTAAGATCCTGCATGGCGACCCGATCCTGCGGTCTCAGGCAACGCTGTTTGCCCGTCGCGCGGCGATGGGGCCGGACATGTCGGCGGTTCTGGCGCGGATGGGCCTCTAAGCCGAAAATCTGATCCCGGTGCCGGTTGACACCTTCGATACGCCCGCCTAGATCAACGCCATTGGCACTCGCCCGCGGTGAGTGCCAACAACGACACTGCAACCTGAAACACCGGAGTGTTCAAATGGCTTTCAAACCGCTGCATGACCGCGTTCTGGTCCGCCGCGTCCAGTCGGACGAGAAAACCAAGGGCGGCCTGATTATTCCTGATTCCGCCAAGGAAAAACCCGCCGAAGGCGAAATCATCGCCGTGGGCGAAGGCGCGCGCAAGGATTCGGGCGAACTGATCGCACCGGCGGTCAAGGCAGGCGACCGCGTGCTGTTTGGCAAATGGTCGGGCACCGAAGTCACGATCGACGGCGAAGAGCTGCTGATCATGAAGGAAAGCGACATCATGGGCATTATCGCCTGATCTCGCCCCTTTCATAACAAATTCAGGAGATTCAAATGGCTGCGAAAGAAGTCAAGTTCAACACCGACGCCCGCGACCGGATGCTGCGCGGCGTCAACATTCTGGCCGATGCGGTGAAAGTCACCCTGGGCCCCAAAGGCCGCAACGTCGTGATCGACAAATCCTTCGGCGCGCCCCGCATCACCAAGGATGGTGTGTCGGTCGCCAAGGAAATCGAACTGGCCGACAAGTTCGAAAACATGGGTGCGCAGATGGTCCGCGAAGTGGCCAGCCGCACCAATGACGAGGCTGGCGACGGCACCACCACCGCCACCGTTCTGGCTCAGGCCATCGTGCGTGAAGGCCTCAAGGCCGTTGCCGCCGGCATGAACCCGATGGACCTCAAGCGCGGCATCGACCTGGCCACCGCCAAGGTCGTCGAGTCGATCAAGGCCGCCGCCCGTCCGGTCAACGACAGCGCCGAAGTCGCGCAGGTCGGCACCATCTCGGCCAACGGCGAGGAGTTCATCGGCAACCAGATCGCCGAAGCCATGCAGCGCGTCGGCAACGAAGGCGTTATCACCGTCGAAGAAAATAAGGGCATGGAAACCGAAGTCGAAGTCGTCGAAGGGATGCAGTTCGACCGCGGCTATCTGTCGCCCTATTTCGTGACCAACCCCGACAAGATGGTCGCCGAACTGGAAGACGCCTATATCCTGCTGCACGAAAAGAAACTGTCGTCGCTGCAACCGATGGTTCCGCTGCTGGAAGCCGTGATCCAGTCGGGCAAGCCGCTGCTGATCGTGGCCGAGGATGTCGAGGGCGAAGCCCTTGCCACGCTGGTCGTCAACAAGCTGCGCGGCGGCCTGAAGATCGCGGCCGTCAAGGCGCCGGGCTTCGGCGATCGCCGCAAGGCCATGTTGCAGGACATCGCGATCCTGACCGGCGGTCAGGTCATCAGTGAAGATCTGGGCATGAAGCTGGAAAACGTCGGCATCGACATGCTGGGCCGCGCCAAGAAGGTCTCGATCAACAAGGACAACACCACCATCGTCGATGGCGCCGGTGAAAAATCCGAGATCGAGGCCCGCGTCGCGCAGATCCGTCAGCAGATCGAGGAAACCACCTCGGACTATGACCGCGAAAAGTTGCAGGAACGTGTGGCCAAGCTGGCTGGCGGCGTTGCCGTGATCCGCGTCGGCGGCATGACCGAGATCGAAGTGAAAGAGCGCAAGGACCGTGTTGACGACGCGCTGAACGCCACCCGCGCCGCCGTTCAGGAAGGTGTCGTGGTCGGCGGCGGTGTCGCGCTGGTTCAGGGCGGCAAGGCTCTGGAAGGCCTGACCGCAGCCAACAGTGATCAGGAAGCCGGTATCGCCATCGTGCGTCGGGCGCTTGAGGCTCCGATGCGGCAGATCGCCGAAAACGCAGGCGTTGACGGTGCTGTCGTGGCTGGCAAAGTCCGCGAATCGTCCGACAAGGCGTTCGGTTTCAATGCTCAGACCGAAGAATATGGCGACATGTTCAAGTTCGGCGTCATCGACCCGGCCAAGGTCGTGCGCACCGCGCTGGAAGACGCGGCCTCGGTCGCCGGTCTGCTGATCACCACCGAAGCAATGGTCGCCGAAAAGCCCGAACCCAAGGCCGCGGCCGGTGGCATGGGCGGCGACATGGGCATGGGCGGCATGGGCGGCATGATGTAATCAGCCGCTGCCATCCGGCAGAAAGGAAAGGCCGCCCGAACGGGCGGTCTTTTTTCATTCCGACCGCCACCGGCGCGCGATCACGCGGGCGCCCCGCCCGGCCGCCCTTCAACTGCGACGGCGTGCCATGGCGAAAAAAGCCAGCCCACCGGCCAGCAACATCCCGCCCGCCGGCAAGGGAACGGCGGCGGGGGTGACGGCATAGGTGACATTGGTGGTGTTCACGGTTTCCCGAACCTCATAGCCCGAGACATAGGGCGCCATCATCATGGCAAAGCTGGCCATACGATAGCCGGCAGACGGCTCATCCCAACAGGGCGTCCACCAGTTGGAACAGCCACTGCTTTCGAACCAGAACGTCACCGTCCCGGTCAGGCGCGCGATCCCTTGTCCCGCCTGTTCGAACAGAAAATCCGAAACGCGGCTGCTGGTGACGTGATATTGCCCCGGACCACCATTCATATTGTCCAGCACCGCCGAAAAGCTGACCAGTTCATCCGCCTCGATCCGGCTATCGCCATTGCGGTCGATGCCGGTGAATTTTCCGCGGATATAACCTTCATCAAAAGCGCCGGTATAGGTCGCGGCCTGCGCCGCCGCAGGCAAAAGGGTCAGCGCCGCCGCAAACAATGCCGCGCGACGTGATGACTTATCGGACCGAAGAAATGGCATGACATGCTCCAACCACAGAATCGTGAATTGAGCATACATAATGGTCGCTACACGACCAGTCAGAATTTAACCGATCCTTAAGAAAGGTTGCGCAAACATTAACTGCGCAACCTTTCCGGGATCAGACGTTAACCTTTTGCCGGCGCCGCAAAAGCGCCAGCGCGCCGATCCCCCCGGCGATCAGGGGAAGGCTGCCGGGGACGGGAACGGGGGCGGGGGTAAGGTCGTTACGATCGAACGCCACGCGATCAGTCGTGAAATACCAGTCGCGTTCAACATACCAACCACCTTCTTCACCCGGCAAGCAGGGCTCCTGCATCCAGCCGCCGCACCAGGACTCCCATATCGTCAGGTTGGCCCACCCGGACAGCTTGCCCAAGCCGTCGCCAAAATCCTGAAACAGAAAATCTCGGACCGAGCTTGTCTGGTGATAATACTGACCCGGACTGTAATTCCGATTGTCAAAAGTGATGTGAAAATCTTTCAGTTCGGCCCCGGTGATCGTATTGCCGCCAGTCGCGCTGATACCGGAAAACCAGCCATAAATATGGCCATCATCGAATGTCCCATTATATTGAACCGCTGCCGCATCAGCTGCCCCGGCCAGCCCTACAACCACCAAGGCGGCACCCAGATACCTACGAATCATCACACCCCCCGTTAACAATTCTTAACAAGGGTCTCCGACTGAGGCGCCATATGTAAAGTTGAAAAACTGAACCGAAAATTCAATAAAAGCGCGACGTTAACACCGTCAGCCTTTCACCACCGGCGTGACGCCCATCGCCTTGCACAGTGATTCAAAACGGGATTGCGCCACCTCTCCCATCAGCGCGCGGCCCTGTGCGGTCAGGCTCAGTTCCAGCGTATCGCCTTGCGGCGACAGGCGCAGGCTGCCCGCATCGGACGGGTCCCGGACGGATAGCATCGCGCCGAACCGCATGGCCTTACCCAGCGTTTCGGCATCGCGCAGTTCCCGTTCGGACAAAAGCGCGAACAGCGGCACCATGAGGCTGTTCTGCCGGCTGCTCTTGTAGCGATGCAGCAGGGCAAGGCCCAGAAATACCCGCTCGGGATGCGAAAGGGCGGCCATATTGGCGCGTGTCACATTGTCGAAACAAGCCTCGGCGCGGTAATCGGGATGGGCGCGCCAGCTTGTATCGTGCAGCAGGCAGGCGACGCGGATCAGGCGGTCGCGTTCCGGCGTGACATCGGCGAACAGCGGGCTAAGGAAATGATACAGCCGTTTCCCCGCCCCCGGCATCCGCGCCATCTTTCGCTCGGTAAAGCGCGCCGCCTCGATCAGCGGGTCGCGCTTGCGCAGGCTGGGCGACATCTGTTCATACAGCAGCCCCTCGCGGATGCCGTAACTGCTGATCGCCAGTTCCGAAGGCGCAAAGGCCTGCACCAGTTCCTCCAGAACCTGCGCGGCAAGCGGCACCAGATCCATGCGCGTCGATGACACGCCGGTGCGGGCGCGCAGGTCGGCCATATCGCTGTTGGCGATCCATTTCACCGTCGCCGCGACATCCTCGGCCGTCAGGCGATATTCATGCAGCACCGTCATTGGATAGCCGCGCCGTTCCATGTCCAGCCGCCCGATGGCGCGCCACGACCCGCCGACCAGATAAAGACGCTCGTGCTGGGTGCCCACCTCGTGCGTCAGCCCGGCCATGATCTCGCGGATATGTTTGCGCAGGCCTGATTTCACCTGCTGCAAGCGGAACGGCCCAAGCGGCGAGGTGGTGCGCCGCCCGACCCGGCCATCCGCCACCTCGGCCAGTTCCATCGAGTTGCCGCCGATGTCGCAGACCAGTCCGCGCGCATCGGGCCAACCCAGCAGCACCCCCTGCGCGGACAGGCGCGCCTCTTCGGGGCCGTCGATGACGTGGATTTTCAGGCCGGTGGCCTTTTCCACCTTCTTGCGGAAGGCCGGCCCGTCGCTGGCCTCGCGCATGGCGGCGGTGGCGACGCAGACGGGCGGGCGGATGTCCATACCATCGGCCAGCGCGGCAAACCGCTTCATCGCGGAAAGGGCGCGTTCCATGCCCTCGGGGTTCAGGCGGCCGGTTGCGGCCATGTCGCGGCCCAGACCGGCCATGACCTTTTCGTTGTAAAAATAGGCCGGCGAACGGGCAGCGCCATCAAAGATCACCAGCCGGACCGAGTTCGAGCCGATATCGACAACGCCCACGCGGCGCAACTCGCGCGCGGCAAGCTGACCAAA
>JAUNUO010000034.1:7053-11025 GCA_030538135.1 Paracoccus sp. (in: a-proteobacteria)
TCGGGCATCAAAAGCCAGCTTTGCGCCTCGTCAGCCATGTTGGCGGCCATGATCTGGCTGACGATCTGCGCCTTGACGGTATCGTTCATGCATTCGACCAGCGTTTCCACGCGACGGCTGAGATTGCGACCCATCCAGTCGGCCGATGAAAAGAACACCCGCGCCTTTTTGCTGGGCAGGCCGTGCCCGTTGCTGAAACAGACGATGCGCGAATGTTCCAGATACCGCCCGATGATCGACTTTACCCGAATATTTTCGGATAAACCCTTGATACCTGGACGGATTCCGCAAATGCCGCGCACGATAAGGCTGATCTTTACGCCGGCGGCGCTGGCGTCATACAGCGCCTCGATCACGTCTTTCTCGATCAGGCTGTTCATCTTGGCCCAGATCGCGGCGGGTCGGCCCTGACGGGCCATTTCCGCCTCGCGCGCGATCAGTTCGAGCAGGCGCGGTTTCAGGCTGATCGGGCTGATGGCCAGGTTTTCCAGACCGACGGGTTGAACATAGCCCGACAGGTAATTGAAAACCCTGGTCGCATCGCGGCCAAGCGCAGGATCGCAGGTGAACAGGGACAGGTCGGTATAGATTCGCGCGGTGATCGGATGATAGTTGCCCGTGCCCCAATGGCTATAGGTCGCAAGGCTGTCCCCCTCGCGGCGGACGACGCTGCTGATCTTGGCGTGGGTCTTGTAGTTGACAAAGCCGTAAACGACATGGGCCCCCGACCGTTCCAGACGGCGCGACTGGCGGATATTGGCGGCCTCGTCGAAACGGGCCTTGAGTTCGACCAAGGCCGTGACCGATTTGCCCGCCTCGGCGGCCTCGCACAGCGCATCCACGATCGGGCTGTCGCGGCTGGTGCGATACAGGGTCTGCTTGATCGCCAGAACATCTGGGTCGCGCGCCGCCTGATGCAGAAACCTGATCACCATGTCGAAGGTTTCATAGGGATGATGCAGCAGCATGTCTTTCTGCCGGATCGCCGCGAACATGTCGCCGTGGTGATCCTGCACCCGTTCCGGCACCCGTGGCGTGAAGGACGGCCACAACAGATCGCGGCGGCTGTCCAGCACCAGTTCCTTGAGATCGGCCACGCCCAGAAGGCCCTCGACCTCGATCATCTCGTCGGGGTTGACGGCCAGTTCATCCATGATGACGCGGCGCAGCCGGTCGGGCGCGCCCGCCGTAATCTTCAGACGGATCACGCTGCCCCGGCGACGGCGTTTCAGCGCGGTTTCGAATTCGCGCACCAGATCCTCGGCTTCTTCCTCGACCTCAAGATCGCTGTCGCGCAGCACCCGAAAGGCGCAATGCCCGGCGTCGCGATAGCCGGGAAACAGGCTGGACAGATGCATCAGCAACAGGTCTTCCAGCGGCAGGAACCTTTCGCCGCCCGGCAGGGGCACAAAGCGCTTCAGCCGCGCCGGAATCGGCAACAGCGCCTGCATCTGCCGGCCATCGCTGTTGCGCGCCAATTCCAGCCCCAGGCAGAAACCGGTGTTGGGGATGAAAGGGAACGGGTGCGCCGGGTCGATGGCCAGAGGCGACAGCACCGGAAACACGTTATCGGTGAAATAGCGGTTGAGGAATTCTTCCTCGGCGCGGGTGACGCGCGCCCGCGACAGGATCGCGATGCCCTCGGCCTCCATCTCGCGACGCAGGCGGTTCCAGACAGCCTGCTGCGCGCTCATCAGGCGGCGGGCATCGGCGTTGATGAGGGTCAGTTGTTCCGCCGCGGTCAGGCCGTCGTCGGACGGGGTGATGTTCCCCTCGCGCACCAGCTCGCGCAGACCGGCGACACGGACGGTATAGAATTCGTCAAGGTTGGTGGCGCTGATCGACACAAAGCGCAACCGTTCCAGCAAGGGCACGCGCGGATTGCGCGCCTCGTCCAGCACGCGCCAGTTGAACGACAGCCAGGACAGTTCGCGGTTAAAGAACCGCGCCGGGCCGGTCGGGGTGCCGCCGGAAAGATCGCGGGGTTCGGGAAACGGGGTTTTCAGAAAATCTGCCTGTGTCATCGGTCTTTGCTCGTTACTCAGTCGCCGATCATGCGCCAGAGACGGCAATCTTGTCCAGCAGATCAGCGGCCATCCGCCGCGTCACCGGCCCGCCGGCGGCCAGCGCGGCGGCATCCAGCGCCACCACCAGACGCCGCGCCATCCCAAGGTCGCGATCCATCCGCCGCACCAGCCAGCCGATCAGCGCGGGCGGCACCACAAGCTGACGGTCGGCGCAGAGTTTCACCAGCACTGCGGCCAGCAATTCCTCGTCCGGGGCACCCAGACGCACCTGCGTCATCGCATCCATGCGCGACCGCAGATCGGGCAAGGTCAGCCCCCAGTCGCGCGGCGCCGAACGCGCGGTCAGCAGCAGCGATCCACGCGCGGGCGTCAGGTTCCACAGGTGAAACAATGCGGCCTCTCGCGCCGGATGGCCTGCCGCTTGATCGGCATTGTCGATCACCAGCGCGCCGGTGGACAGAAGATCGCCGGGCGACCGCCCCTCAAGTGCTGCGGCATCGACAATCGGCGCGCCGCATTCGGCCGCCCGAAAGGCTGCGATATGGCTTTTGCCGGACCCGTCCGGCCCGATCAGCAGCAACCGCCCCTGCGGCCAACGGTCGGGCGCATCCAGCATCGCCAGCGCATCGCGGTTGGCATCGGCCAACAGGAAATCGCCGCGCGTCAGGGCGGGCGGCGTTTGCAGATCAAGGGGAATTTGCCGGGTCACGGGGCCTCTTGCTGGGCCCGTTCCTCGATCATCTCGTCGATGCGGACCTCGGCGATGCGCTGATGCGCGGCCCGTTCGGCCTGCCGCCGTTCCCGTTCCACCGTGCCGGGCGGGACGATCTCGATCAGGGTCGGGGCGGGCGGCGCTGTCGGCATCTCGCGCCCGGTATAGAGGCCACTTTCCTTGTAACGTTCCGCGGCGTAACGGACCAGAACCCCCAGTGCCGCCGCCAGAGGCACCGCGACAAGCATCCCGGCAAAGCCGAACAGCGTTCCGAATACCGACAGAGCCAGCAACAGCCACACCGGATGCAATCCGACGTGTTGGCCGACCATTTTCGGCACCAGAAAATTGCTTTCCATCAACTGCCCGGCGACAAAGATCGCCACCACCGCGCCGATCAGCACCGGCTCGCCCCAAAAGGCGAACATCGCCAACCCGATCGAGGTCGCGCCGCCGATGATCGTGCCGACATAGGGGATGAAGGAAAACACCCCGGCGATGACCCCGACCAGCAGGGCAAAGGGCAGCCCCACCAGCAACAGTGCGCTGGCATAGAAGATCGACAGGATCGACATCACCAGGCTTTCCCCACGCAGGAACCCGCCCAATGCGTCGTCGATCTCTTTGGCAAGGCGGCGGATCACGGGGGCATGTTCGCGCGGCAGCAGATTGTCGATCCGCGCCAGCATGTTGTTCCAGTCCAGCAGCAGATAGAATGCGACCACCGGCACGATGACGATAATCATCACCACGCTGAGAACGTTCATCACCGACCCAAGCACGATCCCCGCCAATTCACCGCCGCGTTCGGAAATCATCGTACCCAGATTGCCCAGGGTCTCGCGCACGGGGCTTTGTTCGTCCAGCAGTTCAGGAAACCTTTCGCCCAGAAAGGACTGAAGCCGGTTGAACATCTCGGGCGCGGTCTCGATCAACTGCCCGAACTGCCGCACCAGCAGCGGGATGATCCCCAACAGCGCAGCCACGATTGCCAGCGCAACGACCAGCGTAATCAGCACTGTGGCCCAGACCCGGCGGAAGCCGTGGCTTTGCAGCCAGTCGGCGACGGGGTTCAGCAGATAGGCGACGGCGGCGCCGATCAGGAACGGCGTCAGCGCCGAACCCAGCCGCCACAGCACCAGCATCAGCACCGCCGCCGCGATGCCCCAATACCAAAGCTGCTTTTGTCCGCTGATCCGCATGGGGCCTCCGATGGATGATGTGCCGGACGTT
>JAUNUO010000034.1:11125-21286 GCA_030538135.1 Paracoccus sp. (in: a-proteobacteria)
CTGCTTTTGTCCGCTGATCCGCATGGGGCCTCCGATGGATGATGTGCCGGACGTTCGGCCGCTTGTGCAATGCCGCCCCCGGCGATGCAAGGACAACAACCGTGCGGCGAATGAGTTTGGGTCCGGCAAGGTGTATTCGTTCGTGAATCGGGTCATATAAGCCAGCATCGGCCCGGCTGTGCCGGATCGCCGCGCTCATGAATGATGTCCGCATCCAGAACCAGTATCCGCCGGCAAATGCCGCCAGACCCCGAAGGAAGGAACACCTCCATACAGGTCGCCAGGCTGCGCCAGTCGTCCTGCATCCAACTGGGGGAAAAGATGTGCAAACAAGGGGCGGTTACTTCATAGCGTCCCGCCAAGATAGAAACACCCCTGCCCCGCCTCCATCGCCGGCGAACAGCGGGCCTTGCCCCGCCCGCCCGCTTTGCCCTACACACCGGCGCAAACCCAATGAAGGTGCCGCCATGCGTCTGTCGCGCTATTTCCTGCCCGTCCTGAAAGAAGACCCGAAAGAGGCGCAGATCGTCAGCCACCGGCTGATGCTGCGCGCCGGGATGATAAAGCAGCAGGCGGCGGGCATCTATTCCTGGCTACCGCTGGGCCTCAAGGTGCTGCGCCGGATCGAACAGATCGTCCACGAGGAACAGCAGCGCGCAGGGCATATTCCCGTGCTGATGCCGACCATGCAGCCCGCCGATCTGTGGCGCGAAAGCGGGCGCTATGACGATTACGGTCAGGAAATGCTGCGCATCAAGGACCGGCACGACCGCGACATGCTGTTCGGCCCCACAAACGAGGAAATGATCACCGACATCTTCCGCGCCCATGTGAACAGCTACAAGGACCTGCCGCTAACGCTGTATCAGATCCAGTGGAAATTCCGCGACGAGGTGCGGCCCCGGTTCGGCGTCATGCGCGGGCGCGAGTTCCTGATGAAGGACGGCTATAACTTCGATCTGACGAAAGATGACGCGCTGCACGCCTATAACCGGCATCTGGTCAGCTATCTGCGCACCTATGAGCGCATGGGCCTTCAGGCGATCCCGATGCGCGCCGATGGCGGGCCGATCGGCGGCGATTACACGCATGAGTTTCTGGTTCTGGCCGAAACCGGCGAATCCGAGGTGTTCTATGACGCCGCCATCACTGATCTGAAATTCGGCGACCGGACGATTGATTACGACAGCGTGGATCAATGCCAGTCCATTCTGGAAGAATTTACCAGCCGCTATGCCCGAACCGATGAAACCCATGACGAGGCGGTGTTTGCCGATGTCCCCGAAGACCGGCGGCGGTCGGCGCGCGGGATCGAGGTTGGGCAGATCTTCTATTTCGGCACCAAATATTCCGAACCGATGGGTGCCACGGTCGTCGGCCCGGACGGCGGCCGGGTGCCGGTGCATATGGGTTCGCACGGCATCGGCGTGTCGCGTCTGCTGGGCGCGATCATCGAGGCCAGCCACGACGACAAGGGCATCATCTGGCCCGAGGGCGTGACCCCCTTCCATGCCGGCATCGTCAATCTGAAACAGGGTGACGCCAGCACCGACAGCGCCTGTCAGGCGATATACGACGATCTGCGCGCGGCGGGGCTGGACCCTCTGTATGACGACCGCGACGAACGGGCGGGCGCGAAATTCGCCACTGCCGATCTGATCGGCCTGCCCTGGCGCATCACCGTCGGTCCGCGTGGTCTGGCCAATAACAAGGTCGAACTGACCTGCCGCCGCACCGGCGAATCCGCCGAAATTTCCCCGTCCGAGGCCGTGGCGCGGATCAAGGCGATCTACGATCCGGTGATCGCGGCCGGTTACCGGTCTGAAGACCGGACCAGCCGATGAAGCGCTGATGCCGCTTGTCGCGACGCCCTTTGCGGCAAGTCTGGCTTATCGGCATTACACTGAAAAAGGCGGATCAGTTGCCGCATTCCGGCGACGCCCCTTTTGACGGCGAGCGCGTGACCGGTTCCGAACACAACCGGGTCGCGCCGCCGGAATTGCAGGATCGGCCCGGTCTTTATCCTTATCGCTATAAACCCGTTTTCTCTTTTCGCGCGATCACGGAACCGCCGCGCCCCACGATTGTCGCCGGCTCGCTTTCTGATTGTTCAAATGCGCCGGTGGGGGCGCAACCCTGCCCCCGCACGCGGTTGAAAAGCTTTTCTTTCCAGCACCGCTCCCTTACGCTTAGCCTCAGGACTTTGTCCAATGGGAGGAAGAAATGAAAAAACTGATGCTGGCCACGGCGGCCGGCGCGCTGCTTGCTGGCGCGGCCGGGGCCGAGGAAATCAAACTGGGCATCTCCATCGGCTTTACCGGCGCGCTGGAATCCCTCGCCCCCGAAATGGAAAAAGGCGCGCTGCTGGCCATGAAAGAGGTCAGTGATTCGGGCCTGTTGCTGGACGGCTCGACCGTGACCGGGGTGCGCGCCGATTCCACCTGCACCGATGCCGCCGCCGCCGTGGCAGCCGCCGAACGGATCGTCGCGGACGGGGTCAAGGGCATCATCGGCGGCATGTGTTCGGGCGAAACCATCGCCACGCTGGAACGGGTCGCCCTGCCCAATGGGATCGTGATGATTGCCCCTTCGGCCACATCGCCGGCGCTGACGACGATCGAGGATAACGGGTTGTTCTTCCGCACCTCGCCGTCCGACGCACGGCAGGGCGAGGTGATGGCCGACATCCTGCTTGAGCGCGGCGTGAAATCGGTCGCCGTGACCTATACCAACAACGATTACGGCAAGGGCCTGGCCGACAGCTTTGCCGCGGCCTATGCCGCCAAGGGCGGCACGGTCACGGTCAATTCCGCCCATGACGACGGCAAGGCCGACTATTCCGCCGAGGTCGCGGCACTGGCCGCCGCCGGGGGCGATGCTCTGGTCGTGGCCGGTTACGTCGATCAGGGCGGCGCGGGTGTCGTGCGCGGATCGCTGGACACCGGGGCATTCAATACCTTCGTCTTCCCCGACGGCATGGTGTCGAACGCGCTGGAAGAACGCTTTGGCGCCGAGCTCAACGGAAGCTTTGGCCAAAACCCCTCGGCCGAGGGGGAGGGTCGCGACAGTTACATCGCGATTGCGCAAGAGGCGGGGTTTGACGGGTCCAACTCGTTCTCGGCCGAATCCTATGATGCGGCGGCGCTGATCATGCTGGCGATGGCCAAGGCGGGAACGTCCGATCCGAATGTCTATAAAAACAGCGTGATGGACGTGGCCAACGAACCCGGCGAAAAGATCCTGCCCGGCGAACTGGCCAAGGCATTGGAAATCATCAACGGGGGGGGCGACGTGGATTACGTCGGCGCCACCGCGGTCGAACTGGTCGAGCCGGGCGAATCCGCGGGCGTTTACCGTGAAATCGAATTCCGGGATGGCAAGATCGAGGTCGTCGGCTATCGCTGATCCGGGCTGATCGCGGCGGGACGTTCCCCTGCGTCCTGCCGCAGTTCCGGCGGCAAAAGCCGCTTTTCCAACGCTTGCGGGGCGTTTATTCTGCCCTGCACGACAACTCTCCAACAGGACGGAATAATATGAAAAAACTTCTCCTCGCCACCACCGCCTGCGTCATGACCGCCGGTCTGGCCCAAGCGGAAGATATCAAGCTGGGTGTTCAACTGGCCTTTACCGGCCCGCTGGAATCCATGGCACCCGATATGGCCGCCGGTGCCGAAACCGCGATGAAAGAGGTCAGCGAATCTGGCAAGCTGCTGAACGGCTCGACCGTGACCCCGGTTCGCGGCGACACCACCTGCATCGACGCGGCAGCGGCGGTTTCGGCTGCGGAACGGCTGATTTCAGAAGGCGTGCGCGCCATGGTCGGCGGCCAGTGTTCGGGCGAAACCATCGCCACGCTGGAACGTGTGGCGATCCCGAACGGCGTGCTGATGATTTCGCCCTCTGCCACCTCTCCGGCACTGTCCTCGATCGAGGACAGCGGGCTGTTCTTCCGCGCATCGCCTTCGGACGCGCGTCAGGGTGAAGTGCTGGCCGAGATCGCCCGCGAACAGGGGGTGGAATCCATCGCTATCACCTATACCAACAACGATTACGGCAAGGGTCTTGCCGACAGCATCGCGGCCGCATTCCAGGCTGCGGGCGGAACCGTGACCATCACCGCCGCCCATGACGACGGCAAGGCCGACTATTCAGCCGAGGTTGCCGCTCTGGCCGCCGCCGGGGGCGATGCTCTGGTCGTGGCCGGTTACGTCGATCAGGGCGGTTCGGGCGTGACCCGCGCGGCGCTGGACACCGGGTCGTTCGACAAGTTCATCTTCCCCGACGGCATGGTGGGCGAACCGCTGGCCGAACGGTTCGGCACGGAAATCGAAGGTTCGATCGGGATCAACCCCGCCGCCGAGGGCGAGGGCCGCGACCGTTTCAACGAAATGGGCCGCGCGGCCGGGTTCAATCCCGAGGGCGCCTATTCCGCGGAATCCTATGACGCCGCCGCGCTGATCCTGCTGGCGATGCAGGCCGCCGGGTCGTCTGATCCGGCCGAATTCAAAGGCAAGGTGATGGATGTCGCCAATGCGCCGGGCGAACAGATCCTGCCGGGCGAACTGGCCAAGGGGCTTGAACTGCTGGCCGCCGGTCAGGATATCGACTATGTCGGCGCCTCGTCGGTGGAACTGGTCGAGCCGGGCGAAAGCGCGGGTACCTTCCGCGAGACCACCATCAAGGATGGCAAGCTGGAAACCGTCGGCTTCCGTTAAGGCAGACAGACCGCCCGGCGTCATGCGCCGGGCGGTTTTTCAACGAAAACATGGCGAAACGCCGAACACTTCGCGCAAAAGCGAAGGACACAGGGGAACACGGATGATTCAGGTCAAGAACCTGCACCGGCATTTCGGCGGCTTTCGCGCCGTCGATGGCGCCAGCCTGACCATTGCCACAGGGTCCATCACCGGGCTGATCGGCCCGAACGGCGCGGGCAAGTCCACGCTGTTCAACGTCATCGCCGGGGTGCTGCCGCCGACCTCGGGGCAGGTGCTGATGGATGGCGAGGATATCACCGGCCTGCCCCCATATAAGTTGTTTCACAAGGGTTTGTTGCGGACATTCCAGCTTGCGCATGAATTTTCGTCGATGACGGTGCGGGAAAACCTGATGATGGTGCCCGGCGGCCAGACCGGCGAAACGCTGGTTAACACCTGGTTCCGTCGCGGCCGGATCGAGGCCGAGGAACACCGCCTGCGCGAAAAGGCCGACGAGGTGCTGGATTTTCTGACCATCAGCCATCTGGCCGAAGAAAAGGCGGGAAATCTGTCGGGCGGTCAGAAAAAGCTGCTGGAACTGGGCCGCTGCATGATGGTCGACGCCAAGATCGTCTTTCTGGACGAGGTGGGCGCGGGCGTGAACCGCACCCTGCTGATGACAATCGCCGATGCCATCATCCGGCTGAACCGGGAACGCGGCTATACCTTCTGCGTGATCGAACACGACATGGATTTCATCGGCAAGATCTGCGACCCGGTGATTGTCATGGCCGAGGGCAAGGTTCTGGCCGAAGGCCCCGCCGATCACATCATGCAGAACGAGACCGTGATCGAGGCCTATCTGGGCCGGGGTCTCAAGAACAAGGACATGGTGGGCGCATGAGCGATTCTGACGTATTCGGCGGGCGCGGCAACCGTGATGCCTCGATCACCAACACCAAGGGCATGGGAACGCTGGACGGCACCCGGCGCAGCGGCCCGACCGGCCCCGGCCACGCGGGCGACCCGTTCCTGATCGGGGAAAACATGACCGGCGGGTATGGCAAGGGGCCGGACATCCTGAACAACTGCACCATCAGCGTGGAAAAGGGAGAAATCGCGGTGATCGTCGGCCCCAACGGTGCCGGCAAATCCACCGCGATGAAGGCCATCTTCGGGATGCTGGACCTGCGGCAGGGGTCGGTGCGGCTGAACGGGCGCGACATCACCGCGCTGAACCCGCAGGACCGTGTCAAGGCCGGCATGGGCTTCGTGCCGCAGGTGAACAACATCTTTCCGTCCATGTCGGTCGAGGAAAATCTGGAAATGGGCGCGTTTATCCGTGACGACGATTTTCGCGGCACGATGGAACAGGTCTATGACCTGTTCCCGATCCTGCGCGACAAGCGGCGTCAGGCGGCGGGCGAATTGTCGGGCGGCCAGCGTCAGCAGGTGGCCGTCGGCCGGGCGCTGATGACGCAGCCGCAACTGCTGATGCTGGACGAACCGACGGCGGGTGTGTCGCCCATCGTCATGGACGAACTGTTTGATCGCATCATCGAAATCGCCCGCACCGGCCTGCCGGTGCTGATGGTCGAACAGAATGCGCAACAGGCGATGAACATCGCCGACAAGGCCTATGTTCTGGTGCAGGGCGCGAATGCGCACACCGGCACCGGCAAGGAACTGATGGCCAATGACGAGGTGCGCCGCACCTTCCTGGGGGGCTGATCCATGCGATGGTTTGTCGTTCTGGCCGGTCTGGCCACTTCCCCCGCCCTGGCCGATACGCTGACATGCAGCACGCCGCCGGGCATCGGGTCGCCTTCCGCCGAGCCGCATGTGGTTCGCATCAGTGATCCGATGGGGACGACGCCCGTTCTGCATGGTGTCAGCGGCGCCGTGCCCGTGCGGCTGTTCAAGCGCGGGCGCACCTATGTCTTCGATGCGGGACGCGAAGCGCTGTATTATGACCGCGACAGCCGCCGCTTTTCCTACACCCATATCACCGACACGCCCGCGCTGATCTGGCGCGGCACCTGCCGGATGGAGCCGTGATGGACCTTCTCAACGCCCTCGTGGCTTTTCTGAACTTCGTTTTCGTTCCTGCGGCGGCCTATGGGGCGCAGCTTGCGCTTGGGGCGCTTGGGGTGACGCTGATCTATGGCATCCTGCGGTTTTCCAACTTTGCCCACGGCGACACCATGGCCTTTGGCACGGCCATCGTGATCCTGTTCACATGGGGGTTTCAGTCCCTTGGCATCAGCCTCGGCCCCTTGCCGACCGCGCTGCTGGCGCTGGTGCCGGGGATCGCGGTCACGGCATTGCTGGTGCTGGGGGTGGATCGGGTCGTCTATCGGTTCTATCGGGCGCGGAAATCGCCACCGATCATTCTGGTCATGGCCTCGGTCGGGGTGATGTTCGTGATGAACGGGCTGACCCGGATGCTGCCCTATATCGGCGTGAACGAAATCCGCTTTGACGACGGCGCGCGCTTTGTCATCAGCGTGCGCGAGTTCCGCGACCTAACTGGGCTGACCGAAGGGCTGGCGCTGCGCAGCACCCAGTTGCTGACCGTGGTGGTTGCGGTTCTGGTGGTGGCAGCGCTGTTCTGGTTCCTGAATCGAACCCGGTCGGGCAAGGCGATGCGCGCCTATTCCGATAACGAGGATCTGGCGCTGTTGTCGGGCATCGACCCGGAACGGGTCGTGCGCCAGACATGGATCATCGCCGCCGCGCTGATGACCATCGCCGGCACCCTGTATGGTCTGGACAAGTCGTTCAAGGCGTTCAACTATTTCCAGATCCTGCTGCCGATCTTCGCCGCCGCCATCGTCGGCGGGCTGGGCAGCCCTCTGGGTGCCATCGCGGGCGGGTTCATCGTCGCCTTTTCCGAAGTGGCGATCACCTACCCTTGGGTCAAGGTGGCGGGATACCTGTTCCCCGACTGGCAACCGGGCGGGCTGCTGCAACTGCTGTCCACCGAATATAAATTCGCCGTCAGCTTTATCATCCTGATCGTCGTCCTGCTGTTCCGCCCGACCGGGCTGTTCCGCGGCAAATCCGTGTAAGGGGGCCGAAATGTCGGGAAATCGTCAAGCCAGCACCGCAGCCAGCCCGTTCCGCGCGCCGGTTCTGTTCGCCGTCCTCGCCATCCTGTTCCTGCTGGAAGGCACCGTGCGCAACAGCATGTTTTCGGGGTCGTGGAACACCGCGCTGGCCATTCTGAACATGGGGCTGATCTCGGCCATCATGGCCCTGGGCGTGAATATGCAATGGGGTTATGCCGGGCTGTTCAACTCGGGCGTCGTCGGGTTCCTGGCGCTGGGGGGGCTGGCGCCGGTGCTGATTTCGCTGCCGCCGGTCGAGGGGGCATGGGCGGCGGGCGGGTCGCGCCTGCTGCTGGCGCTGGCGCTTGGGGTTGGGGCGCTGGCTCTGGCGGCACAGGTCTGGCACCGGATGCCCAAAGGTCGGGCGCGCGGGCTGGCGGTGACGGCGGTGCTGATCGCGGGCTTTTTCGTGTTCCGTGCCGTATTTGACCCCGCTGTGATGGCGATCGAGGCGAACCAGTCAGCGCGGTTCGGCAATATCGGCGGCCTGGGGTTGCCGGTCCTGCTGGCCTGGCCCATCGGCGGTTTGTTCGCCGCCGCCGCCGCATGGGCCGTGGGCAAGGTCGCGTTGGGGCTGCGGTCGGATTATCTGGCCATCGCCACCCTTGGCATCGGGGAAATCATCGTCGCCGTCATGCGCAACGAGGAATGGCTGGCACGCGGGGTCAAGAACGTGACCTCGATCCCCCGCCCCGTGCCCTACGAGATCGCGCTTCAGCGCAACCCCGAGTTTCAGCAATTCGCCGCAGACTGGGGCTTTACCGTGGCCGAGGCCTCGGGGATCTGGGTCAAGCTGTGCTATATGCTGCTTTTCCTTGTCGTCCTGCTGTCGATCATCCTGCTGGCCGAACTGGCGCTGAAATCGCCGTGGGGCCGGATGATGCGCGCCATCCGCGACAATGAAACCGCCGCCGCAGCCATGGGCAAGAACGTCACCTCGCGGCATTTGCAGGTGTTCATCATCGGGTCCGCCGTGATCGGCATGGCCGGTGCGATGATGGTGACGCTGGACGGGCTGATGGCGCCCACCGGCTATAATCCGCTGCGCTATACCTTCCTGATCTGGGTGATGGTGATCGTCGGCGGATCGGGGAACAACTGGGGCGCGGTTCTGGGCGCGGTGCTGATCTGGTTCATATGGATCAAGGTCGAGGTCTGGGGACCGCAGATGATGGGGCTGTTCACCCTGCCCCTGCCCGACGGCGACATAAAACGGCAATTGCTGGACAGCGCGCCGCACATGCGGTTCATGGCGATGGGGATCGTGCTGTTGCTGGTGCTGCGGTTCTCGCCGCGCGGGTTGCTGCCCGAAAGGTGATTGCGTCCCGCATGGTCGGGGTGGCCAGCCTCCCCGACCCCCTGTGGATTTCACACCGGGCGCCCCTTAACGACAGTCGTGGCCCATCACCACGCTCCACCAGCGGCGGCCGTCGGGGCCGATGGTCACGCCGGCGCCGATGTCGGTGGACAGTTGGCCCAGCACCTGTTCGCGATGCGGTTTGGAAACAAGCCATCGGTTGACGACATCCGTCGGGCTGCCGCCCACGGTGACAAGCTGCACCACGCCGCAGGTCGGATAGCCAACCGCGCGGGCGCGATCCACGATATTGGACCCGTCCGACCCGGCCACAGTGGCACTGCCCATCCGCGCCATGTCGCAGGCGTGGTTCTGGGCGATGGTGGACAGGGTGGCGCTGTTGGCAAGGTTGATCTTGCCCTCGACCGTGCGCGCGGCGTTCATGGCATCCTCCATCGCCTGCGACTGCACCGGATCGGCGGCGCATTGCGCCGCATAGGTCTGCTGCGTTGTGGCGGAAAGCGGGGCGGTGCCATCACAGGCAGACAGGGCCGCGACGGCAGCAAGGGCGGGCAGCAGGTGGCGGCGCATGAGGAACCTCGGCAGCGGGTTGTTTCCATTCATGTTTTGCAACGCCCGCCGCGGCCAACGGGTTCCGCCGCCTTGCACACCCTTGCGCCGGTCGATCCGCGCGCCTAAAGCGACAGGCATGACCCAGCATCAGCGCCTTCTCATCATCGACTTTGGTTCGCAAGTCACCCAGCTTATCGCGCGCCGCCTGCGCGAACTGCATGTGTATTGCGAAATCCACCCCTATCAGAACGTGACCGAGGATTTCCTGCGCGATTTCGCCCCGCGCGCGATCATCTTTTCGGGCGGCCCCGACAGCGTGACCCGCCCCGGCAGCCCGCGCCCGCCGCGTCTGGCGTTCGAGATGGGCGTGCCGGTCCTGGGCATCTGCTATGGTCAGCAGGTGATGATGCAGGAACTGGGTGGTCTGGTCGAAAGCGGCCAGGGCACCGCCGAATTCGGGCGCGCCTTCGTTACCCCCGCCGAC
>JAUNUO010000034.1:21386-22996 GCA_030538135.1 Paracoccus sp. (in: a-proteobacteria)
ATGGCATCCTACAAGGACGACGCCATCGCGAAAATCCGCGAGCAGGTGGGCGACCGCCGGGTGATCTGCGGCCTGTCGGGCGGCGTGGATTCGTCCGTCGCCGCCGTGCTGATCCACGAGGCGATCGGCGATCAACTGACCTGCGTCTTCGTCGATCACGGGCTGATGCGGCTGAACGAGGCCGAGGAAGTCGTGACCATGTTTCGCGACGCCTATAACATCCCGCTGATCCATGCCGAGGAATCCGACCTGTTCATCGGCGCGCTGGAAGGCATCAGCGACCCCGAGGTGAAGCGCAAGACCATCGGCCGCCTGTTCATCGACGTGTTCCAGCGCGAAGCGAACAAGATCGAAGGCGCCGAATTTCTAGCGCAGGGCACGCTTTACCCCGATGTGATCGAATCCGTCAGCTTTAGCGGCGGCCCTTCGGTCACGATCAAATCGCACCACAATGTCGGTGGCCTGCCCGAAAAGATGGGCCTGAAACTGGTCGAACCGCTGCGCGAGCTGTTCAAGGACGAGGTTCGCGCCCTTGGCCGCGAGTTGGGTCTACCGGAAAAATTCATCGGCCGCCACCCGTTCCCCGGCCCCGGCCTTGCCATCCGCTGCCCCGGCGAGATCACCCGCGACAAGCTGGAGATCCTGCGCAAGGCCGATGCCGTCTATATCGACCAGATCCGCAAGCACGGGCTTTACGACGAGATCTGGCAGGCGTTCGTCGCGATTCTGCCGGTGCGCACGGTCGGCGTCATGGGCGACGGGCGGACCTATGACTATGCCTGCGCGCTACGGGCCGTGACTTCGGTCGATGGGATGACGGCGGATTACTATCCGTTCAGCCATGATTTCCTAGGCGAAACGGCCACCCGCATCATCAACGAGGTCAAGGGCATCAACCGCGTGACCTATGACATTACCAGCAAGCCGCCCGGCACGATCGAATGGGAATGATCGCCGCGCTGGACTGATCGGCCGGGCTGCGTCAGCATGGGCGCAGCAACGGATGGGCGTGATGCGCGCGATTCTGCTCTTTGTCATATGTCTGGTGCAACCCGCGCTGGCCGATCAGCCCGCCCTGTGCGAGGTGACGCGCGGCAGCGACAGCATCGACGGACCGTGCCACTTCACCCTGCACAAGGGCGGCAGTTTCGACATTCGGATGCAGGACGGGCAGCTCTTTGGCGCCGCCCTTGCCCTGTCGCTGGATATAGCGCCAAGGGCCAAGGCGCCATCCGCGCCGGCGATGACTGGGGGCCGGTCAGCCGCAGCACCGATGACCCGGCCTGCTGGACCGGCAAGGGTTTCACTGTCGGCGTGCGGGCGGCAGATGAGGGCACCGTTTTT
Source organism: Paracoccus sp. (in: a-proteobacteria) (assembly GCA_030538135.1). Lineage (GTDB taxonomy): Bacteria > Pseudomonadota > Alphaproteobacteria > Rhodobacterales > Rhodobacteraceae > Paracoccus. Next base: position 22,731 of record JAUNUO010000034.1, read on the forward strand.
GTCCGGCGCTGTCATATGGATGCCTGCACCTGGGTCGATCAGTCGCCGGCACGCGAAATCGCAACCGGCAGCGCCGCCACAGCGGGCCGTCAGGTCGCGGTGACACAGCGTTCCGCCATGACCGAACACCCCGGCGGCACCTATGCCGCCGCACCGCCCGCGGATGCCGTCTGGTCAGCACCGGCGACGGCGCGGTTCTTTTGTTCCATGGCGCGACCGGCGTTTCAGGATGCGGATGGCGCATGGATCGTGCTGCCCCTGCCCGA
>JAUNUO010000251.1 GCA_030538135.1 Paracoccus sp. (in: a-proteobacteria)
GCGACTGCGCCCAATAGATGCCGACGGGTTTCTTGTGCCGGGCCTCGTCGTGGAACCGGATGTCGATGGGATCGCCGCTGGCGACCATCTGCCGGCTGGATTGCACGAAACGGGCCTCGTCCCTATCGGTGACCGGCAGCGCGGCAAGCCCCGGCAGCAGCATCAGCACCGCCAGCACCGCCACGGCCAGCAGGCGCAGACCGGATTGGGTGGACGCCGCGATCACGGCTTCGACTGCCGCGACAGGACCAGCCGCCCCAGCCGGCGCGCCCCGGCGGCGGGTGGGCGGATCAGCGTGCGCAGATCGGCCAGCAGCGCAGCGCCGGTGATCCGGGCGCGGGCCGTGCCGATGTCGAACAGCCGCCAGCCCCACATCGTGACAAAGCCCACAATGGCGACCGATGCCAGCGCATCTGACATGAAATGCCGCCCCAATCCGACGCGCAACGTGATGCTTAGACAGATCAGTGCCACGCCTGCCGTCAGCGCCGCCGCGCGGCCGCCCTTGGGCAGCAGATGCCAGCACAGCACCAGCACGATCATCACGGCGGCGGTGGTCATGCCGACCTCGCCCGAGGTGAAGGAACAGTTGCTCATGCATTGATCGGTGAATTGCAGCAGCGGCGTAAAGACCCGCTTGCCCCCGAAGGCGGTAATATCGGCGGGACGGGCGCGGCCCACGATTTCCTTGAGCAGACCGTTCACGATCAGCCCCGGCCCGACCGCCAGCACGAAAGCCGCGAATTCAAGGTTCTGCCGCCCGATCTGCGGGCGCCGCCCGGCGAACCGCAGCCCGATGGCCAGCAGCACGATCGACCAGGCGGCAAGGTTCAGCAGCATCCGCAGCAGATCGTTCACCATCTGCGCCATCGGAACCGAGGCCAGAGCGAAATGCCCCTCGCCCCGATAGGCAAGACCCGAGATCGCCAGATCCAATCCCGGAAAGGCGGCAAAGACACAGACCATGACCAGAGTGGCCAGCAGCGTCAGATGGTAAAGGCGGGCGAACAGCGGATCCTTCATGGCCGCACACAGCCCGGATCGGCCAGCGACAGCCGGATCACCGACCCTTGCAGGAACCCCGGTCCCGCCGGAAATTCGTGCAGCGGCACGGCGCAGGCGGGCGGGGCGGCGTTGCGCGTCACCAGCAGCAGGCGTTCGGGTGCGGGATCGGGCAGCGGCGCCTTCAGATCCCAGTGATGCCGCACGGCGCCGGGATGCGGGGCGGCATGGACCGGCAACCGGCTGTCCCGCAGATACCAGCTCAGCGCCGCCAGAACGTCCCGGTCACCGGATATGACCGCCGTTGCCCCGGCGCGCGCCGCCTCATCCGCGACCGCCGCGCCAAAGGCGTCATGGCCCAGATAGCGGCCAAGCGCCAGCCGGTCCGCCGCCATCCAGCCGGTGCCGATGCGCGTCGCGAGCGGCAGCGCCAGCGCAATGACCAGCCCCAGCAGCAACGAGACCGCCGAAAAGCGCGGGCGATCCCGCATCCAGCCCGTCGCGACCAGACAGCCCGGCACGGTAAAACCCACCGCCCAATTGGCCAGCGCATGGCTGAACAGCGCCTGCGCGGTGACGATACCAAGAATGGTCAGCGCAACCACCGCGGCCCCGCGCAGAACCCAGTCCGGCGCATCGGCCTGGATCAAGGCGATCCAGAAAGCGGCGAACAGCAGCGGCCCCATGACCGCGAACTGTTCGGCCAGAAAGCGCAGCGCAGCGGGGATATTCACCCCGACCCCACGCGAGGCACCGCTTTCGGCCATATGCTGCATGGTGACAAAGCGGCTTTCGGCCAGCCACCACAGATGCGGCGAAACGGCGATCAGCGTCACAGCCGCAGCGATGGCCAGATCGCGCCGCCCGATGCGCCAGCCGGGCGACAGGGCAGCAGCCAGCGCCATGCCAGCCACGCCATACAGCATCGCATGTTTCGCCAGCAGCCCGGCCCCGACCGACAGGCCCAGCAGGATCGCCCAAGGGGCCGACCCGCCCTGCGCAAGCCGGTGTTGCGCCAGCAGCGCCAGCGCCAGACACAACAGCATCGGTGTGTCGGTGGTCATCAGCACCGATCCCACCGTCACCGCGGGCATGGTCAGATAGGACAGCGCCGCCAGCGCGCCAAGCGCAGGCCCCCCGACCCGCCGCCCCAGCATCAACAGCACAAGGGCCGTCGCGCCGTGGATCAGCGGCGCAGGCAGGCGGACGGCGGCCACGCTGTCGCCCAGCAGGCCGGTGCTGGCGGCGATGACCCAGCCGATCAGCGGCGGTTTGGAATATTCGCCCCAGGACGGATGCTGCGACCAAAGCCAGTATTGCGCCTCATCCGTGGACAGCTCGATCCGGCCAATCCACAGCATCATCACGCGCCACAGGGTCAGCGCGGCGATTCCGCCTGTGGCCGCGTAAAGCCAGCGGTCAGCCGGACGTGGCAGAGCGTTGCTTTTCGCCATGGATCAGCCAAAGGTTGCGCGAATAGATGAACAACCCGGTCCCCTGCCCGATGATGAACACCGGATCGCGCCGCCACAGCGCATAGGTGAACAGCACCAGCCCGCCCGCCAGCGAAAAATACCAGAAGGCGACCGGCACCACCG
>JAUNUO010000035.1:0-1753 GCA_030538135.1 Paracoccus sp. (in: a-proteobacteria)
TCCACCGGTGTTGCGGATTTCCTTGCGCAGTATCTTGGGCTGGTGGACGAGGCCGACGCAGTCGCCGAACCGATGGATGCCGAACCGGCAGAGATCGCGCCGGCCGACGACGCCGACGTGCGGGACGATGCCGAAGCCATTCTCCTTGGGTCGGCAAGCAACGAAACCCCGGACATTCGGCCTGAACCCGCAAGTGAACCGACCGACGACCGAATCGAGGCGATGATCGCAAGGTGGACTGGGTTGACCGCCGCCATTGACGAAACGCCTGCACCTTCAGACCCGCCCGACAAGACGGCGCCAGAAATGCGCACCACGCCGGTTCAGGCCGCCGCGTATGCGGAACGCGCCGAGGCCGAACCGGGCGACGATCCGCATCGTCCGGCCGACCATCCCGACATGAGGGCCAGATCCAAGGCGGATAACGCCGGCGCTGGCAAAGTCGTGCATCGTGCCGATCAGATCATCGTGCCGGCTGAAATGACCGCGACCACAAAGGACCGCCCGGCGATTGACACCGTTCTGGTGGACGATACGCAAATGACCCGTTCAGAACCGACACCACCCACCGCCGCGGCAAAAGCGCCTGCTCTATCGCAGATTGCGACCGGAAACCCGGTCGTTTTCAGGGTTCAGGACAATGCACCGGTGATGGATGCCGCGACACCCGATGCGGGCTGGCAGGCGGAAATTCCCGTAAGGCATGAGGTTGACGCGCCCGTCACGACACCTCGAACGGCCGAGACCCATGCCCCCGCCGTGGCCCGGCAGATCGCACAAGCGGCCGTGACACTGCGCGAGGGCGAAATCGAACTGGCTCTGGCCCCCGAAGAACTGGGGCGTTTGCGGTTACGGGTGACGCAGGCCGAAGGCGGCGCGACCGTGACTGTCTGGTTCGAGCGCCCCGAAGTTCTGGAGGCCGCGCGCCGCCATCTGGACCTGCTGATTCGCGACTTGCAGGACAGCGGGTTCGAATCGCCGTCGCTGGATCTCCGGGACGAATCAACCTGGAACGGCCCGGATCAGGACGCATCCGAGGATCGCGCGTCCGCAGACGCCGCCCTTGTTCCGGCCACCGATGAATCACCTCGGCACGTGCCGCTGAGTGATCGCCCCCTCGACATCCGGGTATGAAAGGACAAACCGTGACTACCCCTGTTACCGCAACGACTCCTGCACCGATGGCCACCGCCACCAGGACGCAGCAACCCGAATCAACGCTGGGCAACGCCGATTTCGAGACGTTTCTGCGCATGCTGACCACGCAATTGAAGAATCAGGATCCCATGAACCCCATGGAAGGGTCCGAGTTCGCCGTGCAGCTTGCGACCTTCTCGGGCGTGGAACAGCAGGCGCAGTCGAACAAGCTGCTCAAGCAGATCGCCGATCAGCTGGGCGGCGGCGGGCTCACGCAACTGTCGCAATATCTGGGCAAGGAGGTGCGGACGACGGCGCCGGTCTGGTTCGGCTCTGACACCGTTACGCTGGACATCAAGCCCGATTCGCGCGCCGACAGCGTGATTCTGGTGACGCAGAACGCGCATGGTCGCGAAATCAGCCGCGAGGAAATCGGCACGGGGGCGGGGCAGGTCGATTGGTTTGGTCGCGATGCCTTTGGCACCAAGCTGACCGACGGCAGCTATGCCTTCCGTATCGAAAGCTATCTGAACGGCGAAATGATCGCCGAAGCCGAGGTCGGGGCCTATGCGCGCGTGACCGGCGCCGAAACGACGGCGCAGGGCGTGCAACTGGT
>JAUNUO010000035.1:1853-10048 GCA_030538135.1 Paracoccus sp. (in: a-proteobacteria)
TCAGGCAGCGCCGCTTTGGACGGTCAACCCAGCGCCGCGCCCAGAACCACCCCCGCCGCAAGCACGGCCGCACCGACCAGCGGCATCTGCCAGCGGCGCGGGGGCGGGGGCGGCGGTTCGTCCGCGGGGCGATTGGCGCGTTCCCACAGGAACTGATCCAGCATCGCGGGCAACAGCGGGCTATAACGGCCCAATGTCTGCGCCATGCGCAGCACATCCTGCGCAGCGGCCTTGGGGCCAAGATTGTCGCGGATATAGGATTCGACCACCGGCCGGGCGGCTTGCCACATGTTGATGTTGGGATCCAGCGACCGCGCCACACCTTCGACCACGACCATGGTGCGTTGCAGCAGGATCAGTTCGGTGCGGGTCGCCATACCAAACCGCTCGGTCACCTCGAACAGATAGGCCAGCAGATTCGCCATCGAAATCCGGCTGGCGTCGGCGCCGAAGATCGGCTCGCCCACGGCACGCAAGGCGCGGGCAAAGGCAGCCTCGTCACGGTCGCGCGGCACATAACCGGCCTCGAAATGGACGCGGGCGACGCGGCGGTAATCGCGCTGGATGAACCCCATCAGGATCTCGGCATAGACGCGGCGGGTGTATTCGTCGATCTGCCCCATGATCCCGAAGTCATAGGCCAGCACATCGCCGTTCGCCGCCACCTTGAGGTTGCCGTGATGCATGTCGCCGTGGAAAAACCCGTCGCGCAGCGCATGGCTGAGAAACAGTTGCAGCACGCGTGTCGCCAGCCGGTGCGTGTCGTGGCCGGCGGCGACGATCGCGTCTCGCGCGCCAAAGGGAATACCCTCGGCCCAGTCGCTGGTCAGCACCCGGCGGGCGGACAGTTCCCAATGCGGGCGCGGCACGTCGAAACCCGGATCATTTTTGGTGTTTTCGGCAAATTCGGACGCCGAGGCCGCCTCGAGCCGCAAATCCAGCTCGCCCATGACGACCGATTCGAAATGGCTGACCACATCGCGGGGGCGCAGGCGGCGGGTCTGCGGCAGCAGTCGTTCGATGAAACCGGCGGCAAAATGAAAGGCGTCGATGTCGCGGCGAAAGGCGGCCTCGATGCCGGGGCGCACGATCTTGACGGCGACTTCGGCCCCGGTATCGGCGCGGCGGGCACGGTGGACCTGCGCGATCGACGCGGCGGCGACGGGTTCGGAAAATTCCAAAAACAGCTCGTCCACCGACCCGCGCAGTTCGACCGCGACGATTTCCTTGGCCACATCGGTCGGAAAGGGCGGCAGCCGGTCTTGCAGCATCCGCAACTGGCCGGACAGTTCCACGCCCACGACATCGGCGCGAGTCGAAAGAATCTGACCGAACTTGATATAGGCCGGGCCAAGCGCCGTGATCGCGCGCGTCAGCGGCGGCAACGCCGGATCACCCCGATAGCCCAGCCAGCGGAACGGCCAGGCCAGCACCCGCAGGGCGATGCGCAGCCGCGCCGGGGCCTCGACCGCGTCCAGCGCGACGGTCATGGCGCCGGTGCGTTCAAAGGTGGCGCCGGTGCGGATCAGGCGCAGGATGTTGTGCGGCCCGCGCATCCGTTACAGCTTCCAGCCCGAATGCAGGGCGGCTATCCCCATGGAAAGGTTGCGGAACTGCACCCGGCCAAAGCCCGCATCCGAGATCATGTCGGCAAAGGTGTTCTGATCGGGAAAGCGGCGGATCGATTCGACCAGATATTGATAACTGTCACGATCCCCCGCCACCACCTGTCCCATCGCCGGGATCACGTTGAAGGAATAGCGGTCATAGGCCCATTGCAGCGCCGGCACCGGAATCTGGCTGAATTCCAGCACCATCAGCCGCCCGCCGGGTTTCAGCACGCGGTAAGCCTCGGCCAGCGCGTCGGGGATGCGGGTGACGTTGCGGATGCCAAAGCTGATCGTATAGCGGTCAAAGCTGTTGTCCGCGAAGGGCAGCGCCATCGCGTCGCCCGCCACCCAGTCAAGGCAACTGCCGACGCGCGCCGTCTCGGCCCGGTTGCGCCCCTCGGCCAGCATGGATTCGGTCAGGTCGCAAACCGTGACCCGTGCCCCCGGCGCCCGTTCCAGAAAGCGGAAGGCGATGTCGCCCGTCCCTCCCGCCACATCCAGCAGGCGCTGGCCGTTGCGGGGTGTCAGCCAATCCATCATCGCGGTTTTCCAGACGCGGTGGATGCCGACGCTCATCAGGTCGTTCATCACATCGTATTTGGAGGCCACGCGGGAAAACACGCCGTGGACCATTCCGGCCTTGGCGTCCTCGTCCACGGTCTGAAAGCCGAAATGAGTGGTCTTGCCGGTCATGCTGCTTGCCGTTCCTTCTGTCGCGGCCCAGATAAGGCCCGCCTGCGTCCTGCACAATGGAACGAAAGGAACCGGATTGCCAGAACTGCCCGAGGTTGAAACTGTTCGCCGCGGCCTGTTGCCGCATCTGGAGGGCGCGCGCATCGCACGGGCCGAGGCCCGCCGCCCCGATCTGCGCTGGCCCCTGCCGCCCGATCTGGCGCAGGTGCTGACGGGCGCGACGGTGACCGCCCTTAGACGGCGGTCTAAATATCTGCTGGCCGATCTGGATGGGCGCGGCAGCCTGCTGATCCATCTGGGCATGTCGGGCCGGATGCTGATTCAGGGTGCGGATGTGGGCGATTTCCACCGCGACCCGGCGATTCTGCCCCGGCACGATCATTTCGTCATGGTGACGGATGCGGGCACCACGATCACGCTGAACGACGCGCGGCGGTTCGGCATGGTCGATCTGATCCGCGAGGGTGCGGAACATCCGCTGTTGACGCATCTCGGCCCCGAACCGCTGGACGAGGATTTCACCCCCGCCACGCTGACCGCCGCATTCCACGGCCGGCGCGCGCCGGTGAAACAGGTGCTGCTGGATCAGCGGATCGTGGCCGGGCTTGGCAATATCTATGTGTCCGAGGCACTGCATCGCGCGGGCATCGACCCACGACGGGCGGCGGGCCGGATCGGGGCTGCCCGCATCGCCGCGCTGCACCGCCATATCCGCGATGTGCTGCACGATGCGATCGCCGCGGGCGGATCATCCCTGCGCGATCACCGGCAGGCCAATGGCGAGTTGGGCTATTTCCAGCACGCTTTCCGCGTCTATGACCGCGAGGGCGCGCCCTGCCCCACGCCGGGTTGCGGCGGCGTAATCCGCCGCGTGGTGCAATCGGGGCGGTCCAGCTTTTACTGCCCCGCCTGCCAGCGATAACTGGTCAGTCGGGGGCCTGGCTGCTAGGACAGGCCGGACGACCGGATTCACCGACGAAGGAACACGCCGATGGCCTATGAAACGATCATCGTGGAAATCGAGGACGAGGTTGCCTTGATCCGCCTGAACCGCCCTGAGGCGCTGAACGCGCTGAACGGCAGGTTGCTGAACGAATTGTCGCAGGCGCTGACCGAGGCGGATCACAACGACAAGGTGCGCTGCATCGTGCTGACCGGCAGCGAAAAGGCCTTTGCCGCCGGGGCCGATATCAAGGAAATGTCGGAAAAGTCCTTTGTCGATGTCTTTACCGCCGATCTGTTCACCGGCCCGACCGACGCGATCATGCGCGTGCGCAAGCCGATCATCGCGGCGGTCAGCGGCTATGCCCTGGGCGGCGGCTGCGAACTGGCGATGGCCTGCGATTTCATCATCGCCGCCGATACCGCCAAGTTCGGTCAACCGGAAATCAACCTGGGCGTCGTCGCCGGAATCGGGGGGACGCAGCGCCTGACCCGTTTTGTCGGCAAGTCCAAGTCGATGGACATGAACCTGACCGGCCGGTTCATGGATGCGGCCGAGGCCGAACGATCCGGCCTTGTCAGCCGCGTGGTTCCGGCGGCGAAGCTGATCCCCGAGGCGCTGGGCGCCGCCGCCAAGATCGCCGCGAAATCGCAGGTGGCCGTCAAGGTTGTCAAGGAGGCCGTCAACCGCAGCTATGAAACCTCGCTGCGCGAAGGGCTGCTGTTCGAACGCCGCATCTTCCACGCGCTGTTCGCGACCGATGATCAGAAAGAGGGCATGTCCGCCTTTCTGGAAAAGCGCGAGGCACAGTTCCGCGACCGCTGAGAGGGCTTTCCTTTCCCGGCATGATCGTCTAAAGGCGCAGGCTTACATGCGTGTGGGCCCGCTTTGGCAAGAATCATGGTCGTTCCCGACGGGAACGATGCCTTGGGTCTTTTGCGCAACCAAAATGCAACAGACCCGATAGGACAAGACCCATGGCCAATACGCCCCAATCGCAAAAGCGCGCCCGCCAGACCGAGCGCCGCACCGAAGTGAACAAGGCGCGCCGTTCGCGCATCCGCACCTTCCTGCGCAAAGTCGAAGAAGCCATCGCAAGCGGTGATGCAGATGTCGCCCGCGAGGCCCTGAAAGCCGCTCAGCCCGAACTGATGCGCGGCGTCACCAAGGGCGTTTACCACAAGAACACCGCCTCGCGGAAAATCTCGCGGCTGTCGTCGCGGGTCAAGGCGCTGACCAACGCCTGAGTCGCGTTCCGGACCGGCGGAAACCTGCCCCGGCCCCGCCCCATGCAAGCATTGGCGCGCCCTGCCCGGCGCGCCTTTTGCGTTTTTTCGCCGATTCGCTGTTCACATGATTTTTTCTGCATTTGCAGCAACTTGGACAAAATTATCTTGTCCATCAGAGGGATCGGAGATTCGTTTCGCGAACCGGCCTGTCAAGCACAGAGTTAGGTTGCAGCAGCCCTCACGAGGTTGCTAGTTTAGCCGGGCGATTCACTTCGCACCTGGGGGACAGGCCGGGATGAACGGTGTCAAAACCGGACAGATCGGTCGGGCTGCGGGCGGTTCATCCGCTGCGCCTTTGGGTCTGTGACGGCCGGCTGCCACCGGCCCGGACAGGCTCGTGTCTGAACGAGATGAGGCAGGCTGTGCAGCCCATGCTGCGGTGTTTTCGCCGTTGCGCTGCATCATGTCTGCTTGTCACTGAACCGGGGGCGGCGGCGGATCAGGACCGGCGGGATCAACCCGCGGGCATCTGGGGACAACGGACGGGCAAGACGATGGAAGATCTTTGGGGGCGGGCCTGTGCGGGGCTGGAAAAAAGCGTTGGGGCGAACAACTTCAACCACTGGATCAAGCCGCTGCGCCTGACCGGCATCGACGCCGGTGTAGCCGAATTCGCGGCGCCGACGCGATTCCTGTCGGATTGGGTCAACCGCCATTTCGCCCAGCCCATTCTGGACGAACTGACGCGCAGCGGCGCGACCGCCGAACGCCTGCGCATCACCGTGCGCGCCGAATCGACCCCGGCCAAGGCCGCGCAGATGCGCAGCGCTCCGGCTGCCGCCACGCCGGCACCCACGGCGGCCCCCGCTGATCTGGGCGCGCCTCTGGATGCGCGCTTTACCTTTGACAATTTCGTCGTCGGCAAGCCGAACGAACTGGCCCATGCCGCCGCCCGCCGCGTGGCCGATGGCGGGCCGGTCAGCTTCAACCCCTTGTTCCTTTATGGCGGCGTCGGTCTGGGCAAGACCCATCTCATGCACGCCATCGCCCATGAATTTCAGCGTCTTAATCCGCGCCAGGGGGTGCTGTATCTGTCGGCGGAACAGTTCATGTATCGCTTCGTGCAGGCGCTGCGCGAACGCAACATCATGGATTTCAAGGAAATGTTTCGCGCCGTCGATATGCTGATGGTCGATGACGTGCAGTTCTTTGCCAACAAGGATTCCACGCAGGAAGAATTTTTCCACACGTTCAACGCGCTGGTCGATCAGGGCAAGCAGATCGTCATTTCCGCTGATCGCGCACCGGGCGAGATCAAGGGGCTGGAAGAACGGATCAAGTCGCGCCTGTCCTGCGGATTGCTGGTCGATCTGCATCCGACCACCTATGAACTGCGCCTCGGCATCCTTCAGTCGAAAACCGACGCCTTCCGCGCACAATATCCCGGCCTGTCGATCGCGCCCGGCGTGCTGGAGTTTCTGGCCCATCGCATCACCTCGAACGTGCGGGTGCTGGAAGGCGCGATGCAGCGTCTGTTCGCCTTTGCCAGCCTCGTCGGCCGTGAAATCACGCTGGATCTGACGCAGGACTGTCTGGCCGACATCCTGCGCGCCTCGGATCGCAAGGTCAGCATCGAGGAAATTCAGCGTAAGGTGGCCGAACATTACAACATCCGGCTGGCGGACATGATCGGCCCGAAACGGGTGCGCACCGTCGCCCGCCCGCGTCAGGTGGCGATGTATCTGGCGAAACAGCTGACCAGCCGCAGCCTGCCGGAAATCGGCCGTCGCTTTGGCGGGCGCGATCACACCACCATCATGCACGGCGTCCGCAAGATCGAGGAGCTGACCCATCAGGACCAGAGCCTTGCCGAAGATATCGACATGCTGAAACGCCTGCTTGAGGCATGATCGCCCCGGCGCGATGAAAACCTTGTGACCGGCCCGTCGGGCGGCTAAAACGCAGTCCACAGATAGGGACGGGGAAGTGCGATGAAATTTTCCATCGAACGCGCGGTGCTGGTCAAAGCCGTCAATCAGGCGCAATCCGTGGTAGAGCGCCGCAACACCATTCCGATCCTTGCCAACGTGCTGATCGAGGCCACGCCCGATGGCATCAGCCTGCGCGCCACCGATCTGGACACCGAGGTGGTGGACCGCGCCCCGGCGCAGGTCGAACGGCCCGGTGCGACCACCGTGTCGGCCTCGCTGCTGAACGAGATCGCGCGCAAGCTGCCCGATGGCGCCCTGGTCAATATCAGCGCTGATGATGCGGCCGGGCGGCTGACGGTTCAGGCGGGGCGGTCGAACTTCAGCCTTGCCACGCTGCCGCGCGAAGATTTTCCGGTCATGGCCAGCAGCGAATATTCCGCGAATTTCAGCGCCCCTGCCCCGGTTCTGCGCCGGCTGTTCGACAAGTCGAAATTCGCCATCTCGACCGAAGAAACCCGCTATTACCTGAACGGCGTCTATCTGCATGTCGCGCAGGCGGATGGCGCGCCGGTGCTGCGCTGCGTGGCGACCGATGGGCACCGTCTGGCGCGCGTCGATGCCCCCCTGCCCGACGGCGCGGCGGATATGCCCGGCGTGATCGTGCCGCGCAAGACCGTGAACGAATTGCGCAAGCTGCTGGAAGATGACGAGGCCGCCATCGCCGTTTCGGTCAGCGAAACCAAGGTGCGCTTCGCCACGCCGACCCTGACCCTGACTTCCAAGGTGATCGACGGCACCTTCCCCGATTACTCGCGCGTGATTCCGGCCGGCAATACCCGCAAGCTGGAAGTGGACGCCAACGATTTTGCACGCGCGGTTGACCGCGTGGCCACCGTGTCGTCGGAACGTTCGCGCGCGGTGAAGCTGGCGCTGGATCAGGATCGTCTGGTGCTGTCGGTCAACGCCCCCGATTCCGGCGCGGCGGACGAGGAACTGATCGTCGCCTATGCCGACGAGCCGCTGGAAATCGGCTTCAACGCGAAATACTTGCAGGAAATCGCCGCGCAGGTGGATCGCGAAAACGCGGTGTTCCTGTTCAACGGCTCGGGCGATGCGGCGCTGATCCGCGAAGGTGGCGACACCAGCGCCGTCTATGTCGTGATGCCGATGCGGGTGTGATCCTTTCACAGATCAGCCTTGCCCAGTTCCGGTCATGGCCGCGTCTGACGGTTGATTTCGACGGGCGTCCCCTTGCGATCTTTGGCCCGAACGGGTCCGGCAAGACCAATATTCTTGAGGCGCTGTCGATGCTGGCCCCCGGCCGGGGTCTGCGCGGCGCGCCGGCGCCCGAACAGGCGCGTCAGGGCGCCGAGGCCGGTTGGCGCATCCGAGCACAGATCGGTGATCATCTGGTGGAAACCGGCGCCCCGCCCGATCAGGGGCGCAGCGTCAGCATCGACGACAAGCCCGCGCCACAGGTCGCGCTTGGGCGGCTGATCCGGGTGATCTGGCTGGCCCCCGCGATGGACCGGCTGTGGACCGACGCGCCCGAGGTGCGTCGGCGGTTTCTGGATCGCGTCACGCTGTCCTTTGCGCCGGGCCACGCCGAGGCCGCGCTGACCTATGACAAGGCAATGCGCGAACGTAACCGGCTGCTGCGCGATCAGGTCTCGGACGCGGGCTGGTATCGCGCGCTGGAATTGCAGATGGCGGATGCCGGGGCGCAGATCACCGTCAACCGTGCCGCCGCGCTGAACCGGATCGCGGCGGCGCAGGCGCAGGGGGGCGA
>JAUNUO010000035.1:10148-17437 GCA_030538135.1 Paracoccus sp. (in: a-proteobacteria)
TCAACCGTGCCGCCGCGCTGAACCGGATCGCGGCGGCGCAGGCGCAGGGGGGCGATGCCTTCCCCGCCGCGCATCTGACCCTGCTGCCGGGCGAAGGTCATGCCGACGATCCCGACGCCGCCAGCATCGCCGCCCGCCTTGCCGCGACGCGCGCCCGCGATCTGGCCGCAGGCCGCAGCCTGACCGGCCCGCATCGCGCCGATCTGGGCGCGCATTGGGGGCCGCAGAACATGTCCGCCGCGCTGTCATCGACCGGCGAACAAAAGGCGCTGCTGCTGTCGCTGATGCTCGCCAACGCCCGCGCGCTGTCGGATCAGCCGGTGCTGTTGCTGCTGGATGAGGTGGCGGCCCATCTGGATGCCGACCGCCGCGCCTTGCTCTATGCGGAAATCGCTGCGCTGCCCGCCCAATCGGTGCTGACCGGCACCGGGCCGGAACTGTTCGCCGGGCTGCGCGGCGACCGGATGTCCGTGGCCAAGGAAAACGGCACGTCACGCATCTGCGCCTGACTCGCGCCGAAACCGCAAAATCTTGTGCCTTTCCCGTGACATTCCCGCATCTTGCCCCTATAAGATGCGGGTCTAAGGCAGGATAAGAAGAAGATGACCGAAGCCGCCCCGCAGCCGAATGAATACGGTGCCGATTCCATCAAGGTTCTGAAGGGGTTAGAGGCCGTTCGCAAACGCCCCGGCATGTATATCGGCGACACCGACGACGGGTCGGGCCTGCACCACATGGTGACCGAGGTCGTGGACAACGGCATCGACGAGGCTTTGGCCGGTCATGCCGATTTCGTCCGCGTCCGCATCCATAACGACAATTCGGTCAGCGTCCGCGACAATGGCCGCGGCATCCCGGTGGACATGCACCCGACCGAGGGCGTGAGCGCGGCCGAGGTCATCATGACCCAGTTGCACGCGGGCGGAAAGTTCGACAGCAACAGCTACAAGGTCTCGGGCGGGCTGCACGGGGTCGGCGTGTCGGTGGTGAACGCGCTGTCCGACTGGCTGGAACTGCGCATCTGGCGTAATGGCAAGGAACATTTTGTCCGGTTCGAGCACGGCGAAACGGTGGAACACCTGCGCGTGGTCGGCGATGCGCCGGACAACCAGACCGGAACCGAGGTGCGCTTTCTCGCCTCCACCAAGGCGGACGGTGGGGACGGGACGTTCTCGAACCTCGATTACAACTTCAAGACGCTAGAAAACCGGCTGCGGGAACTGGCCTTCCTGAACAGCGGCGTGCGCATCATCCTTGAAGACGCGCGCCACGCCGAACTGCTGCGCACCGAACTGTTCTATGAAGGCGGTGTGCGGGAATTCGTGAAATACTTGGACCGGTCAAAACAGCCGGTGCTGGATCAGCCGATCTTCATTTCGGGCGAACGCGGCGACATCGGGATCGAGGTCGCGATGTGGTGGAACGACAGCTACCACGAAACGGTGCTGCCCTTTACCAACAACATTCCGCAGCGGGACGGCGGCACCCATCTGGCCGGATTCCGTGCCGCGCTGACACGGGTCATCAACAATTATGCCCAGTCCTCGGGCATCGCGAAGAAGGAAAAGGTCGAATTCACCGGCGACGACGCCCGCGAGGGGCTGACCTGCGTGCTGTCGGTCAAGGTGCCGGACCCGAAATTTTCTAGCCAGACCAAGGACAAGCTGGTCAGTTCCGAGGTGCGTCCGGCGGTCGAAAGCCTGACCGCAGAAAAGCTGGCCGAATGGTTCGAGGAAAACCCCGGCCCCGCGAAAGCCATCACCGGCAAGATCGTCGAGGCCGCCTTGGCACGCGAGGCGGCGCGCAAGGCCCGCGAACTGACCCGGCGCAAAAGCGTGATGGACGTGGCCAGCCTGCCCGGCAAACTGGCCGACTGTCAGGAGAAAGACCCGGCGCTGTCGGAACTGTTCATCGTCGAGGGCGATTCGGCCGGCGGATCGGCGAAACAGGGCCGTTCGCGCCAGAACCAGGCGGTGCTGCCCCTGCGCGGCAAGATCCTGAACGTGGAACGGGCGCGCTTTGACCGGATGCTGTCGTCGGAAATGATCGGCACACTGATCACCGCGCTGGGGACCGGCATCGGTCGGGACGAATTCAACCTCGACAAGCTGCGCTATCACAAGATCATCATCATGACCGACGCGGATGTGGACGGCGCCCATATCCGCACCTTGCTGCTGACCTTCTTCTTCCGCCAGATGCCCGAGCTGATCGACGCGGGGCACCTGTATATCGCGCAGCCGCCGCTGTATAAGGTCGGTCGCGGCCGATCCGAGGTTTACCTGAAGAACGAGGCCGCGCTGGAGGATTACCTGATCCAGCAGGGCATCGAAGGGGCGGTGCTGCGGCTGGGTTCGGGCGAGGAAATCTCGGGCGCCGATCTGGCCCGCGTGGTTGACGAGGCGCGGCTGGCCCGCCGTCTGCTGCGCGCCTATCCGACGCATTATCCGCCGCATATCACCGAGCAGGCGGCCATCGCGGGCGCTCTGGTTCCGGGGCGGGTGGATGCCGATGCGCAAGCTGCTGCCGACGCGGTCGCGGCGCGGCTGGACCTTGTGGCCGAGGAATATGAGCGCGGCTGGACCGGACGCCCGACGCAGGACGCGGGCATCCGCCTGTCGCGCCTGCTGCGGGGGGTCGAGGAAACGCGCAATCTGGACGGTCAGATGCTGCGCAGCGCCGAAAGTCGCCGTCTGGGCGACCTGACCGGCGCGTTGCAGGATGTTTATGGCAAACCGGCCCGGCTGGTCCGCAAGGATCGCGAGGTGGCGGTATCCGGCCCCCTCAGCCTGTTGGCGGCGATCTTCCTTGAAGGGGAAAAGGGCCTGTCGTTGCAGCGCTACAAGGGGCTTGGCGAAATGAACCCCGAGCAGCTTTGGGAAACCACGCTGGACCCGGCCGCGCGCACCCTGTTGCAGGTCCGGGTCGAGGATGTGGCCGAGGCCGAGGATCTGTTCAGCAAGCTGATGGGGGATGTCGTCGAACCCCGGCGCGAGTTCATTCAGCAAAATGCCCTTTCGGTCGAACACCTCGACATCTGATGCTGCACTATGTGGTTTTCATGCCGCGCCTGTGGCTTTTTTGTCCGGCGTCTGCATTGGGCATTTGCGCAGGGCCGCCGCCTGACGGTAGGCCAAGGCAAACACATACCGTATCGTCACGATCTGATCGAAGGGAAATCGCCATGATCCGCAGCCTGCGCCTTGCCACCCTCGTTACCCTCGCCCTGCCCGCCGCGGCCATCGCCGGCGGTTACACCCCGCCGGTCATCGAAGCTCCGGTTGTGATCGCTCCGTCCGAACAGGTGGCCACGCCCCTGTGGGCCGGTGCCTATGTCGGCGGTGCGCTGGGTTATGCGTTCAACGGCGATGATCGTGTGGGCATGGAAACCGTGGCCGCCGGTTCCGCGACGCCGGCGGGCGAAAGCCTGGACGTGAGCGGCGCGGCCGGAACGCTTGCCCTCGGCTATCGCTGGCAGCGTAACAAATTCGTCTATGGCCCCGAACTGACGGTCGATTTCGGCGGCGTCGAAGACGATTATGCCAATGCCGAAAATGGCAGCACCTTTGACGATGGCGGCAAATCCGAGGTCAACCACATCATCTCGTTGAAGTTCAAGGGCGGTTCGCTGGTGAATGAGCAGACGCTGGTTTACGGGCTGGCGGGTGTCGCATACGGCGATTTCACCTATACTCAGGGCACGGGCGATGGCGCACAATCGGTTGATTATGACGCCACCCGTTATGTTATCGGCGCCGGTGTGGAACGTAAGGTCAGCGAACGTCTGTCGGTGTTCGGCGAGTGGAACTATTACAACTTCGGCAAGACCGACGTGTTCTTCCCGGCCAGCGACGACAGCGATTCCGGCGTTCAGACCGTCGCCACGCCGGAACACCACCTGATCAAGATCGGCCTGAACTATCAGTTCTGATCCGGTCGAACGAAGCAATCCGGGCCGGGGCTGCGATCCGCAGACCCCGGCTTTTTCATATCGCGCCGCGTGGCGATATAATCGCGCATCAAGGGCACCCTGCGCGGGCGGAAGCTGTCCCCGGTCAGGGCAGCATCGGTGATCCGGTTGACGTGAAAGGTGCGGAAATCCATCCGCAACCTGCACCAGGCCAACAACATCAGCGCGCGGTCTGAATAGGACAGGCCCAACGGCCAGATCACCCGCCGCGTCTGCGTCCCCTGCAAATCGCGATAGTCGATCAGCATCGCCTGTTCATCCCAGCACGCCTGCCGGATCAGCGACAGCGGCACCTGCGGCGGGTCGCGGTCGGGCGGCGGCGCAAAGGTTTTCATGATCGCGTGCAGCGCCTGATGCGACTGCCGCTCGGGCAAGGTGGCAATCATGCGCGACAGCGCGGCATGAGCGGCCTCGGTCAGTTCGGGATCGCCGATGGCCGGCAGCGCCTCGACTGCCAGTCGCAGCGCCTCGATTTCCAGCCGTGAAAAGGACTGAGGCGGCAGCGCCGGGTCTTCGGTCAGGGTATAGCCCACCCCCGCCTCTCCGTCGATCAGCGCGCCACCCGCGCGCAGGGTGGCGATGTCGCGGTAAAGCTGGCGCGGCGATACGCCGGTTTCCGCGGCAAGGCGTATCGCCGTCACTGGCGCAGGCAATCGCCGCAGCCGGTCCATCAGGCGCATCAGACGGTCGGACCTTGCCATGCTGTCACCTTCTGTCAGGGGCGCAGGCGTAAACCATGTGCATCATTCAATGCAGGAGACAAGAGATGCTGACCCTTTACCACGCGCCCAACAGCCGCTCGACCTCGATCGTGCAGTTGCTGCACGACATGGGCGTCACCGATCAGGTCCATGTCGAACAGGTGACGATCCCGCGGCAGGATGGATCGGGCGGTCGTGACCCACGCAACCCGCATCCCGAAGGCAAGGTGCCATATCTGACCGACGGCGAGGACAGCGGCCGCGAACGCGCGACGGTCATCCTGTATCTGACCGACAGATTTGACAGCCCCTTGGGCCGCCCTGTCGGGCACCCGCAACGTGGCCGCTATCTGTCGTGGCTGATGTGGTATCAGGGCGTTTTCGAACCCGTCGCGATCCTTTCGTGGACGGGGCTTACCCACCCCGCCATCACCCACAGCCTGCGCGATTACGACACCGCGATTTCGCGCCTGGCGGAAACATTGTCACGGCAGCCGTTCCTGCTGGGCGATGAATACAGCGCCGCCGATCTGCTGTGTTCAGGGCCGTTCGCTTGGTTTGGTGAAAGCCTGCCGGCACCGCAACCGGTCAAGGATTGGGTGGCGCGCTGTCAGGATCGCGACAGCGTCCGGCTGATGGCCGCGTCCGGGCAATGACGACATGAACCTGCAAAAAGGCAGGTAACGCCTGCCTTAGCGCAACTGCCTTTGGGCAGGTCACGATTTCTGCGACACCGACGCCGGCTTTGGGCAGAAGAATGCGCCGAGCCGCGCTGCCCGACGCCGCGCCGGCACGCCCATGCCCTGTCAGGCAATCCGACAAGTTTCATGTCAGGCAGTTTTGAAACGAGCGGTTCAAAAACAACAAACCCGCTGATTGAATATAATACAACAATACAATCCGAAACTGAGGCGGGGCGCCTGGATCGAGAAGCACAAATCGGAAACTGAACTGCTTTTCAAATTTAGAAAATGCGGTAACCATGCACCTGCCGCATAAGCGGATCCCCGCCGAGGGCAATTTCGGACGAATCGTTCAGAATCGAAAGGATGCGGTGCCGACCTACCGCAACCCTACAAAAAAGCAGCGGCGGGCGATCGCATAAAATTCCATTAATCCATTGTTAATTAATTATAAAATATAAATTTTGAACTAATAATCCAAGATCGCGACCCGAATCATCTCGCATCCCAAGTCAGCATTGGCTGACCCACGCAACCATCGGCGGATTGGCGCCCGTCTGCCGATAGCATAAACAATGCTTACCCTTACAAGTTGTGGAAATGTGTGAACTTTATGCACTCTCGGCAAAGGATTGGGCTTTAAGTTGGTAAACTGAACCATGATTATTAAATTTTCACATGAACTTTAACTGTCGTTGGGCTAGTTTGATCCCCGGTGGAACAGGGGACTGAAAAGACCTTACCGTGCCCTTTCTTTTGGGGCGCGGCGGGCCTTGGAGTGACCCGCTTCTTCTGTAGTTCAATATTGCCCGTCACTCGCGCTGACGGGGTGGTTTTCTTATGCCTTGCGAACCAAGGCGGTCCGACACTCAGGAGGGACGACAGTGACGTACTACTACAGCACATCCAAAACCTATACATGGACGGCTTTTACCGAAGCCGACCTGCTGGCCAACGGTAAGAATGGCAGCGATTTCGGCTATGGCGACACGTTTGTCATGCCGGCATCCGCAACCGTCACCATGTCCACCAAGGACGATGACAGCGTGCTGAGCGGCGGTTCTTACAACTGGTGGACCTGCAAGACGCAGTCGAGCGACCGCTCGGGGCAGGATGCGACGGTCAATAACGTCGCTCTTGGGTGCAAGATGTATGCCGACAAGTATCATGTGCTGCGCGGCACGGACGGCAAGACCTATTACCTGATCGACATCATCGTCGAAGGTCACGATTCCCCCGGTGCGGGCAACGGTTATTTCACCTTCTACGGCGCCACTCCTCCTGCCGGTGTCGGCCTGAGCGTCATCCAGACCTGCTCGGTTTCGGGTTCGTGGATCGACTACAGCTGCCTCGGCGCCGGTTCTTCGGCTCCGCCGAACACGCCCCCGACCTTCACCAACATTCCCAAGGACGCCGTGTTCTGCGTCGAGGAAAACACCAAGCTGGTCATCAAGCTGAACGCCACCGACAAGGACGGCGACGCGCTGACCTTCAAGATCGTGGGCGGCACCGATGCCGGTTCGTTCACCATCGACGCCAAGACCGGCGAGCTGAACTTTGTCAAAGCGCCCGACTATGAAGCCCCCGGTTCCAAGGCCGGCACCAACACCTACAAGGTGATCGTGGCCGTGGACGACGGCAAGGGCGGTGTCGAAAACAAGGAACTGACCGTCAAGGTCTGCGACGTGGACGAAGGCACCCCTGCCTGCCAGGTCATTGAAGCTGAATCCATGATCCTGTGCGGCATGCGCGTCGGCAGCAGCACCGGCGCGTCGGAAGGCAAGGTCATCGGCCTGTCGGGCTACAGCGGCTATGCCTACACCACCTATAAAGGCCCGGCCGGCGAATTCGACATGACCATGCGGTATACCGACACCGCAGGCAGTGGCTGGATCAAGGTCTATGTCAACAACCAGCTGGTTCAGACGGTCAACC
>JAUNUO010000035.1:17537-22982 GCA_030538135.1 Paracoccus sp. (in: a-proteobacteria)
GGCAGTGGCTGGATCAAGGTCTATGTCAACAACCAGCTGGTTCAGACGGTCAACCTGAATTCCGACAACAACAAGTGGAATGAGGTGACGATCGAGAATCTGAACCTCAAGCCCGGCGACGTCATCAAGCTGAGCGCCTATGGCACCTATTGCGAATACGCCAAGATCGACAAGCTGACCCTTTGCCCCAGCGGTCCCGAGACCGGCGCACTGGAAGGCCGCGTATTCCTCGACCAGAACAAGGACGGTCTGGACAACAGCGAACCCGGCGTGCAGGGCGTGACCGTGCAACTGCTGGACGCCAGCGGCAACGTGGTCGGCACCACCACCACCGGCGCCGATGGTTCGTATCTGTTCACCAATCTTCAGCCGGGCAACTATACGGTCGTCTTCCCGACCACCCACAACGGTAAGACCCTGACCACGCAGAACGTCGGCAACGATGACACCATCGACAGCGATGCCAACGTCGTCACCGGCAGCACCGGCGCCTATGCCGTGGTCGCGGGCGAAACCACCAGCGACGTCGATGCCGGTCTGAAAGACCCCGGCACCGCCTCGCTGGAAGGCCGCGCCTTCCAGGACAACAACAAGGACGGCATCGACAACAACGAACCGGGCATCCCCGGCCAGACCGTGCAGTTGCTGGATGCGAACGGCAATATCGTCGCCGTGACCACCACTGCCGCCGATGGTTCCTACAAGTTCACCGATCTGGATGCCGGCACCTATTCGGTCCGCTTCCCGACCGATGCCGATGGCCGCGTGCTGACCGCGCAGGACGTGGGCGGCAATGACACCATCGACAGCGACGCCAACCCCTCGACCGGGCAGACCGGCAGCTATACCGTTGCCATCGGCCAGAACGTCAAGGACGTTGACGCCGGTTACAAGGATCCGGGCACCGCTTCGCTGGAAGGCCGCGCCTTCGTCGATGCCAACCGCGACGGTATCGACAACAACGAACCGGGCGTCGCGAACCAGACCGTTCAACTGCTGAGCGCCGCCGGCGTGGTGATCGCCACCACCGTCACCGCCGCCGACGGTTCCTACAAGTTCACCAATCTGGATGCCGGCACCTATTCGGTCCGCTTCCCGACCACGGCGAACGGCCGCGTGCTGACGCAGCAGGACGTGGGTGGTGACGACACCGTTGACAGCGATGCAAACCAGACCACCGGCCGCACCGGCACCTATACCGTCAACGTTGGCGACAACGTGACCGACGTGGATGCCGGCTACAAGGATCCGGGCACGGCTTCGCTGGGCGATTACGTCTGGGTCGATGCGAACCGCAACGGCATTCAGGACAATGGCGACACCGGCCGCGCCGGCGTGACCGTGACCCTGTATGACGCCGCAACCGGCGCCGTCGTGGCGACCACCACCACGGATGCGAACGGCAAGTATCTGTTCACAGGCCTTCAGGCTGGCAATTATCAGGTCGGGTTCACCAGTCCCGACGGTTACAGCTTCACCACGGCGAATGCCGGCAGCAACGATGCCGTTGACAGCGATGCCAACGCATCCACCGGCCGCACCGGCACCATCTCGCTGGCGATCGGTGAAACGAACCTGACCGTCGATGCCGGTCTGGTCCGCAACAACACCGCGCCCGTCGCGAAGAACGACAGCGCCCACACCTGCGCCGATACGGCCGTGACCGTGGACGTGCTGGCGAATGATACCGACGCCGATGGCGATGCGCTGAGCGTCACCCATGTCGCCGGCCGTGCCATCACCGAAGGGCAGACGCTGACCCTGTCGGATGGCGTTCGCGTCACACTGACCAGCGGCAACCTGGTGTTCGACGCCTCGGGCACCGCCTACGAAGACCAGATCGTCGGCACCAGCACCAACGTCAGCTACACCTATTCGATCGCCGACGGTAACGGCGGCACGTCCTCCGCAGCGGTGGACATGAAGTGGTGCGGCGTGACCAACACGCTGGAAAGCATCAAGGACAGCCTGCCCAGCAACGGCAACATGTTCGTCACGCTGGACCTGACCTATGGCGGCGACTTCTACACCGCCACCCTGTCGGGCACCGGTGATGCACGGTTCGACGGCAAGTCCTTCGACATCGCCTACTGCGTTTCGGCCTATGACTACCTGCCGCTGAAGGAAAACCTGCCGGTCAACATCTATCTGGCCGATGCAGACTCGTTGCCCGCCGACACCGGCATTCCGCTGCCGCAGAACCTCGACATGGTGAACTGGATCCTGAACCAGGACTTCACCTCGATGAGCAACGGCGACGGCGGCACCTACACCGAGGCCGAAGTTCAGGGCGCCATCTGGGGCCTGACCGACGGCATCGTGTTCGTGCAGGAAAGCTATGGCTACGGCACCACCGAAAACGCGCAGGAAATCTACGAGATGGCGCTGGCCAACGGTGACGGCTTCGTTCCCGGCGAAGGCGACATCATCGGCCTGATCCTGGAGCCCACCGGCGCCAACGGCGAGCATGAACAACCGTTCATTATCGGCGTAAATTGGAATGATCTGGCACTGGATTGCTTGTGCTGATCTTGGCAAACTCGCAGGGTCGGGCCTGACCGGCCCTGCAAAGCATCCCGGTTGTCCAAGGGCCGGGGTCAGGATCGCCAGCAGGTGATCTTGTGTCGTGTGTGAACGGGTCTCCTGGACGCTCGTTCGATGTTAAGGAGCTATGTAGCATGAAGAAGTTCGCATTTGGTGGCGTTGCCGCCGCTCTGACCTCGCTGATCGCCTCGACCGCCAACGCGGCCGGCGGCTGCACCGGCCCGGGCTGTGACCCGACGCTGGTGCCGGAAATCAGCGCGCTGGAAGGCACCGCGGCGATCGCCGCTCTGGCCGCCATCGTGCTGCTGACCTGGGAACGTCGCCGTCGCGCGGCCTGATCCCACAGAGGTCCGATGACATTGACAGGTCCGCCCGCAAGGCGGGCCTGTCGCCATAAAAAGGGTGAGTTTACCATGTTTGCGACAGCCGAAGCCAATCCCCGACCCAGCATCCGGCCGCTGATATTTGCCGCCGTGCTGTTAGCCGTGCAATTGCTGGCCATCGGGCTGGTGTTCAAACATGGCATCAATTTCTATTGTCTCGATTACTGGCCCGCGGCTGCCTGTGGCGGGGCCAGCCGCGCCTTGGCCGGGATCTATTGCGCCGCCGCCGCCCTTGGGCTGTTCGCACTGCTGCGCCGACCGCTGTTCGCGGATCTGTTGTCAGATCCGGGGCGCGATCTGCGCCCGCTGTTGCTGAACCTGCTGGGTTTTGCGCTGACCCTGGTGCCGGTGCTGTTCCTGCGCGAAACCGACGATGCGCGGTCGATGGTGCTGCCATCGTTCGCGTTCTGGGTCGGGGGCATGTCCCTGATGCTGGTCGGGGTGGGCCTGTATCTGGCACCCGCCGCCCGCTGGGGCCGTTTCCTGCGGCAGGCGGGGCCCGCGCTGCCGGTTGTGCTGATCGCGGGCATGCTGACGCCGCCCGCCGCCATGATGCTGCAACCGATCTGGCAGCTGGACACCGTGGCCGACATCACCTTTCGTGCCGTGGTCGCCATCGTGGGCGGGCTGGGTTACCCCATTACGCCCGACATCGAAACCAAGATCCTGTGGGGCGAAAACTTTGCCATCTCGATCGCGCCCGTCTGTTCGGGGGTCGAAGGGATCGCACTGGTCACATTGTTCGTCAGCCTTTACCTGTGGCTGTTCCGCGCGGAAGTCCGCTTTCCCCATGCGCTGATCCTGTATCCTCTGGGTATTCTGGCCAGCGCGACCCTGAACGTCGTGCGCATCGCGGTGCTGATGATCATCGGGCTGGAAGGTCAGCCCGAACTGGCTGCCGGCGGGTTCCACAGCCATGCCGGATGGATCATGTTCACGCTGATCGCGCTGGCCATTATCGGGGTGGCGCGCAACATCCCGTGGCTGCGCCGCGATGACGGCGTGCTGGTCGCCGCCGGTCCGTCCGCCCGCCCCGTGATCGCCCCCCCGCCGCTGAACCGCGATCCGCACGCCGCCCGCATCCTGCCCTTCGCCGTGTTCATGCTGACCGCCGTCATCGTGCCCGCCATCAGCCAGTCCCCCGCCGTGTTCTATCCGGCACGGGTCGTTCTGCTGGCCGCCGCCGTGGCGCTGTTCTGGCCCTTTATCCGCAGCATCAACTGGCGCATGTCGCCGCAGGCCCTTGCGGTTGGTGCGGCTGTGGGCGTCGGCTGGGCGATGATCCCGGTCGAACCTGCCGAAACCGCACCTTATGGCACGCTGGCGGGTGGGGCCTTGGTGCTGTGGTATCTGTTCCGGGGCATCGGCACGGTGCTGCTGGTGCCGCTGGTCGAGGAACTGTTCTTCCGCGACTATCTGGAAAGCCGCATCCGGGGCGCCGCGCCGGACGAACCCGCCCCGCTGTGGCGCGTTCTGGTCGCCGCACTGGTGACGGCGGCCCTGTTCGCTGCCCTGCACGACCGCTGGTTCGAGGCGCTGCTGGCTGGCCTTGCCTTTTCCTGGGTGACGCGGCGCAGCGGGCGCATTGCCGATGCGATCATGGCCCATGCGGTCGCCAACCTGATCGTCTTTGCCGCCGCCGTCGCAACCGGGAACCTGGCCATCATCTGAGGTGTTTGCAGGGGGTCCGCCCCTTGCTCCTCCGGTGATCCATGTCTGATCCGACCCAACCCTTTCACCTGTCCCGTGCGCGGGTCTGCGTGATCCTGAACGCCGGTTCCGGCAAGCAGGCGGGCGACGACATTGCCACCCTGCTGGAACGCGAGATTGCGCCCCGGGCCGCCGGATTTTCGCTGCTCCGCACGGCGCGCGGCAGCGATCTGCCTCGGCTGGCCCGTCAGGCGGTCGAGGACGGGTTCGATCTGATCGTCGCGGTAGGCGGGGACGGCACGCAGGCCGCGATCGCCGGCGCACTGGCCGGCACGGAAACGGTAATGGGCGTCATCCCCGGCGGCACCTTCAACTATTTCGCCCGTGATCTGGGTGTGGGCGAAACCCCGGAACAGGCGTTGGAAACGCTGTTGAACGGCCAACCCACAGCGGTCCATATCGGCGATATCAACGGGCATGTGTTTCTGAACAACGTCAGCTTTGGCGCCTATCCCCGCATTCTGAAACAGCGCGAGGATATCTATCGCCGCTGGGGGCGCAGCCGGATGGCCGCCTATTGGTCGGTCATCGCCTCGCTGTGGAACCTGCGCCGGCCGATGCGGCTGACCGCCGGCGGCAAGACCTATACGACCGCGCTGGCCTTTATCGCCACCAACCGGCTGCAACTGGAACAATTTGGTCTGGACGGTTCGGCCGAGGTCGAGGCCGGGCGGTTCGCCCTGATGATCGCCCGCGCCAGCCGCCCCCTGCCGCTGATCGGGGCCGCGCTGCGGCTTGCGCTTGGGCGATCTGCGCGGGGCAGCGATTTCGACCTGATCGTGACCGATCAGATCACCATCGAAACCCG
>JAUNUO010000036.1:0-12402 GCA_030538135.1 Paracoccus sp. (in: a-proteobacteria)
ATCGGCGAGCGGAACAGGGAGGTCAGTTGCTCCCGCTCCCACGGCAGCCGACCTTCGTCTTCCTCGAGCGCGAGCAGGCGATCCAAGGTTTTCTTCGGCCAGATTACGTTATCCATCGGGTTTGACGCGATCCGGCCCAGCGCCACCATGTACCGGAACATGCGCTTGGTGTCCTGCATGTGACGATAGACCGTGTTCATCCTGACCCGCCGGACCCGTGCAATGGCGATCGCAGCCTCGATGTTGCCGGGTGACATTCCCGACATGGTGCCCTCGAGTCTGATCTTGGTGGCATTTCCTGCCTCTTCCGCATCGGCCGTGGCGACGAGGTCGCGCAGATCCCGCTGTTCTTCTGGCGACTTGCCGTGGTTGGCCGGTACGTGCTGCAGCACGGTGAAAAAGTCGCTCATGTCTTTCTCGGTCATGGAGGCGAGGGGCCTGTCGCCAAAGAAACGTCCCATGAGGCGCCGCGTGCCCTGGACGTTTGGACCGCTCTGCCGCGACCAGCTCTCGCCCTCCTTTACGTTGGCAGGTTCGTCTATCCGCTTCGCGCTTTTCCCGGCGGAGCGTGCTTCGATGTAGGCAAGAAATCCCGCGTCGAGCGTGTACTCCTTGTCTTTCGATGCGGCCCTTTTCGGCGTTGTCGGCATGGTGCAGGCTGGGGCTGCCGGGTGTGGCGCCGCGAGCGGACCTGGCGTTCGATCAGGTTTCTTTGGGGAATTCTCCGTTTCGAACGCCGCACGAGCATCGATCGGCATGTTATTATGCACCTCGTCCGAGGCTGTCGAATCGGTCACCGCGGCGCTGGTACCGGCATGGGGATCGGGATCGGGAGCCGTCCTTGCATTGGATGCGCCGAACCAGGCCTGCGGCGAGATCGATGTCACCGTCGTCATTGTGGAAGGTTCTATGGCGACAGCGACGGCATGGTGCTGATGCAGGTGCATCGCCGAACGGAACGCCGGCGCCTGGCCACAGAACACACCGCGGTCGCGGCGTGCGCGTTCCTCCGAAATGTCGAGAAGCACCCGTGTCGCCTCGATGGCCAGCGACAGCCATTCCGGGCCTGTTTCGTCAAGTTCGAGGCCGAGGCGCGCGGCGACCTCCCGCAGCGGCGCGCGGGCCACGTCGCGGTCCCGCAAGAAGATCGCGCGGCGGAGTGTGGCTTGCAGCGCCGCTTCGCGGGCCGCCTCGGCCTCCGCGACTTCGATTGGCCTGAACGGCGCCACGGCACGCGCGCGGTCGGAGGCTTCGATCTCGAAGCGCACGAGATCGGTGAGCAGCAGTTCGGCGGTGGCACGGTCGAGCGGCATGATCTTCCCGGTGACGGCGGCGAAGACCGGATCGCTCAGCGCGGTGAGCCGGCGGGCGAGAGCCTTCGCATCGGTCGGGAAGTCGGTCCGCAACGAGAAGCAGAGAAACGCGCTTTGGCGTGACGTGACGTCACGGGCTGGGGCGGCGTTTCGCGGCCATCGACGGCGCCAGGAGAAGAGTCCCTTGGGCCGCTTGTGGAGGTGGGGAAATGCAGTTCGTCCGGCCATGCATCCGACTCCGGTGCGCAGTTTGGTGCAACGCGTGGTGCAACAATCGGTGCGCGACGGGGCTAGGCTCCGACTCCTGGTCGGGTAACCTTTTGAAGATCAATGGATTGAAGTGGTTTTGGCTCCGGCGGTAGGGATCGAACCTACGACCAATTGATTAACAGTCAACTGCTCTACCGCTGAGCTACGCCGGAACACGGGGGGCGATATAGCAATGGGTTGCGGGGGCGTCCAGTGGGTTTGGCACAAAATTTTACAGAACTGAAAAACTTGTGGCGGCGCGGATGTCTCCGTCGGGGGTGACGGCGCCGAGGTCGGACAGGGCGATCAGGTGGGCCAGCACGTTGCGGGCGGCGGCGCGCATCAGGTGGGGCGGCACATCATAGATGCGGGCGGCCAGCGTTGCCGCGTCGGCGGGGCTGTGGCGCAAGGCGGCGATGATCTGGGCGCTGCGCTCGCGCCGGTGGGCGGCCAGTTCGGCGATGCGTGCGGTGGGGTCGTCCACCGGCGCGCCATGGGCGGGATAAAGTCGGGCGGGTCGCGCCGTCTGCAACCGCGCGAGGCTGCGCATGAAATCGGTCAGATCGCCGTCAGGGGGCGAGATCAGCGTGCTGGCCCAACCCAGCACCAGATCGCCGCAAAAGATCGTATCTCCCCATTGAAAACAAAGGTGATTGCCAAAGTGACCGGGGGTATGCAGGGCGGTCAGGCGCCATTCCTGATCCTCGGTTACGGCGCCGTCGGCCAGCACCTGATCGGGGACGAAACCGGCATCCAGCCCCTCGCCTCCGCCAAGTTGCCCAAGGCCCGACAAGTGCTGCATCGCGGCTGACCGACCCGCCAGCGCCGGGCCAAAGGCCAGCACCGGCGCCCCGGTCGCGGCGGCCAGCGCGGGCACGCCACCGGAATGATCCAGATGCGCATGGGTGACGAAGATGTGGCTGATCCGGCCGCCATCCTTTGCCACGGCATCCAGAATCGCCTGCCTGTGGTCGGGCAGATCGGGGCCGGGGTCGATCACCGCGACGCGGCGGCGGCCCAGCAGAAACGTGTTCGTTCCCGGCCCGGTCAGGGGCGAGGGGTTGGCTGCCAGCAGGACGCGCAGGTCTTTCGGATCATCGCTCATGCGGATAGCGTAGCGGCAGACAGACGGGGTTTCCATGGCGAACGGCACCGAAAACGGCTGGCTCAAACGGCTTTTGCCACGCGGGATCTATGGCCGCGCGGCGCTGATCCTGTTTCTGCCGGTGGTGACGGTCACGCTGGTCGTGTCGGTGATGTTTCTGCAACGCCATTTCGAGGGCGTCACGCGGCAGATGACCGCCACCACCGCGCGCGAGGTTGCGCTGGTTGCCGCGCGGATCGGCGATGCGCCCGATGCGGCGGCGGCGCGGGCGGTGGTTGCGGATATTCTTGATCCGCTGGAACTGACTCTGACGCTTCCGGCGCCCGACAGAACCCGCGATCAGCGGGAGTTCTACGATTTTTCCGGTCGCGTCGTGATCGAGGAATTGCGCTCCGAACTGCCCGATCTGCGCGCCGTCGATCTGGTCAGCAATTACCGCGAGGTGCAACTGACGCTTGCCGGCGGTTTCGGCACCTACGGCATCGGCTTTGACCGGCGGCGGGTGTCGGCATCGAACCCGCATCAGTTGCTGGTTCTGATGATGTTCACCTCGTTGCTGATGACGGGGATCGCGACGATCTTTCTGCGCAACCAGTTGCGGCCGATCCGCCAGCTGGCCCGCGCGGCCGAGGAATATGGCAAGGGCAGGGTGGTGCCCTATCGTCCGGCAGGCGCGTCCGAGGTGCGCAGCGCGGGCACGGCATTCGTCGATATGCGCAACCGGCTGGAACGCGGCAGCGAACAGCGCAAGATGATGCTGTCGGGAATTAGCCACGACCTGCGCACGCCGCTGACCCGGCTGCGGCTGTCGGTGTCGATGTTGTCGCCCGACCTGCCCCCCGATCCCGAGGACATCACCGCGATGGAAGGTGACATTGCGCAGATGGCGCAGATGGTGTCGGCATTTCTGGATTTTGCGCGGGACGAGGCGCAGGACCGCCCGCCCGAACCCATCGCCGCGCTGCCGTTTCTGCGCGGGATCGTGGCCGATGCGCAGCGCGCCGGGCAGAATGTGGCGCTGACCCGTGCCGAGGGGGACGACGCAACCCAAGTCGTCGCCCGCCCCGATACGCTGCGCCGCGCGGTCGAAAACCTGATCGGCAATGCGGTGCGTCACGGTGATCGGGCCGAGGTCGAGACCATTCTGGGGCCGCGCAGCCTGCTGATCGCCATCGAGGACGACGGCCCCGGCATCCCCGAGGACCGTCTGGACGAGGCAATCCGCCCTTTTACCCGGCTGGACCCGGCGCGGGGGCAGAATGCGGGGCAGGGCGGGGCCGGGCTTGGCCTGTCGATCGCCGCCGATGTGGCGCGGGCGCATGGCGGGCGGCTGCGGCTGGCGCGCGGGCACCGGCTTGGCGGTCTGCGGGCCGAGATCATGTTGCCGCGATAAAGGTTGCCTCGTGTGGGGCGATAAGTCAGCCTGCGCACGAATAATTGTTAACCGGAGAATCGGTCATGCGTGCCACGAACCATTGCGGGGCTTTCGCCCTGACCATCGGCTGTGCCTTTCTGGGCTGGACTGCGGCGGCCGAGGCGCAGGATGCGGCCGCACCCGTCCTGATGTGCGGCGGGGAAACCGCGTCCTGGATCGGAGGTTCTGCCGCTCAGTCGGATGCCACCGCAGGCGCCGCCCTTCAGACCGAGGCGCCGCTGAGCAGCGGTGCGCGCACGGTCGTCGCGTTCCGGGTGACGGCGGCGGATCAGCCGCTGCGGATCGAGGCCGTGCCTGCCGGGCGCAGTGGAGATCCCGCGATCGAGGTTCTGGATGCCGCCGGCACGGGTGTCGCCGATAATGACGATTTCGGCGATTCGCTGGCTTCGCGTATCGAACAGGCGTTGCCGGCGGGTGATTATTGCCTTGTGATCGAGGCGCTGAGCGGTCAGGACGGTGCCGTGGGGAATATCCAGATTGCCACGACGGATGCGGTTCCGCTGGGTGATGCCGCTGACGAGGGCGCGGGCTATGACGAGGGCGAAATCGCATCGGGCGCCATTGCGACCTGCCTGCCTGAAACACCCGCCATAGCGCTGGATCCTGCGCTGCTGAATCGTGATACCCTGTCGGGCGGGCCGCTGCGGATGGTGCTGGATATGTCGCCATCCCCCGAATATCTTCGATTTTCGGTCGATCAAACGGTGCCGCTGACGTTGCGAGCGAACAGCAACAGTCTTGATCCGGTGATGACCCTGTTCGGTGCACAGGGCGAGCAATTGCAAAGCAACGACGATTCGGACGAGGGGCTGAACGCGCGGCTGGATTTCCCCGCCGGGCTGCCGGTCGGCGACTATTGCATCGGCGTCACCGCATATGAAAGCGGTGCAGGGCAGATCGAGCTCGTGGCCGAAACCTTTGACGAGGCGGCACTGCTGCGGGGCGCCTATGATCGCGGCGAGATGGCTCCGCCGCGTGACGGCTCGATCGAAGTCGTGACGCTGAATCTGGACGAGGCGCGTGAAACTGTGGCGCTGGTCGGGACCAAGGCGCGCTGGTTCCGGTTCTCGGTCGATCGGCGCATGGCGGTGATGATCAGCGGCTTTGGCGGCGGATCGGACACCGATGCGATGCTGATGCTGTTCGCATCTGGCCGTCAGAAGGTCGCGGAAAACGACGATACGGGCGGCAGTCTGAACCCGCAGGTCGGCCCGGTGGTGCTGGAACCCGGCGAATACGACCTGGCCCTGCGACTGCATGGCGGCGAGGGGGCCGGAATGATGGCGATGCGTCCGGTGCAACTGGTCTTTGAACGGTTCCTGCCCGAACAATGATCCCGACATTCCCGTCAGTCCTGGGTTAACCAGGAGCGGTCAGCGAACACCGCTGTGTATTGAACCGCAAGTCTGGTATCCTTAGATATGCCGGCAGGCAGGGGCCGCGCGTTGCCAACAACGGGGCCGCGGCTTCGGGCATGAAAGGACCGAATACATGAACGAATTTTCCACCCAGACCTACCCGGTGCTGCCGCTGCGCGACATCGTGGTCTTTCCGCACATGATCGTGCCGCTGTTTGTGGGGCGCGAAAAATCGGTGCGGGCGCTTGAGGCGGTGATGGATGCCGACCGGCCCATCCTGCTGGCCGCGCAAAAGGATGCTTCGGTCGATGAACCGACCGAGGATGGTATTTTCCGCACCGGCGTTCTGGCGAATGTGCTGCAATTGCTGAAACTTCCCGATGGCACCGTCAAGGTGCTGGTCGAGGGGCACGAACGTGTGCAGATCACCGGTTTTGTTGAAAATGACAACCATTTCGAGGCTGCCGCCGTCGCGCTGCCCGAAACCGATGGCGATGCCGATGTGGTGTCGGCGCTGATGCGTGCCGTTCCCGAGGAATTCGAGCGTTACGTCAAGGTGCGCAAGAACATCCCCGAAGAGGTCATCACCGCCATTTCCGATGCCCGCGACCCCGCGCGGCTGGCCGATCTGGTCAGCGGCCATCTGGGCGTGGACATCGAAAAGAAACAGGATCTGTTGGAAACGCTGGATGTCGCTACGCGTCTGGAAAAGGTCTATGGCCACATGCAGGGCGAAATGTCCGTCCTTCAGGTGGAAAAAAAGATCAAATCCCGCGTCAAGACCCAGATGGAAAAGACCCAGCGGGAATATTACCTGAATGAGCAGATGAAGGCCATTCAGAAGGAACTGGGCGACGGCGACGAAGGCCAGAACGAAATCGCCGAGCTTGAGGCCCGGATCGAGGCGACCAAATTCAGCAAGGAGGCGCGCGAAAAGGCGCAATCCGAACTGAAAAAGCTGAAAGCCATGTCGCCCATGTCGGCCGAGGCAACCGTCAGCCGCAACTATCTGGATTGGCTGCTGTCGCTGCCTTGGGGCGTGAAGTCGCGCACGAAACGCGACCTGACCGCCGCCGAAAAGGTGCTGGACGCGGATCACTATGGTCTGGAAAAGGTCAAGGAACGCATCGTCGAATATCTGGCGGTGCAGAACCGTTCGGCGAAACTGAAAGGCCCGATCCTGTGCCTCGTCGGTCCGCCCGGCGTGGGGAAAACCTCGCTTGGCCGTTCGGTCGCCAGGGCAACGGGGCGCGAATTCATCCGTATCAGCCTTGGCGGCGTGCGCGATGAATCGGAAATCCGTGGCCACCGGCGCACCTATATCGGCTCGATGCCCGGCAAGATCATTCAGGCGCTGAAAAAGGCGAAAACCACCAATCCGCTGATCCTGCTGGATGAAATCGACAAGATGGGGCAGGATTTCCGCGGTGATCCCGCGTCGGCCATGCTTGAGGTGCTGGACCCCGAACAGAACGCGACTTTCGTGGACCACTATCTTGAGGTGGAATACGACCTGTCCAACGTGATGTTCCTGACCACCGCCAACAGCTATAACATGCCCGGCCCGCTGCTGGACCGGATGGAGATCATTTCTCTGGCCGGCTACACCGAGGACGAAAAGCGCGAGATCGCGCGTCAGCACCTGTTGCCGAAACAGGTCGCGGCGAACGGGCTGCGCAAGGGCGAATTCAGCGTCACCGACGAGGCGCTGACTCATGTCATCCGCTATTACACGCGTGAGGCAGGGGTGCGGAATTTGGAACGCGAGATCGCGAAACTGGCGCGCAAGGCCGTAACCGAGATCCTGAAAGGTCAGGTCAAATCGGTCGAGGTGACGCCGGAAAAGGCTGAGGAATATCTGGGCGTCCGCCGCCACCGTTACGGCCTGGCGGAAAAGGACGATCAGGTTGGCGTGGTCACAGGTCTGGCCTGGACGCAGGTTGGCGGCGATCTGTTGCAGATCGAGGCGCTGAGACTGCCGGGTAAGGGCCGGATGAAGACGACCGGGAAACTGGGCGAGGTGATGAAGGAATCGATCGACGCCGCATCGTCCTTTGTCCGCTCGATCAGCCCCGATCTGGGCATCCGCCCGCCCGAGTTCGACAAGCGCGACATCCACGTCCACGTTCCCGAAGGTGCGACCCCCAAGGATGGCCCCTCGGCCGGGATCGCGATGGTCACCAGCGTCGTGTCGGTGATGACTGGAATCCCGGTTCGGAAAGACGTGGCCATGACCGGGGAAGTGACCTTGCGCGGCAACGTTCTGGCCATCGGCGGGCTAAAGGAAAAGCTGCTGGCGGCCCTGCGCGGCGGCATCAAGACAGTGCTGATTCCGGCTGATAACGAAAAGGATCTGGCCGAAATCCCTGACAACGTAAAGGAAGGGTTGCACATCATCCCCGTATCCAACGTGCGCGAAGTTCTGCGGCACGCCTTGGTGCGGATGCCTGAACCGGTTGTCTGGGACGAAGCCGCAGAAGAAGCGGCCGAGGCGGCCCGCCACGCCGCCAGCCGCTCGGGCGAAGGAAACAGCGGCGCTCTGGCGCATTGATACGCTGATAGCTGAACCGCAACCCAAAGGCCGGACCTTACGTCCGGCCTTTTTTCATTTTCGGTTCAGAATCTGAACTGTTTTCCTTGACTTCCGGTCTGGTCCCGGTTGAAATTGAATTAATAGTTCACTTCGAGATTTTGGGGGCAATCATGTCTGACCATAACAGGGCCGTTGCAGCGCGCAGCGGTCAGCGCAGAAGTCTTGGCTCGGTCGGCTATGCAGAGTCGCGCGGCGAACCGGTGCCGGCCCGAATCGTGCAGAAAAAGGAATTTCTGGACCGCGTCGTCGCCGCATCGGGTGCGGGTCGTTCGACCGCCCGCCCGATCATCGACGCCGTGCTCGAACAACTGGGCGAAGCGATTGCCGCGGGTGAAACGCTGGCGATTCCGCCTTTTGGCAAGGCCCGTGTCAGCCATCAGCGAGATATTCGGGGCAGCGATGTCATCACCATGCGCCTGCGCCGCAAATCCCTTGAAGGTGCGACACAGGACGATAGCTGACAAGAGCCGACTTTCGCCTTGCATCAGGGCGATTACACCGCTAGAAGCCCCTCCACCGGGTGATTAGCTCAGCGGTAGAGCGCTTCGTTCACATCGAAGATGTCAGCGGTTCAAATCCGTTATCACCCACCATCATAGCTGGGCCGTCAAGCTGGGTTTTATAACCGCTTGGCGGCCCTTTCCTTTGGAAACACGACTTCGCCACCCATGCATGCATCTGATTCTGTCGAAAACCGCTGTCGGGGTGCCATGTTCGGCCTTGCTGTCCGGGACGCCCTGGGCGCGCCTGTCGAGAGGCTGACCCGTGGCCGTTTTGTGCCGGTGACCTGCTATCGCGCGGGCGGCTATTTCCGGTTACCTGCCGGGGCTTGGACTGATGATACGGCGATGGCCCTGTGTCTGGCGGACAGCATCTGCGCGGCGCATCCGTTCGACGAGGCGGATCTGCTGGCGCGCTTTTGTCGTTGGGTCGAGTTGGCCGAGAACACAAGCACGGGGCTGTGCATCGGTGCGGGCAAGAACACGTTGCGCGCGCTTGGCCATCACCGCCGGACCGGCGCGCTGACGGTACCGCGATACGGCGCGCATTCCGACGGGAACGGTGTGCTGATGCGCCTTGCGCCCGTAGCGATCCGTTACCGGGCTGATCGGGAACTGGCGCAGCATGTGGCGTTGCAGCAGGGCCGGACGACCCATGCGTCGCCCCTGTCCGAGGCGGCCTGCGCCTTTGTTCTGGACCTTCTTCTGGGCGTGATTGCGGGGAAGGGCTGGAACGACGCCCTTGCCGCCGCCGAGGCAGGTATTCGGCACGATCAGATTTTCGAACGGATCGCGGCCCGGCAGGAAGATGAGCTTCCTCCCAGTTCCGGTTATGTGCTGGACACCCTTCAGGCGGCGATCTGGTCTGTCCACCGCGCGCCGGATTTCCCAAGCGCGGTGCTGACCGCCGTTAATCTGGGCGGAGATACCGACACGGTCGGCGCTGTCACCGGCCAGATCGCGGGTGCCCGCTGGGGGTTGTCCGCCATTCCGCAAGACTGGATCGGGGGTCTCGTGCGGCGCGACCTGATCGAGTCCGCTTCTAACAAATTGATTCAAAGCCATAAATAATAACCTCAGGCGCCGCACAATGCCCGACCTGTTAGCCTTGCTCACAGATCCGTAGAAATTTTCGCGGGTTATGGAATTATTTGCATTGGGCCGCGTTAACAGGACATCAGCGCATCACATGGCGCGACCTACCAGACAAGGATCTGAAAGATGGCACGAATCACTGGCTCGGACAAAGACAACCTGATCCGCGGGACCAACGCGAGCGACCTGATCTATGGGCGTGATGGCGAGGACACCATCTACGGCCTCGACGGCAACGACACCCTTCACGGCAATGATGACGACGATGTGATCTATGGTGGCAACGGTGCCGACCGCATCTTTGGCGGCAAGGGCGAAGATCGCCTGTTCGGTGGTAACGGCAACGATTACCTCTCGGATTCCAGCGGCGACGATTATTTCGACGGCGGTGCGGGCAATGACACCATCCTGGCGGGCGAAGGCAATGACACCGTGCTGGGCGGCACCGGTCACGATCTGATCCGCGCCGGCGAAGGCAACGACCGCGTGACCGCGGGCAAGGGCAACGACACCGTTCACGGCGGCGAAGGCAACGACATCCTGCGTGGCAACGAAGGTGCCGACCGCCTGTTCGGCGGCGAGGGTAACGACGTGCTGCACGGTGGTCTGGGCAATGACACCATGACCGGCGGTGAGGGTGCCGACCGTTTTGTCTTCAATGGCGGCCGCGACATCGTCACCGATTTCGAGCGTGGCGACGATACAATCGACCTTAGCAGCTTCAACGCGATGAACAGCTGGTCGGCGGTCAAGAAGGCGGCCAGCCAGGTCGGCAGCCATGTCCATATCGACATCGGCGATCACAAGCTGATCATCCAGAACTTTCGTGTTTCGCAGATGGATAATGACGATTTCATGTGGTGATTGCGGCAAGCACTTGCCATCACACAGCAGGGCGCCAAAACTGGCGCCCTGACTGATTCAGGATTGCCTCATGCCCCCTGATCTTTACCTGATGCGCCACGGTCAAAGCGAATGGAACGCGCAAGGCCGGATGCAGGGGCGACTGGATTCGCCGCTGACGGCGCGGGGCAGGGCGCAGGCGGCGCATCTGGCCGGGCTGGTCGCCGGGGTCGAGGGCCGCCGTATGTCCAGCCCGCAGGGGCGCGCCATGGAAACGGCGGCCATCGTGTTCGGCGGTGGTTTCGACACCGACGCGCGTCTGGCCGAGATCGACATCGGCGATTTCAGCGGCCAGCTAAGCGACGACCTGCGCGCAGCTCATCCCACGTTGTTCGCGCTGCCGTGTCTGGATTGGTATGACCACGCACCGGGCGGCGAAGGCTATGCCGGGCTGACCGCCCGCTGCCGCGCCTTTCTGGACGACCTGACCGGCCCGGCAGTGATCGTGACCCACGGTATCACCCTGCGCATGCTGCGCTTGCTGGCCATGGGCCGCGACATGGCCGATTTCGAGGATCTGCCCGTCGAACAGGGTGCCCTTCACGTCATCCGAAGCGGCCGCCACGAGGTCTGGAGATAGGGAAAGATGGTGCTGTGAGAGAGGATTGAACTCTCGACCTCTCCCTTACCAAGGGAGTGCTCTACCACTGAGCTACCACAGCGTTGTGGAGGGGCGTTTAGACAATGGCGCGGGTGCGCGCAAGGGGGTATCGGGCATTTTCATCAAACCGCCGTGCTGGACTGTTGCGGGGCGCGGCGCTAACAGGGGCGGATGACGGAAAAACGCCGCGAGACCGACAAAGACAGCCGCGAGGCGCGCCTTGCCGCCGCCCTGCGTGCCAATCTGGCGCGGCGCAAGGCGCAGGCGCGGTCGCGTGCGGCGGATGACAACGATCCCCAGGACGGGCAGGCAGACAAGGACGGGCAGTAGATGGATCAGATCATCGTGCAGGGCAACGGCCCGCTGAGTGGAGAAATCCCCATCGCGGGGGCCAAGAACGCCTGTCTCACGCTGATGCCGGCGACGATCCTGACCGACCAGCCGCTGACCCTGACGAATGCCCCGCGCCTGTCCGACATCCGCACCATGACCGAACTGCTGCAAAGTCTGGGGGCCGAGGTGGCCAGCCTGCAAGACGGGCAGGTGCTGGCACTGTCCAGCCACGATCTGACCAGCCAGCGTGCCGATTACGACATCGTGCGCAAGATGCGCGCCTCGATCCTGGTCCTGGGTCCGCTGCTGGCGCGTTATGGCCATGCCGAAGTGTCGCTGCCGGGTGGTTGTGCCATCGGCGCCCGGCCCGTGGACCTGCACCTGAAGGCGCTGGAACTGATGGGTGCCGAACTGGACCTGCACGAGGGTTACGTTCATGCCAAGGCCCCGGTGGGCGGTTTGCGCGGGGCGGTCGTGGATTTCCCGCTGGTGTCAGTGGGCGCGACGGAAAACGCGCTGATGGCGGCCACGCTGGCGCGCGGCACCACGGTTCTGAACAATGCCGCGCGCGAACCGGAAATCGTCGATCTGGCCGTCTGCCTGCGCGCCATGGGGGCGCAGATCGAGGGCGAGGGCACATCGACCATCACCATTCAGGGCGTCGATGCGCTGCACGGCGCGACCCATCCCGTCGTCACCGACCGGATCGAACTGGGCACCTATATGCTGGCGCCCGCGATCTGCGGCGGCGAGGTGGAATGTCTGGGCGGGCGGATCGACCTTCTGGCCGCCTTCTGCGAAAAGCTGGACGAGGCGGGCATCAGCGTCTCGGAAACGCCGCGCGGCATCAAGGTGTCGCGCAAGAATGGCCGGGTGCGGGCGGTGAACGTGAAAACCGAACCTTTCCCCGGTTTCCC
>JAUNUO010000036.1:12502-15157 GCA_030538135.1 Paracoccus sp. (in: a-proteobacteria)
AGAATGGCCGGGTGCGGGCGGTGAACGTGAAAACCGAACCTTTCCCCGGTTTCCCAACTGATCTTCAGGCGCAGATGATGGCGCTGATGTGCACGGCCGAAGGCGTCTCGGACCTTGAGGAAACGATTTTTGAAAACCGCTTCATGCATGCGCCGGAACTGACCCGGATGGGCGCGAGGATCGAGGTTCACGGCGGCCACGCGCGCGTCACCGGCGTGGACCGTCTGCGCGGCGCGCCGGTGATGGCGACCGACCTGCGCGCCTCGGTCAGCCTGATTCTGGCGGGCATGGCGGCCGAGGGTGAAACCGTGGTCAGCCGCGTGTATCATCTGGACCGCGGCTATGAGCGCGTCGTGCGCAAGCTGTCGGGCGTTGGTGCCAAGATTACCCGTCTGCGTGAGGTCAGCCATGACGAATGATGCCAGCTTTGCCGACGGCGCGCCGCAGGCCCTGTCTTTGCGGGCCGAAGATGCCGACGATCTTCGGATCATTGCCGCGCTGACGCAGGACGCGATCCTGCCGGTCGGCGAGATTCGCTTTGACCCGCGGGCACGGCAATTGGCGCTGCTCATCAACCGTTTCCGTTGGGAAGATGCCGAAGCCGCCGCGCGCGAAGAACGCCCCTACGAGCGTGTCCGCGCCATTTTGCTGATCCGCGATGCAATGCGGGTGCAGACCGATGGCATCGCCCGCGACGAAGACACCGTGCTGGAACTGCTGACCATCACCTGGCAGGCGGGCGAGGACGGCACCGGGCGCATGGTGCTGGAATTTGCGGGTGACGGCGCGCTGGCGGTGGAATGCGAATGCCTGAACGCCGAATTGCGCGATGTGACCCGCCCCTATGCCGCGCCGTCGGGGCTGCGCCCGACGCATCCGGATTGAGGCGGGTCTGTCCAGTTATCCGCGCGTCGAGGACCGCAGCGTCTTGACCTGATCGGCGGTCAGATAGCCCGTCGCCCGCAGGCCGCTGTCCCCCTGCCAGCGGCTGATCGCGTTGCGGGTGTTGGGGCCGAACACCCCATCGGTGCCGCGCGTGTCATAGCCCAGCAGGGTCAGCCGCAACTGCACCTCGCGCCGCTCGGCTGCGCCAAGCGACAGCAGGCGTTCCTGCACCTGTGCATCGCTGTTGTTGCCTGAACCTGCCGTGTTCGTGGCGGTTCCGCCGGCCTGCTGATTGATCTGGCGGACCTGCGTGGCGGTGACATAGCCGGTGACCGTATGCCCCTGTGCACGCTGCCAGCTTTGGATCGCGGCGCGGGTGCGATTGCCCCACAGCCCGTCCGCGCCGCCGGTATCATGGCCAAGCCGTGTCAACTGCCGCTGCACCCGCACCCGGTCGCTGCGGGTCAGGTTCAGCCCCGCTTCGGTGCGGGCGGCGCTGCTGGCCTGCGTTGCCGGCGTGGACACGACCGGCGCGTTGAACGACGGCGAGCCTGCATTGCCGCCCATCCGGTTCAGCGCCTGACGCGCATCGCGCGCATATGCACCGTTCGGAAAGCGCGACAGATAATTGCGATACGCGGCGGCGGTGTTCGCGCTGCGCGCCTGATCCCAAGCCGTGCGGTCCAGTTCCTGCGTCAGCAGGCCCTGCGCGACGCCGCCGATGATCTGCCCCAGATCCTGGGCATGAGCGGCGGGTGCGGCGGTCATCCCGGCCAGAAGCAGGGCGGAAAAAATCTTGTTACGCATGGCATCCTCATTGTGCTGCGCAGGTTTCTGCTGGTGTAACGCAGATTGCCGCGGAAAATTCCCCCGATCATCGTAATGTGATCGGCTTGAGGGGATGCGCGCCAGCCGTTAAGAAACCATGACCCGCGCAAGGATTGCCGATGCCCCTTTTTCTGACCACAACCGATCCCGATTTCGAGGCGCGATTCCGCGATGTGCTGTCCATGAAGCGCGAGGATGCCGCCGATGTGGGCGAGGCCGTGGCCGCCATCCTCGCCGATGTGCGCGCGCGCGGCGATGCGGCGCTGTGCGACCTGACGGCGCGGTTCGACCGGCTGGAATTGACGCCCGGCCGGTTGCGCCTGACCCCGGACGAGATCGCGGCGGAAACCGCGCGCGTCGGCGCCGATGACCGTGCCGCGCTGGAACTGGCGGCGGATCGCATCCGAGCCTATCACGAAAGACAGATGCCCCGCGATGAGGAATGGACCGATCCGGCGGGCGCGGTGCTTGGCTGGCGCTGGTCGGCGGTGGATGCGGCGGGGCTGTATGTGCCGGGCGGGTTGGCCAGCTATCCGTCCTCGGTGCTGATGAACGCGATCCCGGCGCGGGTGGCCGGGGTGCGGCGGCTGGCGATCTGCGTGCCGACACCGGATGGTGTGCTGAATCCACTGGTGCTGCTGGCCGCAGAACTGGCCGGGGTGGACGAGATTTACCGCATCGGCGGCGCTCAGGCGATTGCGGCGCTGGCCTATGGCACCGAAACCGTGGCGCCAGTGGACAAGATCACCGGGCCGGGCAACGCCTTTGTGGCGGCGGCGAAACGGCAGGTGTTCGGCAAGGTCGGCATCGACATGATCGCCGGCCCGTCCGAGGTGCTGATCATCGCCGAAGGCGAACAAAACCCCGACTGGCTGGCGCTGGATCTACTGGCGCAGGCCGAACATGACACGGCGGCGCAGTCGATCCTGATAACGCCCGACG
>JAUNUO010000036.1:15257-19431 GCA_030538135.1 Paracoccus sp. (in: a-proteobacteria)
CTGGCGCAGGCCGAACATGACACGGCGGCGCAGTCGATCCTGATAACGCCCGACGCCGCGCTGGCCCATGCCGTCGCTGGCGCGGTGGACCGCATCATCCCGACCCTGCCGCGCGCCGAGATCGCCGGGGCAAGCTGGCGCGATTATGGCACGGTCATCGTCACCCGCGATCTGGACGAGGCGGCCGCTCTGTCCGACCGTATCGCGCCCGAACATCTGGAAATCTGCACCGACGACCCCGATGCCGTTGCCGCAACGGTCCGCCATGCCGGGGCGATCTTTCTGGGCGGCCTGACGCCCGAGGCAGTGGGCGATTACGTCAGTGGCCCGAACCACGTCCTGCCCACGGCGCGGTCGGCGCGGTTTTCATCCGGGCTGTCGGTGATGGATTTCCTCAAACGCACCACGGTTGCCCGGATGACGCCCGGCGCGCTGTCAGCCATTGGCCCGGCGGCGGTGCGGCTGGCCTTGTCCGAAGGGTTGGGTGCCCATGCGCAATCGGTGCAATCCCGTCTGGACGCCCTGAACCAATCGGGCCAAGGTGCCGAATGATATTGACGATAGGGGACTGCACCGCATGAACCGCCTGTGCCGCATTGAAATCGACGATTCCGCCCTGCCGCCCGCCACCCCCGAGATGGAACAGGAACGCCGCGTGGCGATCTTTGACCTGATCGAGGACAACAGCTTTGCCATTTCCGGCCGCGACGGGGCCGAGGCGCCGCCCGGTCCCTATGCGCTGGATCTGGCGATCCGCGAAGGGCGGCTGGTGTTCGACATCGCCACCGAAGCCGAGACGCAGGTGGCCGAATTTCATCTGTCGATGGGTCCGTTCCGGCAGGTGGTCAAGGATTACTTCCAGATCTGCAACAGCTATTTCGACGCGGTGAAACGTCTGCCCCCTGCCCAGATCGAGGCCATCGACATGGCCCGTCGCGGCATCCATAACGAAGGGGCGCGCACCTTGCAGGAACGCTTGGAGGGCAAGGCCGATCTGGACATCGACACCGCCCGCCGCCTGTTCACCCTGATCTGCGCCCTGATTCCGCAGGGGTAAGATGGCAGGAAGCGGCCTTCCTCATTCGGTGCTGTTCTGCTGCGATCACAACGCCATCCGCTCGCCCATGGCCGAGGGGATGATGAAGAAATTCTACGGCCGTCGCGCCTATGTGCAATCGGCGGGCGTCAGGAACGATCTGGAAATCGACGGTTTCGCCATCGCGGTCTGTGACGAGATCGGGATAGAACTGTCCAACCACCGCAGCCGTAGTTTCGAGGAAATGCAGGACTGGGGCGACGATCTGGGCGGTTTCGATCTG
This sequence comes from Paracoccus sp. (in: a-proteobacteria), assembly GCA_030538135.1. Taxonomy (GTDB): domain Bacteria; phylum Pseudomonadota; class Alphaproteobacteria; order Rhodobacterales; family Rhodobacteraceae; genus Paracoccus. The sequence continues at coordinate 16,577 of JAUNUO010000036.1, forward strand.
ATCGTCGCCCTGTCCCCGGCCAGTCAGCGGATGGCGCTGGAACTGACGCGGATGTTCCATCTGGATGTGGAATACTGGCCGATCATGGACCCCACCGGCATGGGCGAGGGGCGCGAGGCGAAACTGGCCCTGTATCGGCAGACCCGCGATCAGATCAGGAAACGGATGATCGACCGCTTTGGTCAGCCGACCCAAGGCTGACCTGTCTATTCGGCCGCGTGGGCCGTTTCGCTGCCTTCGCGCATCTGGAACCCGCGCTCGATCTGGTCGGATGGTGCGACGGGGTAATCGCCCGAGAAACAGGCGTCGCAATATTGCGGGCAACCGGAGTTGCGGCCCGTGGCCTCGCCCGCGGCGCGGTAAAGCCCGTCCAGCGACACGAAAGCCAGCGAATCGACGCCGATCCAGTTGCGCATTTCCTCGGGCGTCATCTGCGCGGCCAGCAGTTTTTCGCGGTCGGGCGTATCGACACCATAGAAACAGGGCCATGCGGTTGGTGGGCTGGCGATGCGGAAATGCACCTCGGCGGCGCCGGCATCGACGATCATATCCTTGATCTTGCGGCTGGTGGTGCCGCGCACCACGCTGTCATCGACCAGCACGACCCGCTTGCCCCGCACCAGCGCGCGGTTCACGTTCAGCTTCAGCCGAACGCCCATGTTGCGGATCTGGTCGGTCGGTTCGATGAAGGTGCGGCCCATATACTGATTGCGGATGATCCCCATGCCAAAGGGAATGCCGCTTTCCTGCGCATAGCCGATGGCCGCCGGAGTGCCGCTGTCGGGGACGGCGCAGACGAGATCGGCCTCGACCGGGGCTTCGCGGGCAAGTTCGACGCCGATCTGACGGCGCGTTTCATAGACCGAACGCCCGCCGATGATCGAATCGGGGCGGCTGAAATAGACATGTTCAAAGATGCAGAACCGACTGCCGGCAGGTGCAAAGGGGCGCGAGCTTTCGACCTTCCCGGCCGAGATGACGACCATTTCGCCCGGCTCGATCTCGCGCACGAATTCGGCCCCGATGATGTCCAGCGCACAGGTTTCCGATGCCAGCGCAAAGCCATCATCGCCCACGCGGCCCAGAACCAGGGGCCGCACCCCAAGGGCGTCGCGCACGCCGATCAGCTTCGTGCGGGTCATGGCGATGACGCTGAAGGCGCCCTCGACCCGGCGCAGCGCGTCTTTCAGCCGTTCGGGCAGATTGCGCTGAATCGACCGCGCCATCAGGTGGATGATGCATTCCGAATCGCTGCTCGATTGAAAGATGCTGCCGCGTTCTATCAACTCGCGGCGCAGCGCGGCGGCGTTGGTGATGTTGCCGTTATGGGCGATCGCACAGCCGCCCATGGCGAATTCGCCGAAAAACGGCTGCACGTCGCGGATCGCGGTATTCGCCTTGGGTCCGGCGGTGGAATAGCGCACATGCCCGATGGCCAGCGCACCGGGCAGGGTGGCCATCACGTCGGCCTTGGTAAAATTGTCACGCACATAGCCGAACCGATGCGCCCCGTTGAAACCGTTTTCCGGCGCAAAGGAATAGATGCCCCCGGCCTCTTGTCCGCGATGCTGAAGGGCATGAAGCCCCAGTGCCACAAAGCTGGCGGCATCGGCCACGCCGATGACACCGAACACGCCGCATTCTTCGTGCAGGCTGTCCGAATCGAAAGGATCGGCCAGAAAGGGTTTCATCCGGTGCGTCCTGTTTTGGGGTATTGTCGGTCAGCCGCTATGTAGGTTGCGCGCCGGCAAAAGTCACGCCCCCGCGCGTGCCGCGGAGACGAATTGTTACCAAACCGTCAAGATCAGTTGCCGGGCGCAGTCGTGGCGGGCGCATCAGCCGCCGGGCCGCAGGACCGGACAAGCTGTTCATAGCGCGACACGATCCAGCCCGGCGCATCTGCGGGGATCTGTTCGTCCATCTGGTTGCTCAGCCGGGCAAACACCTGCGCCGAACGGGAATTTTCGACCACAGGCACGGATTGGCTGGTCATCACCCGGTCATAGACGATGAAGGCGATCGCCACCAGAAGGACACCCCGCGCGACCCCGAACAGAAAGCCCATGCCCTGATCGACGCCGCCAAGGGCCGACCGCTGCACCACCGATGAAAACAGCGGCGTGATGATGGAAAACACCACCAGAGCCAGCGCAAACACCACCGCGAAACCCGCGATGATACCCAGTTCGCAACTGTCGCCCAGAAAGCGGTCCAGCACCGGCACCTGCGCGATCAGCGGTTTGACCGCGCCCGCGAACAGAAAGGCCATGATGGCCGCCGCGATCCAGCCCAGAATGGACAGCGATTCGCGCACGAAGCCCCGGCTCCACGCCAGAATGGCCGACAGGATGATGACTGCCGCCACCACTGCATCTATGATCGTAAATCCGTCCATCGTCCTCGTTCCGCGCCGGTTCTTGTTATTTCAGCGGGTCTTAGCCGGCGCCAAAGACTTCGCCCACGAAAGCGGTCAGATCGGCCATGCGGCGTTGCTGCATGGTGCCGTCGCCCTCAAGCCGCTGGCTTTCGGGCAAAATCGCCTGTGAAAAACCAAGTTTTCGGGCTTCTTTCAACCTGTTTTCCGTCTGCGCGACGGGACGTAGCGCGCCCGACAGGCTGATTTCCCCGAAAAGAACCGCATCGGCGGGCAAAGGCGCATCCTCGCGCGCCGATAACAGCGCCCCTGCGATGGCCAGATCGGCGGCGGGTTCGGCCACGCGCATACCCCCCGCGACGTTCAGGAACACGTCCAGCCCGGCAAAGGGAATCCCGCAGCGCGATTCGAGCACTGCCAGAATGGTGCTGACGCGGCCCGAATCCAGCCCGACGACGGTGCGGCGCGGGCTGGCCAGCGT
>JAUNUO010000036.1:19531-22966 GCA_030538135.1 Paracoccus sp. (in: a-proteobacteria)
CGCTCGCCCTCGAAATAGATCACGGTATCGACCATGTGTTCGACCACGCGCGGCCCGGCGATCTGGCCTTCCTTGGTGACGTGGCCGACCAGAACCACCGCCACGCCGGTTCGTTTCGCAAACGTCACCAATTCGTGCGCGGCGGCGCGGACCTGCGCCACCGAACCCGGTGCGGCCTCGACCTGATCGGACCACAGGGTCTGCACCGAATCGATCACCGCCAGATCGGGGCGTTCGACATCCAGCGTGGTCAGGATGTCGCGCAGGTTGGTTTCCGAGCCAAGCCGCACCGGCGCATCGGTCAGGCCAAGCCGCCCGGCGCGCATCCTGATCTGCGCCCCGGCCTCTTCGCCCGACAGATAGATCGCCTGCGCCCCGCGCCGTGCAAATGCTGCCGCCGCCTGCAACAGCAGGGTGGATTTGCCGATGCCCGGATCGCCGCCGACCAGAATCGCGCTGCCCGGCACAAGGCCGCCACCCAGCACGCGGTCGAATTCCTCGATCCCGCTGGCGGTGCGGGCGGGGGGCGGCTCGTCCGTGGTCAGCCCGGCCAGAGGCACCACGCGCCCGCGCGCCGCGCCAAGCCCGCGCCCCGGCCCCTGCGCCAGGGGGGCTTCTTCGACGATGCTGTTCCACGCCCCACAGGCTTCGCAGCGCCCGGCCCATTTGCGATGGGACGCGCCGCATTCGGTGCAGGTGAAGGATGTGACGGGTTTGGCCATGCCGCCCCATAGGCGCAATTCACCCTCACGGCAATGTCGGCTTGATCTTTTGCCCCCCCGCGTCCAGTTTGCGCCCGCTTTGACCCGAGGTGCGAATGGCCGGCCCCGCCCCCTTTTCCCGCTATGAATTCCTGATCGCCTGGCGATACCTGCGTGCCCGCCGGTCCGAAGGCGGGGTCAGCGTGATGACCTGGATCAGCCTGATCGGCATCGCCCTGGGGGTGATGGCGCTGATTGCCACATTGGCGGTAAGGGCCGGATTTCGTGCGGAATTCGTCGATACGATCCTTGGCGCGAATGCGCATACTTCGATCTATATGGCGCCGACCAGCTTTACCAACGATCTGACCGGCGAGGTTTACACGCAGGCGGGCCGTATCAGCGATTACGATGCGGTGGCCGGGCAGATCGCCGCGCTGCCCGGCGTCACGCGGGCGGTGCCGGTGGTCAAGGGGCAGGTCATGGCGAGTTTCGCCGACCGGTCCAACGTGGCCGAGGTGTTCGGCGTAACGCCCGAGGCGCTGGCCGCGATGCCGCGGATCGTGGACCCGGCGACTTCGGTCGGGGATCTGGCGAATTTCGATCAGGGCATCGCCATCGGTGCCGGGATCGCGCGCGAACTGGGCGTGGGCATCGGGGACAAGGTCAAGCTGATCTCGCCCGACGGGGCGCGCACGGCCTTTGGCACCACGCCGCGGGTGAACGTCTATGACGTGAGCTATGTCTTTTCCGCCGGTCGTTATGACATTGATCGGACACGGATTTACATGCCGCTGGCCGAGGCGCAATCCTATTTCAACCGCGAGAACGCAGCCGACGAGATCGAGGTTTTCGTGAACGACCCCGAACGCATCGACAACTGGACCGTGCCGCTGTTGCAGGCGGCGGGTGCGGGCGCGATGGTCTGGTCTTGGAAGGACAGTTCATCGTCTTTCCTGTCGGCGCTGGATATGGAGGATGACGTGATGTTCGTCATCCTGTCGGTTCTGGTGCTGATCGCGGCGATGAATATCACCTCCGGCCTTGTGATGCTGGTCAAGAACAAGGGCCGCGACATTGGTATCTTGCGCACGATGGGTCTGACGCAAGGTGCTGTTTTGCGGGTATTTTTCCTGTGCGGCGCATTCACCGGGGTTCTGGGCACCATCGCAGGGGTGATCCTTGGCGTCCTGCTGGCGCTGAACGTCGATAACATCATGGCCGGGCTGAATGCGCTGACCGGCGGCGGCGCCTGGCAGCCCGAGGTGCGCGGCATCTATCGCCTGCCCGCCGAACTGCGGCTGTGGGATATCGGGCGGGCGGTCGCGCTGTCGCTGTTCCTGTCCTTTGTCGTCACCATCTTTCCCGCCCGCCGTGCCGCGCGGATGAACCCGGTCGAGGCGCTGCGCTATGAGTGAAGTCCTTTCCTTGCAAGGGGTTACCAAAACCTATGGCATGGATGGCCCGACCCCGGTCGAGGTGCTGCGCGGCATCGACCTGAGCGTGGCGCGCGGCGAGGTCGTGGCCTTGGTCGCGCCGTCGGGTGCGGGGAAGTCGACGCTGCTGCATATCGCCGGGCTGCTGGATACGCCAACCTCGGGGCGGGTGCTGTTGAACGGGCGCGACATGACCGGGCTGGCGGATCGCGCGCGCACCGAAGCGCGGCGGCGGGAATTGGGATTTGTCTATCAATTCCACCACTTGCTGCCCGAATTTACGGCGGCGGAAAACGTCATTCTGCCGCAGCTTGCCAATGGCGCGGGGCAGGGCGCGGCGGCGTCGCGGGCGGCCGATCTGCTGGGGCGCGTGGGCCTGTCGCATCGCGCCGGACACCGCCCGGCGGAACTGTCGGGCGGGGAACAGCAGCGGGTGGCGTTCTGCCGGGCGCTGGCGAATGCGCCGTCGCTTTTGCTGGCGGATGAGCCGACCGGAAACCTTGACCCGGAAACCTCGGACAAGGTGTTCGGCGTGCTGATGGATCTGGTCCGCGCGACCGGGATGGCGGCGCTGATCGCGACGCATAACCACGATCTGGCGGCGCGGATGGACCGGATCGTCGGTCTGGGCGAATAAACACGCAACGGGGGCGCGCGCTGCTTTGTGCAACGAACGTGCGTTGCGCCGCGAAAACCCCTGCAATTGCTGGGGATGAGGCTGTGCAACCTGTGCACAAGCTGTACACAGGCTGTACACAGCCCGTCCACCGAAACGCCGCCATGGGCGGCTGTTGCGGCGGGCGACGGTCTGGGGCAGGATCGTGGCAACAATCGAAAGGGACAGCGATGAAACCGCTTTATCTGGCCGGGGTGGCCATGCTGACCACGGCGGGGCTGATCGCCGCCTGCGCGCCCGAGGCGCGGACCGCGACCGCCGCGCAGGACTATGCCGATTACTGCGCCGCCTGCCACGGGGCGACGGGCAAGGGCGATGGGCCGGCCGCCGCAGGGCGGGTGCCGGGCCGCGCCGACCTGACGCGGATCGCCGCGCGGCATGGCGGACAGTTCCCCGAATTGCAGGTGATGGGGCGGATCAACGGCTATACCATGGGACGCAGCGACACCACCATGCCCAGCTTTGCCGACCTGCTGGACGGGCCGAGCGTGATGTATGGCGCGGATGGCGGCACGCCCGAACCCACGTCGCAGCGTCTGGTCGCGCTGATGCAATATCTGAAGGCGATGCAGGATTAAGGCGTGATCCGGCCCGCCGCCGTCCATGGTGCGGCGGGGGCCGC
>JAUNUO010000037.1:0-5084 GCA_030538135.1 Paracoccus sp. (in: a-proteobacteria)
TCATCGGCGGCAATGCCTGGGCCGAGGCCTGGGCGCTGGACGATGACGGCCTGCCGATGTTCGCGGTCGGGCGCGGGTTCGAGGGCGAACGTCAGCGCGAGATGGCGGTGCGGTTCGGCGTCAATCTGGTGATGTATGTGCTGACCGGGAACTATAAATCCGATCAGGTCCATGTCCCCGCCCTGCTGGATCGCCTGCGGATCGAGGAGATGCGGCGATGACCGCCCTGCGTTTCGATCCGATGCTGCCGTGGTGGCTGATCGCGGTGCTGGCCGCGCTGGCGCTGATCGCGGCGGGCTTTGCGCTGTGGCGGGGTCTGCGTGGATGGGCGTGGCGCGGGCTAGCGGGGCTTGCCGCTGCGGCGGCGCTGGCCGGGCCGGCGCTGGAACTGGGCAGCCGCGCGGGGTTGAGCGACATCGTGATCCTGCTGGACGACCGCAGCGCCAGTCAGACCCTGCCGGGCCGCGCGGCGCAGACCGATGACGCCGTGGATGCGCTGGCCCGCCAGATCGCCGCGCTGCCCGATACCGAACTGCGCCGCGTCACCGTTGGCGATGACGAGGACGGCACCCTGATCGGCGCGGCGCTGACCCGTGCCATCGCCGCCGAACCGGAATCGCGTCTGGCAGGGGTGATCGTGGTCAGCGACGGGCAGGCGCATGACGCTGCCATGATCCCGCCGGGCGCGCCCGCGCCGGTGCATGTTCTGTTGACCGGCAGCCCCGGCGATTGGGATCGGCGGCTGGTGATCGAGGAATCTCCGGCCTTCGGCCTGATCGGCGAACAGGCGACCATCCGCCTGCGGATCGAGGATCAGGGGGCGGTTCCCCCCGATCTGGCCGGCCAGCCCGCCAATCTGCGCATCAGTCTGGACGGAGGCGAAGAACAGGTGTTCGCGGTCCCGGTCGGCGTGGTTCTGGAATTGCCGGTGGTTCCGTCCCATGCCGGGCAGAACGTGGTGCATATCGCCTTTGACGCGCCGGGCGCGGACGAGTTGACCGATCTCAACAACGCTGCCGCGCTGAGCATCACCGGGGTGCGCGACCGGTTGCGGGTGCTGCTGGTGTCGGGGCAACCCCATGCCGGAGAACGGACCTGGCGCAACCTGCTGAAATCGGATGCGGGGGTAGACCTGATCCATTTCACCATCCTGCGCGCGCCCGACAAGTTCGACGGCGTGCCGACCGAGGAACTGGCCCTGATCGCCTTTCCGACCGAAGAACTGTTCATGCAGCGGATCGAGGATTTCGACCTCATCATCTTTGACCGCTATCGGGTGCAGGGCATCCTGCCCGCCGATTATTACGAAAACATCGCCCGCTATGTTGAAAAGGGCGGGGCGATTCTGGTGGCGGCGGGGCCGGAAATGGCAGGCGTCGAAAGCCTGAACCTGTCGCCTCTGGGGCGAATACTGCCCGCACGACCAACCGGACGGGTGATCGAGACGCCCTTTCTGCCGCACCTGACGGACGAAGGCACGCGCCATCCCGTGACCTCGGGCCTGCCGGGGGCGGTCGGGCCGGATGATGCCCCGTCCGACGCTTGGGGCCGCTGGCTGCGCATGGCCGATACGCTGGTCACGCGCGGCACGGTGGCGATGACCGGGGCCGAGGGGCGGCCCTTGCTGATCCTCGACCGCGTGGGCGAGGGGCGGGTGGCGCAGATGACCTCGGATCAGGTCTGGCTGTGGGGGCGCGGCTTCGAGGGGGGCGGGCCGCAGCTGGAACTGCTGCGCCGCATCGCCCATTGGTCGATGAAGGAACCCGAACTGGACGAGGAAACCCTGCTGGCCGATGTGGGCACCGATCTGCGGGTGCGGCTGACGCGGCGCACGATGGCCGACAGCGCCGGGCCGCTGCGCATTACCGCGCCGGATGGAACGGTGACCGACCTGCCGCTGACTGCCGCCGGACCGGGCCGGTTCGTCGCCGACTGGACGGCGCCGGGGCACGGGCTGTATCGGCTGGCTGACGGCGATCTGAGCCGCGTTCTGGCGCTTGGTCCCGCCGCGCCGCGCGAATTCGAGCAGACCGTGGCCAGCGATGCGGCGCTTGGGCCTTTGGCGCAGGCGACGGGCGGGGCGGTGATGCGGCTGTCCGACGGCGTCCCGCCCGATCTGCGCACGGTGCGCGCGGGACGGCAGGCGCATGGCGAGGGTCCGCTTGGCCGCTGGATCGCCCTGACCCCGCGCGAGGCCAGCACGGTGACCGGCCTTGCCCGCCGCCCGATTCTGCCTGACTGGGCGTGGCTGGCCGTGATCGCGGGTCTGCTGATCGCGGGCTGGCTGAGCGAGGCGCGGCGGCGGGCCTGATCTGCGTCCCGCGACGCCGGGGGCCTTCTGCCCCGGCGCCCCCGAGGATATTTCGACCAAGATGAAAGTGACGGTGTCAGGAAGGCCGGTCAACCTTGTCAACCTGTCCGTTCGTTTGCTAACCCGATGGAAAGACGCGAAGGACAGGTCATGGCCGATACCGAACGAACACCCGCCCCCTATACCGAGGCCGATCTGGCCCTCATCAAGCGGATCATCCCGCATCGCTATCCGTTCCTGTTCATCGACAAGGTGCGCGATATCGTTCCCTATGAATCCGCCGTGGGGATCAAGAACGTCACCTGCAACGAGCCGCATTTTCAGGGTCATTTCCCGGCCGAGCCGGTGATGCCCGGCGTCACCATCATCGAGGCGATGGCGCAGACGTCGGCCGTGGTGGTCGGCATCAGCATGAATATCATCGACAAGCCGCTTTCGACCTATTTCATGGGAATCGACGGCTGCAAGTTCCGCCGCATGGTGGTGCCGGGCGACGTTCTGGAACTGCATGTCTCGGCCAAGCGCGGCGGCGGCAAGATCTGGAAGTTCGAAGGTCGTGCCCTTGTGGACGGTCAACTGGCCGCGCAGGCTGAATTTACCGCCATGATGGCGCTGAAATCCGATGACTGAAACGGTCATCCACCCCTCGGCCATCATCGAGGATGGCGCGGTCATCGGCCCGGACTGCCGGATCGGGCCGTTCTGCGTGATCGGGCCGCAGGTCCGGCTGGGGCGCGGGGTGGTGTTGAAATCGCATGTCGTGATCGCCGGGGATACCTCGGTCGGGGACGAAACGGTGATCTTTCCGTTCGCCTGCATCGGCGAGGCACCGCAGGACCTGAAGTTCCGCGGCGAAAACACCCGGCTGGAAATCGGTGCCCGCAACCGCATCCGCGAATATGTGACCATGAACCCCGGCACCGAGGGCGGCGGCGGGCTGACCCTTGTCGGCGATGACGGGCTGTTCATGGCGGGCAGCCATGTCGCCCATGACTGCCGCATCGGCAACCGGGTGATTCTGGTGAACAATGTCGCCATCGCCGGCCATTGCGTGCTGGAAGATGACGTGATCGTCGGCGGCCTTTCCGGCGTGCATCAGTTCGTGCGCATCGGACGCGGGGCCATGATCGGTGCGCTGTCGATGGTGGCGGCGGATGTCATCCCCTTCGGTCTGGTGCAGGGGCCGCGCGCCCATCTGGACGGGCTGAACCTGATCGGGCTGAAACGGCGCGGGGCCGCGCGATCCGAAATCGCGGCGCTGCGCGATCTGCTGAACCATCTGGGCGGCGGCAGTTTCCGCGAAGCGGCCCGCGCTGCTGCCGAGGGCGAGCCGACCCCGATGCAGCGCGAAGTGCTGGATTTCATCCTCGGCCCGTCGGATCGCAGCTTTCTGACGCCCCACCCATGAGCGCCGACATCGCCATCATTGCCGGGCAGGGCGTCTTGCCACCCGCGCTGGCCGCGCGTCTGCCCGGCGCGCCGGTCTATGCGATGGAGGAATTCGCGCCACCGATACCGGCCCAGTCGTTCCGGCTGGAACGGCTGGTGCCGTTCCTGGATCATCTGGCCGATACCGGCATCCGCCGGGTGATCTTTGCCGGGGCGGTGCGCCGCCCGCGTCTGGACCCGGAACTGTTCGATCCCCGGACGGCGCAACTGGTGCCGCGCATGCTGATGGCGTTGCAATCGGGGGATGACGCGGCGTTGCGGGCGCTGCTGGACATTTTCGAGGAATCGGGGCTGGCGATCGCATCGCTGATGGATGTGGCGCCGGATATGGTGCCCGGCCCCGGCCTGCTGGCAGGCGAACCTTCGACGGCGGATCGGCATGATGCCGAACGCGCGGCCCATATTCTGACCGCGACCGGGCCGCTGGACATCGGGCAGGGCTGCGTCGTCGCGGGCGGGTTGTGCCTTGCCTTCGAGACACTGCCGGGGACCGAAGCCATGCTGGAATTTGCCACCCGCCATCAGGCGCTGCGTGCGACACCGCATGGCGGTCTTTTGTATAAGGCGCCCAAACCGGGGCAGGACCGTCGCGTCGATCTGCCCGCCATCGGCCCGGATACCGTGGATCAGGCCGCTGCCGCCGGTCTGTCGGGCGTCGCATGGGAGGCGGGGGGCGTCGTCGTGCTGAACCGGGACGAGGTGATCCGCCGCGCCGTGGCGCAAGGGTTGTTCCTGTGGTCGCGGTCGGAATGATGCGTATTCATGCAAACGGGAAACCCGCTTTCTGTTTGCATGAATACGCATATTGGGGCGCAGCAGGGCCAATGGCATGAAGGTTTTTCTGATCGCGGGCGAGCCATCGGGCGATGCGCTTGGCGCGGCGCTGATGGCGGGGCTGACCGATCTGCAACCGGGCATCACGTTCGGCGGTGTCGGCGGTCCCCTGATGCAGGAACAGGGACTGGTCAGCCGTTTTCCCATGCAGGAACTTTCGCTGATGGGGCTGACCGAGGTGTTGCCCCGCTATTTCCACCTGAAACATCGGATCGAGGAAACCGCGCAGGCCATCGCCGCGACCCGCCCGGATGCGCTGGTGACGATCGACAGCCCCGATTTCTGCCTGCGCGTCGCCCGGCGGGCGCGGGCGCTGTGGCCCGATCTGCGGGTGATCCATTATGTTGCGCCCTCGGTCTGGGCGTGGCGGCCGGGACGCGCGGCGAAAATGGCGCCGGTGGTCGATCACGTTCTGGCGCTGTTGCCGTTCGAGCCGCCCTATATGCGGGCCGCCGGGATGAGCTGCGATTTCGTCGGCCATCCCATCGCC
>JAUNUO010000037.1:5184-9404 GCA_030538135.1 Paracoccus sp. (in: a-proteobacteria)
CCGATCAGCCGCTGGATCATCCTGCGGATGATGCGGACCGACACGGTGACTCTGGTCAATCTGGTCAGCGAAACCCGCGCGGTGCCGGAATTCATCGCTGGCAATTGCCGGCCCGAGCTGATGGCGGCGGCGCTGGCTGAGGTGCTGGCCGATGGTCCTGTCCGTCAGGCGCAACTGGATGCGATGGCCCTGACCCTGCAACGGCTGGGTCAAGGTGGGGAACCGCCCGGCCATCGGGCGGCCCGGTCGGTTCTGGCGGCGATTACAGCGCCGCGACCACGATGATTTCCACTTTGTAATCGGGCGTCGCCAGCGCCGATTCGCCGGTGGCGCGGGCCGGCGCATGGCCGGGCGCGACCCATGCATCCCAGACGGCGTTCATTTCGGCAAAATCGCCCATATCTGCCATCCAGACCTGCGCCGTCAGGATGCGGGTCTTGTCGGTCCCGGCTTCGGTCAGCAGCCGGTCCACCTGCGCCAGAACGTCCTTGGTCTGTTCGGTGACCGACGTGCCCGGCTGACCCACCTGACCGGCAAGATAGACCGTGCCGTTATGGATGACGGCCTGGCTCATCCGTTGTCCGGTTTCGATGCGTTTGATCTCGCTCATGCTTATGCTCCGCTCCACAGGCGCCAAAAGAATACTGCCGTCATGCCGAATCCCACTGCGGCGATCAACAGGCGAAGCATGGGCATCGGGATGCGCCGCGCGACCGGCGCGCCGAACGCACCCCCGATGATCGTGCCCAGTGACATGATGGCGGCCGGACCCCAGACGACCTGCCCCCCGATCGCGAAGATCGCAAAGGCGATCACCGACAATGCAAAGGACAGCCAGCTTTTCAGTCCGTTCATCTGATGCAGATCGGTCATGCCCCACATGGAAAACATCGCCAGCAGGATGATCCCCAGACCGCCGTTGAAATAGCCGCCGTAGATCGCCACCGGCAGCAATGTTCCCAATCCGAACGGCGCCACCGCATGACGCCAGCCCGCCGCCGCCTGCCTCAGGCGCGGGCCGTTCATGAAGATCAGCGTCGCCGCCAGCAGCAGAAAGGGCACCAGCACCGAAAACGCCTTGTTCGAACTGATCAGCAACAGCCCCGATCCGACCGCGCCGCCGATCATCGTCCAGATCGTGACACGCAGCAGCGGTGCCTGATCCATCGCCCGGATGTCGCGCCTGAACCCGATGGCCGCCGCCAGATAGCCGGGCAGGGCGGCCACGGTGGTGGTCGCATTGGCAGCGATCGGCGGCACGCCGGTAAACACCAGCGCCGGAAAGGTGATGAACGTCCCGCCGCCCGCTACGGCATTCAGCATTCCGCCGATGATCCCGGCAACAAGCAGCAACAGAATATCGACCATGATGTCCCCCTTGGCGCGCGGATCAAGGCTGTCGCTGATGCGATTGTCAACCGGGCCGAGGTGGACTTTCGGTCGGGCCTGCGGCAAGCGGGGCGCATGAATGCTGTTGCCCTTGGTCCTCTTGTTTTTTCAACCGAACGCCTGACCGCCATTCTGGCGCTGGCGGTTTTCGTGGTGCTGGCCGAACTGCTGGCGCGGCGGGTGAACCCGCGCCTTGGCACCTGGGCCTGGTGGTCGGTGCTGATCTTTGTGGTCGCGGCGCGGTTCGGGCATGTTCTGGAATATCTGGATTCCTTCGCCGCCGAACCGTGGCGGGTGCTGGCCATCTGGCAGGGCGGGTTCAAGGTGCCCAACGGCATCGTAGCGATGATCGTCTTTACCTTTGTCTATTTCCGCCGTCACGGTGCGCTGTTGCGCTGGACAGTGCTGCCGGCCGGGGCGGGGCTGGTGACGGCGGTGGCGATGATCCTGTGGTCGGGCGATGTGCCCCCCGCCGTTCTGCCGGACGAGGAATTCGCCACGCTGGACGGGCAGGGGCTGATTCCCGCCAGCCTGACCGGGCAGCCGGTCGTGGTGAACCTGTGGGCGACATGGTGCGGTCCCTGCCGGCGCGAGATGCCGATGATGGCCGAGGTCGCGCGCGACAACCCCGACACCACCTTTCTGTTCGTGAACCAGCGCGAGGATGCGCGCCGCATCGCCACCTATCTGGCGACCGAGGGGATTTCCCTGCCCAATGTCGTGCTGGACCGGCACGGGCGGTTCGGGCGCCATTATGCCGCCATCGGTCTGCCTGCCACATTGTTCATCGGGCGCGATGGGGTGCTGCGCGGGCTGCATGTCGGGGAAATCTCGCCCGAGATGTTGCTGTCGCGGATGGCGGCGCTGGATTAACGGTCACTGCGCCGGCAAGCCGGCTGACACTTTTGCGGGCCTGCCGAAGGCATCGCCCGCATGGATGCCGCACAGCATGTTACGGGAAAATGCGTCGGGGGTGACGAGAACCGTCACACCCCCGGAACATAGCGGGGCAGCAACGGCAGGGCATCCTTCAGCATGTCCTGCAACCGTGCCTCGGCATCGGCATCCGATTCGCCCGGATTGATCGGGGTCAGGATGCGCACCAGCGCGCCATCGGTGCGCTGAATGGTGATCGCATCCCACAACAGCCACATCTTGGCGGCGAAATCCCATGCGGTGCGGCGGCCATGCTGTTCGAACCAGTAATAGACCATCATCCGCGTATTGCCCTGCTGGATGATCGCGCGGTTCAGGTTGAACGGCTGATCCAGACCCAGTTGCGGGGCAATATCCTCGCGCTGAAGCCAGGCGATTTCCCAGCCGGAACCGGGCAGGCAGATTTCGGGCGAATGGATGCCGCCCTTGGACTGGTCGTAATAATAGGCCGAGAAGAACTGGACCGGCGTCGTGTCCTCGGGTCGTTGGAACGAGGCCTGAATATAATCATCGGCCCCCAGCGATTGCGCGATGGCATGATCCAGCGGAATCGGCCCGTCCGAACGCCATTCGCCGACGCGGGTCGGGAACAGGGTCAGCGGCGTGCGTTCGACCTGGGTCGCCTCGATCTCGGGCCGCAGATGAAAGGCAAGCGCCCCCGCGATCAGCAGAACGGTCGCGGCGATCAGCGCCTTGGACGGCTGCACCAGACGCAGCCGCGCGAACTGGGTGCCAAGGCCCGAGGTGTTCAGGTCCAGCGCGTCAACAAGGCTGAGCTTGTCGCGCCGCAGGAACAGCATGAGCCATGCCAGCAGAAACAGCATCAGGACGCACAGCAGAAACACCACCCAGCCTTCGAAAAAGTGGGTGAAGCCTTCCAGATGTTCCAGCCCGACGTAATTCACGATCCAGCCCGCAAAGGCGATACGGACCGAGTTCATCAGCACCGTAATCGGCGCGGCGGCCAGTAAAAGCACGGCCTTGTGCCAGATCGGGCCGCGATACAGCACCGCAAAGATATAGCTGAACGACAGGATCGGGAACAGATACCGCAGGCCCGAACAGGCCTCGGCCACATGAAGCTTATAGACCCCGAGGTCGATGATATTGCCTTCAAGATAGACCGGCACGTCGATCAGGCGCAGGAAGAACACGCCCAGTTCGGACGAGATCAGTTGCAGCCAGGTGGACATCTTGAAATACAGCACGCCGGGCAGCGGCAGCATATAGACCAGATGCAGCACCGGCGGCCAGAAATGCTTGCCCTGCGACCAGCCGAATGAAATCAGCAGCACGGCACCGACCCACAGAATCAGCGCATAGGCAACCACATCGTCGATGCCCGACAGCGTGCCAAGCGCGCCGAACAGCATCGCGACGATCAGCAGGACGATACCCGGCCCGCGATCGGTCACCGGGCCCTCCTTGATCGGTTCTTCCTTGAGCTGCCGCAGGAACAGCAGGGCCGACAGCACCGGGATCAGAGGTCCGTGGCTGTATTCAGGCAGTTGCCACGCCCGCAGCAGGGCGGTGATCCCGTCGCTGAAAAAGGCAAAGGCCGCGATGATGGAAAGGGCAAGCCAGAACAGACCGGGGCGCATCCAGTCGGACAGCATGAAATGATAACGGGGTGCGGTGGTATCGGTCATCTGAACACTCTGGCGGGGATACTCGGGAACGCGGGAAAGATAATCATTTGTGCGGTAAAAATACAGCGCCAAATGCCGATAATCCGATCAAGTTTCCTTTTGTGCAGCGTCGCGGCGGTTGCGGCGGGCCTGTATCGCGAGGCCCGGCAGGATGGCGAAGCATTCCGCATAGCGGCGGGCCAGACGGCGCGGATTGCTGGCCATGCGCCAGGCCCATTCCATCGCGACGGCCTGCACCCATTTCGG
>JAUNUO010000037.1:9504-10865 GCA_030538135.1 Paracoccus sp. (in: a-proteobacteria)
CCGCTGCGCCGTCAGGGCCAGCACCTCATCCGTCGATCCCAGCAGCCCGACCGGGGTGCCGGTCTGCGCGGCCAGCGCGGCCAGCGGCTGCACCAGTTCGGACCCCGGAATCAACTCGACCTGATGGCCGGCCAGACGCGACAGCCAGACAACAGGGTTACCGTCCGCGACGATATGGCTGTGTGCCTGATAGGCCGACAGAAAATCCCGGTCGCGGCGCAGCTTGACCAGATGATCCAGATTCAGCGTGGCCAGCGTGAACCCCTGCGGCCCCGCCAGATGCGCCGCAAGATCGCTCAGCAGGTCGGCGCGGGTGGGGTGGGTGATGCCGATCTGATCCGGTCCGCCATTCGAAAACACCGGAATCCGCACGGTTTCCTGCCGCTGATTCATAACTTGCTTACCCTTGACGATTACAGAACAACGCAGACAGCATCTGCCTTGCATCGTCCGATAGCATGATCCATGCCAGCGGAAAACATGTGCAGAGTGCCTGTGCGCGGCAAAGTGAGGTTATGATAAATGGTGTCCAGTTCGCCCGATCTGACGGTGATCATCCCCGCCAGCAATGAACAGGATTACATCGACCGCTGTCTTGCCGCGCTGATGGCGCAGGATGACGCCGCCGGGCGGGTGCATGTCATCGTCGCCGCGAATGCCTGCCGCGACGCGACCGAGGACAGGGTGCGGGCCTGGCAGCATAAATTTACCGCGCGGAACTGGGTGCTTGATCTGCTGTCGATCCCGCAGCCGGGCAAGGTCAACGCGCTCAACCGCGCCGAAGCGGTTGCCGATTCCGATGCGCCGCGGGTGTTTCTGGACGCGGATGTGATCTGCGAACCGGCGCTGATGGGGCAGTTGCGGGCGGCGCTGGCCACCGGTCAGCCGCGTTACGCCACCGGCACGCTTGAGGTGGCGCAGGCGCAAACGGGTGTCACCCGCCGCTATGCCCGGATCTGGACGGAACTGCCCTTCGTCAAGGGTGGCGCGGTCGGTGCGGGGCTGTTCGCGGTCAACGCCGCCGGGCGCGCGCGCTGGGGCGCCTTTCCCGAAATCATCTCGGACGACACCTTCGTGCGGCTGCATTTTGCCCCCGACGAACGGATCGAAGTGCAGGCCCGCTATGTCTGGCCGATGATCGAGGGTTTCGGCCCGCTGGTCCGGGTCCGCCGCCGTCAGGATGCGGGCGTGAGGCAGATCGCCGAAACCTGGCCCGGCCTGATCGCGAACGAGGGCAAGGCCGGCGTCGCCGCCGGCCTGCTGATGCGGCTGGGACTGACGCGGCCGCTGTCCCTGCTGACTTATCTGGCGGTCCATTTCGCCACCCGGATGCAGCGCGGCGACGGCGGTTGGAGCAGGGG
>JAUNUO010000037.1:10965-14302 GCA_030538135.1 Paracoccus sp. (in: a-proteobacteria)
TTCGGGCTGGCGTGGCGCACCCGTTCGCCGGGGGCCAAGGCTGCGCTGTGGCAGATGTTCTATTTCCTCGAAGCCGGCGTTCTGGCCGCGCATCTGCACCGCATCGGCGCACGCCATCTGCATAATCATTTCATGGATTCAAGCTGTTCGGTCGCGATGCTGGCATCGGAAATGAACGGCACACCGTTCAGTTTCACCCTGCACGGCCCGACCGAGCTTTATGAACCGCATCGCTGGCGGCTGGATGAAAAGATCGCCCGCAGCGCCTTTTCCGCATATATCAGCCATTTCGCACGATCGCAGGGGATGCTGTTTTCGGATCGCAGCCATTGGGACCGGATGCGGATCGTGCATTGCGGCATTCAGCCCGAACGCTATGCCGGGCCGCGCACCGCCGCGCCGGGCAAGACAATGGTGTTCATCGGGCGCATGGCCGGGGTCAAGGGCGCGCCGCTGATGATCGACGCGCTGGCCGCGCTGTTGCCGCGCCACCCCGATGCCCGGCTGCTGATGATCGGGGATGGTCCCGAACGCCCGGCGCTGGAATCGCAGGCGCGGGCGCGCGGCGTTGACGGGGCGGTGATCTTTACCGGAACGCAGACGCAGGATCAGGTCGCCGCGCATCTGGCCGGGGCCGATCTGCTGGCCCTGCCCAGTTTTGCCGAGGGCGTGCCGGTCGTGCTGATGGAGGCGATGGCGGCGGGCCTGCCGGTCGTCTCGACCCGCATCGCGGGCATCGCCGAACTGATCGACGACGGCGAATCGGGCTGGCTTGTGCCGCCCGGCGATCTGGATTCGCTGGTGGCGCGGCTGGACGGGTTGTTGTCCGATCCGGCGCTGCGCGACCGGATGGGGCAGGCGGGCCGCGCCAAGGTGCGCGCCGATTACGCCATCGCGACCGAGGCGGCGTGGCTGGCTGATCTGTTCCGCGGCAGCCTGTCGGGCGATCTGCCGCCGACGCTGCGCCCGCCCGCCGCCGGTTAAGCCAGCGCCCGCCGTTCCCGTGCCGCGCCGGCGGCCGCTGCGGCGGCACGGCGCGACGGGGCGGCGACGCGCGATGTCATCTCGACCCGGCCGGCCAGCGATCCGGCGATCAGCCAGGTCACGGGCGAAATATTCGCGTTGGGAATCGTGTCGATCATGTTGGCGATCAGCATCAGCGACAGCGCCGCCGAAGCCTGATCCAGATCGCCCCGCCGTCGTCGCGCCAACAGCACGACAGGCAGGATCAGCAGGCCATAGCGCGACAGATAGCCGACCCAGCCCGAGGTTCCCAGCACGATGATCCACTCGCCATCGGTGACGCTGGTATCCTGTCCGGTTTCCGCGTCACGGACGCGGTTGCGGCCCCAGCTGCCCCAGCCGAACAACGGCCGCTGATTCGCCTTTTCCATCAGCATGTCTTCGTTGCGGATGCGAAAGGCCAATGAATCGGACCGCTGCTGATTGTAGTCCGCAGCCCAGGACAAGGCGGTGTCCAGCGGCACCAGCCCGGCGCTGCGCATCATCGGAAATGTCAGGATGAACAGACCGATGGCCGCAGCGGCCATCAGTTGAACCCTGATCCCGGCAAAGACGATGAACGGCAACAGGGCCGCCGCAATGGCCGTTGCCCCCAGATTGCGGCTGAGGAAGGTCATGAACATCAACCACATCAGGATCAGCACCCAGCGGGTGGGGTTGCGCAGCGGATCGCGCGCCTGCTTGGTGCTGCGGCGGCGCACCGGCTGAGGTCCGCTTTTGGCGGCCGGATCGCCGGCATCGGCGGCGACAGCCGGGGCGCGCACGCGGTCGCGGGCGGTTTGCCGCCGTTCCTCATTGGCCTGTTTCAGCCGCTCGGATGAAATCCTCCACAGACCAGCCGTCGCCAGACAGCACATCGCCGCAAAGATCCCGACCGCCAGCCCGTGATACAGAAAGACCATCGGGCGATACCCGTCGCGGATGTGCTGAACGAAGCTGTGCTGGTGATAACCATAGATCAGGCGGTGCAACTGCGGGCTGAAGCGCACCTCCCACAGCATGAACAGGGAATAGACAAGGGCCAGCGCCACCAGGATCCGCAGCAGGACAAGCTGCGCCTCGGGTTCGGCAAGATAGCGGCGGGCCAGAAAGAACGGGATCAGCGTCATGATCGCATCCTGCGTCAGCGAGAACCCATCGAACATGGTCATCGGCAGGACCGTCACCGGACCGACGCGAAAGGCGTCCATGTTCGAATAGGCTACCCCCAGCGGCGATACGATGAACACCAGCATCAGCGCGACGAACAGCGGATGCGGCCTGCGATGCACCAGCTTTTTCGCGGCGGCATCCCGAACCGATCCGGCGCCGCGCACCACCGAACGGGCGACGCGCCGCATCTCGGTCCGCGACCGGCTGAGCGCCAGCACCAGCGCCGCGGCGGCGGGAACCGTCTCCTTGTTCAGATCGGGAAGCAGCGGAACGTTGATCGTAAAACCCTGCGGCAGGAACAGATAGCCCAGCAGGAACGTCAGGATCAGCGCCGGCACCAGCGGCAGGCGGCGAAACAGCAGGATCGCCACCAGCGGATAGCTGAACAGCGCAAGATAGGCGACGGCATTGGGCATGGTGGCGGCAATCGTTAAATTCGGACGGCGCATCATGCCATCAACCGCCGGAAAGGCGAAGCCTTCGCCCGCAATTATGATGATCCTGTCACCGGGCTGGCGTTTTTGTGACGGCGCAAACCCGCCTGCGTGGCAAGACAGCGGCAGGGCGGTGTGTTAGGCCGTGGACGCTGACGAAACCCGACGGAGACGCGCCGATGCCTTTCCAACCATTGTGGCACAGGCTGCACATGACATTGATTCTGATGTTGCCGCTGGCCGGTGCCGCACAGGCCGAAACGGCGCGGTTTTCCGTCACGGATCAGGTCGCGGCGCCGGCCGCGCGCGCCGTGACCGCGACCATCGAGACCAGCGGCGAAGGGGCGCGGTTCTTCCCCGGCGGCGATTTCGAACCGATCGTCTATCGCAACTGGATGCTGGCTTCGGCCGATTCGGCGGCGGAGTCGCCGGGCCATATCAACGTGACGGCACAGGACATCGGCGGCTGGGACGTGTTGCGCGACGGCGCGCTGGACGGGGCCGAGATCGAGGTTCTGCGGATCGAAAACGGTCAGTTCCGCGAGGTGCGCCGGGGCGTGGTCGCCCCCGATGGCTACGCCGTCGCCGGATGGTTTGCGGCGACAGGCACCAATGCCGCCCTTGATCCTGACCTTAACGGCGCGTCGGTCGAGCTTGCGAAATGGGAACGGCCCGGTGTTCCGCGCTGGTTCACGGTGCGCGCCTATGACAGCCGGGGCAGGCTGTCC
>JAUNUO010000037.1:14402-17780 GCA_030538135.1 Paracoccus sp. (in: a-proteobacteria)
GATGCAAGCTGGGCGATCCGGCGCCACGACCCCGACCCGCTGCGGCAATGGGGCGGGCTGACCTATCTGGAAACCAGCCTGCCGGGGCGCAGCCGTGTCGCCATCCAGACCTATAACCACGCGGGCACCGATCAGGACTGGTATGATGTGCTGCGCCCCGGTGTCGAATACACCGTATCCGCGCGCCTGCGCGGCGAACGGGCAGGGCGCGCGCAGTTCCGCCTGCTGGGGCCGTATCGCGATCTGCCGCCCGTGGCGCTGGATTACGGCACCGAATGGCGCGAGGTGACGGCGACATTCACCGTGCCCGAGGCGTTGACCGCCGCGGCCCCTGTCGGGCAGATGGAACTGATGCTGCAAGGGCCGGGCCGGGTCGATCTGGACGATCTGCGGGTGCGCCGGTCTGACACGCCCTTCCTTGCGCTGGATGCGACCGACCGGACGCGGCTGCGCGAATCGGGCGTGTCGGCGCTGCGGATGCATGGGATGTCGCGCACCGGGACCGATACCTATGATCTGGGCAGCCTGCTGCGCACCGGCGGGTTCCGGCACAAGGGCGCGCAGATGGCCGGGATGCCGGACTTTCTGGGCTGGTCGCGCGATGCCGGGGCGGACCCGTGGCTTCAGATCGAACCGCATCTGACGGCGGCGGAATGGCTGGGGCTGGTCGAATATCTGGCCGCGCCCTTTGACCCCGCCTCCGACAGCGCCGGGACGAAACCCTGGGCCGCGCTTCGTGCCGCGCAGGGGCAGACCGAACCGTGGAGCGATCGGTTCGGGCGGATTTACCTGGAACTGGGCAACGAGACCTGGAACCGCCTGTTCGCGCCGTGGATCTTTCCCCAGATGACCGATGCGGCGACCGGGGAAACCTATGGCGCCGGCGATGTCTATGGATTGTATCAGGCCCATGTCGCGCAGATCTTGAAATCCAGCCCGTGGTGGCAGGCGGCGGGTCTGGATGACAAGGTTGAATTCGTTATCGGCGGTTGGGCGATCAATGATTACGGCACCCGTGCGGCGATCCGGGCGGCCCCGGCGGGGGCGGCGGATCTGCTGAGCATCGCGGCCTATAACGGCGGCTGGGACGAGGCCGAAGGCCCCGTCCGCCCGGATCGGGCCAGCTATGAAAACCTGCTCAATCAGGTGCTTCAGACCACACAGCCCCGCACCGAGGCGCTGGCCGCAGGTGCCGCTGATGTCGAGGCGCGCAGCGGTCACCGCCCGGAAATCGGCACCTACGAGGCCGGGCCGGGCTATGCAATGGACGGGCTGAACAACACCCGCCTGACGCCCGAACAACAGAAATTGCAGGAACAGGTGATGAAGGGGCGCGCGGCGGGTGTGGCCACGCTGGACACCTTTCTGATGCAGCGGCAACTGGGTATGACCGTGCAGAACTTCTTTACCTTCGGCGAGGGGGAATACTGGCGGTCGCACGCGCAATGGTATCGCGGCGGCGCGCCCTATCCGTCATGGAGCCTGCTTTCGGTGCTGAACCACGACGGCGGCGGCGAGATGCTTGAGGTGGCGACGCGCGACGTGCCGCGCCAGAACCTGCGCAAGTTCGAACGCCGTCAGGCGGTGCGCCGCGCGCCCCGGATCGCGGTTTACGCCACGCGGCAGGGTAACCGGCTGACGGTGTTCGCCATCTCGCGGCTGGTGCCGGAAACGGCGGATGACAGCGACGCCTGCACCCCGGTTCAGGTCGATCTGCCGGTGTCGCAGGCGGCCTCGGTGCGGCTGATCCGCACGGCGGGCGCCCTTGGCGACAACCCGCTGACCGGCCCCGCGCCTGTGATCGAGGATGTCGCACTGGACCCGGCGCTGATCCGCGACGGAAGGCTGATGATCGGCGGTGCAGACAGCGGCGCGCCCGATTGCGGGTTGCCCGGCGCCTCGGCCTATATCTATGTGATCGAGGAGGTGGCGCCATGACGGGCTGTCCGAAACCGCAGACCATCCGGCCGCACTCGACTTTCGCCACCGAATTGGGCAAAAGCACCCGCGGATAGAGTCATTTTTTCGATAGTACCAGAACCCCGTCGCAATGTCCTTTTCATCCCGATTTCGTCGCCTGACGGGCGAGGCCGGCTCGTTGCGGGCCCGCAGCATCCGCGCGTCGGCGATCAGCGCGGGCGGCATCTTTGCCCAACGTGGGCTGAGCCTCGTCAGCAACCTTGTGATGACGCGACTGCTGGTGCCCGAGGCATTCGGCCTGATGGCCATGGTCGTGCTGGTCCATATCCTTGTCGAGATGATGTCCGACATCGGCATCAGCCAAAGCATCATCCGGTCCGAACAGGGTGATCGGCCGGATTATCTGCGGGCAGCATGGTCGGTGCAGATCGTCCGTTCCAGCGTGATCGCGCTATGCGTCGTGCTGGCCGGGATCGGCGTCTTTTTTCTGGGGCCGCGACTGGCCGCGCCAAACAGTGTTTATGCCGATGCCAACCTGCCATGGCTGATCATGGTTTCCGCGATCGCGGTGCTGATGCGCGGCTTTGAATCGACCGGGATGGCGCTGGCGCAGCGGCAGTTGAAACTGGGCAAGGTGGTCCAGATCGAGATCGGCAATCAGATCGTCGTCATCATCCTGATGATTCTGCTGGCGCAATGGAAGGCGACGGTCTGGGTGCTGCTGGCGGGGATGATCCTTGGTTCGGTCCAGCGGATGATCTGGACCCATCTGGCCTTTCGCGGCGTGCCGATGCGCTGGTCATGGAACCGGGATATCGCCGCCGACATGTGGACCTATGGGCGCTGGCTGATCCTGTCGTCTCTGGCCGGGTTCGTCGTCAATCAGGGCGACCGGCTGTTTCTGGGGGCGATGCTGGACAAGACCACATTCGGCATCTACGTCATTGCGACGCTGTGGATGGATGTGGGTCAGCAGCTTATCAGCAAGGTGGCGGGACAGGTCGCCATGTCGGGCTTTGCCGAAACGCTGCGCGAACGCCGTGAGCGGTTTCCCATCGTGTTCCGCAAGGTTCAGAACGCTTATAACGCGCTGGCCGGTGCCACGTTCGTCGGCGCGTTCTTTCTGGGTCCGGTGCTGATCGGGCTGATGTATTCGGCGGATTATCAGGATGCGGGCTGGATGCTGCCGTTGCTGGCCTTCCGCTATCTCGTGCGGCGTCAGGCGCCGTTCGGGGCCTTCCTGCTGGCCGATGGCAACAGCCGGGCGATGTCGATGTCGGTCGTGACGACGGCCATCCTGATGTGCACCCTGTTGCCCTTGTTCTACTGGACCTTCGGCCTGCCGGCGACGCTGGTGTTCGTCGGGCTGGCGCCGATGGCGGGGCTGCCGGTGCTGTATGTGGCCGCCCGGCGGCGGATGGCGGCGCTGCCGTTCTGGTCGGAAATCCTGACCGACCT
>JAUNUO010000037.1:17880-22788 GCA_030538135.1 Paracoccus sp. (in: a-proteobacteria)
CGCATGACCACCATTCTCGGCCTGTCCGGCAGCCTGCGCCGCGCGTCCCTGAACGCCGGCCTGCTGCGTGCCGCCGCCGATCTGGCCCCCGATCACGTCACTGTCGAGATCGGCTCCATCCGCGAGGTGCCGCTGTATGACGCCGATGCCGAGGCCGCGCATGGCCTGCCAAAGGCTGTGCAGCTGTTGCAGCAACAGTTGGGCGCCGCCGACGGGCTGTTGCTGGTGACGCCGGAATACAACAACGGTGTTCCCGGCGTGTTCAAGAACGCGCTGGACTGGATGTCGCGCGGACCGGGACTGGACCTGTTCGCCGGGATGCCGGTGGCGGTCATCGGCGCCTCGCCCGGCGGGTTCGGCACGATTCTGGCGCAGGATCACTGGCTGCCGGTGCTGCGCACCCTGCGCACCCGGCCCTGGCTTGAAGGGCGGATGATGGTATCGCGCGCCCGAAGCCTGTTCGATCAGGACGGCAACCTGACCGACGACACGACCCGCAACACGCTGGCTGGATTCGTCGCGGGCTTTGCCGCCAGCCTGTAAGGATCAGGGCAGGCGGGCAATCCGGTCTCGCAGCAGGTCAAAGAACCCTGCCGCATCCACATCGCGCATGAACAGCGCATTCGGCGCCCGCCCGCTGACCCGCCACCAATCGGCGACGGTCATGCCAAGGGTGAACTCGCCCTGTGTCTCGATTTCCACGTTGATCTCGCGTCCCGAGAACAGATCGGGGCGCAGCAGCCAGGCGATGGTGCAGGGATCGTGAAGCGGCGCGCCTTCGCTGCCGTATTTCTCGCGGTCGTAACGTTCAAAGAAATCGGTCCAGCCTGCGACCGCCGGACCGCATCGGTTGGGCAGGGCGCGCATCCCCTCGACCCAGGGGCGGCTGGTCAGCGCGGCGTGGGTCACGTCCAGCGGCATCACCACCAGGGGAACGCCCGCGCCAAAGACGATCGCGGCGGCCTCGGGGTCCACATAGATGTTGAACTCGGCCGCGGGGGTGATGTTGCCGACCTCGAAATAAGCCCCGCCCATCAGCACAATCCGCTGCACCCGCGCCACCACGTCCGGCGCGCGCTGAAAGGCGGTGGCGATATTGGTCAGCGGCCCGATGGGGACCAGCGTCACCGTCCCCGCCGGTTCGCGACGCAGCGTGTCGATGATGAAATCGACCGCGTGCCGGTCCTGCAAGGGCAGCGCCGGCTCCGGCAGGTCGATGCCGTCCAGACCGGTCTTGCCATGCACATGTTCCGCCGTGACCAGCAGGCGAACCATCGGCGCATCGCAGCCCGCGAACACCGGCACATCGGCCCGCCCCGCCAGTTCCACCACCTTGCGCGCATTCAGCGCCGTCAGCGACAGGGGCACGTTGCCCGCCACCGCCGTCACCCCCAGCACCTGCAATTCCGGCGAGGCCAGCGCCAGAAGGATCGCCACCGCGTCATCCTGCCCCGGATCGGTGTCGATGATGATCTTTTGCGCCATGCCGCCCCCATGAAAAAACGGGCGCAGGAAAACCCCGCGCCCATCTTCTGTTCTTAAATATCCTGGGGTCCGGGGCAAGGCCCCGGTCCGGCCGCGCCGCCCCGATCAGCCGTCGAAGTTGACTTCCTCGATCAGCTTCAGCGCCTGCGGGCGCAGCGCCGACACCTCGGGCAGCGGCAGGTCGTCGGGGGTGAACTCGCCCCAGCTTGCGACCAGTTCCGACCGCGGCACGCCCTCGGTCACGGGGAATTCGTTATTGCTTTCCGCATAGATGCGCTGCGCCTCGGGGCTGACGAGGAACTGCATGAACTTCAGCGCCGCATCGCGGTTCGGGGCGGCCTTGGTCATGCCGACGCCCGAGACGTTCACATGCGTGCCGCTGTTTTCAAAGGTCGGGAACACGATCCGCACGGATTCCGCCCAATCCTTCTGTTCGGGATCGGCCAGCATGACGCCCATGTAATAGGTGTTGCCGATGCTGATGTCGCATTCGCCCGCCCAGATGGATTTGACCTGAGCGCGGTCGTTCCCCTCGGGCTTTTTTGCAAGGTTGCCGCGCAGCGCGGTCAGCCATTCGCGGGTCGCGGCTTCGTCGTGATGGGCCAGATAGGCGGCGGTCAGCGCGACGTTGTAATCATTGCCGAAGGTGCGCGAACAGATGCGCCCCTTCCATTTCGGATCGGCCAGATCCTCATAGGTGGTCACCTCGCCATCCGCCACGCGCTCTTTGCTGGCATAGACGATGCGGGCGCGGGTGGTCACGCCGAACCATTCGTTATCGGCATCCCGCAGCCCCGCCGGGATAGCCTCAAGCGCGGGGTCTTCGACCGGTTGCAGAAGGCCCGCATCCTTGATCTCGCCCAGGCGGGCGATATCGACGGTCAGCACGATATCCGCCGGGCTGCGCGCGCCTTCGGCCCGCAGACGCTCGACCATGCCCTTGTCGATGAACGAAGTGTTAACCTTGATGCCGGTTTCGGCCGTGAACGCGTTGATGACCGGTTCGATCAGCATCGGCTGGCGATGTGAATAGATATTCACCTCTTCTGCCAGTGCGGGCAGGGCGGTGCTGCCGATCAGCGCGGCGATCAGGAAGGGACGCATGGATGACTCCTTTAGTCGGAAATATGTGAGGGGTTTTGGCATCCGCATCGGCAAGCGTCAATACCTGATAGAAAAACTTTGATCAGGTTCCGCGCGCCCGTCATTGACCCTGCCACCGTGGCGCGCTAACGCCCGGCCATGGCGCGCGCACCCTTGTTACAACTGACCGATATTTCGCTGACCTTCGGCGGCAATCCCGTTTTCGACGATCTGTCCCTGACCATTCAGCAAGGTGACCGGGTGGCGCTGGTCGGGCGCAACGGGTCGGGCAAATCGACGCTGATGAAGGTGATGGCCGGCCTGATCGAACCCGACAGCGGCGCGGTGGTGACGCCCGCCGAGGTCCGTGTCGGCTATATGGAACAGGATCCCGACCTGTCGGGCTTTGCCACGCTTGGTGATTTCGCGCGGGCGGGTCTGGCCGAGCCCGAGGGGTATCGCGTCGAAATGGTGGCCGAGGGGCTGGGGTTCGATCCGGCGCGTCCGGTCGCCACCGCATCGGGCGGTGAACGCCGCCGTGCGGCGCTTGCGCGGCTGCTGGCCGAGGCACCCGACCTGATGCTGCTGGACGAGCCGACCAACCATCTGGACATTCAGGCCATCGGCTGGCTGGAGGAACAGCTTGCCGACACCCGCACGGCCTTTGTTCTCATCAGCCACGACCGCGCCTTTTTGCGCGCGCTGACGCGGGCGACGCTGTGGATCGACCGGGGCGAGGTGCGCCGTCAGGAACGCGGCTTCGAAGCCTTCGAGGACTGGCGCGAGGAAACATGGGCCGCCGAGGACGAGGCCCGGCACAAGCTGGATCGCAAGATCAAGGCCGAGGCCCGTTGGGCGGTCGAAGGTATCAGCGCCCGCCGCAAGCGCAATCAGGGCCGGTTGCGCGCGCTGGCCGCGATGCGCGCCGACCGGGCGGCGCAGATCCGGCGGCAGGGTGCGGCGGCGATGGCGCTGGACGCCGGGCCACAATCGGGCAAGCGGGTGATCGAGGCCAAGGGCATTTCCAAGAGTTTCGGGGATCGGGTGATCCTGAAACCCTTTGATGTGCGCGTGCTGCGCGGCGACCGGGTGGCCTTCGTCGGCCCGAACGGCGCCGGAAAGACGACGCTTATCAAGATGCTGACCGGCGAGATCGCGCCCGATACCGGCACCGTCACGCATGGCACCAATCTGGAGATCGCGGTCTTCGATCAGGCCCGTTCGGCCATTGATCCGACCGTCAGCCTCTGGGATGCGATGACCGGCGATCCGTCGATGCGCGTCTCGGGCCGTGCCGATCAGGTGATGGTGCGCGGCAATCCGCGCCATGTCGTCGGTTATCTCAAGGATTTCCTTTTCGACGAGGCGCAGGCCCGCGCTCCGGTCGGCAGCCTCTCGGGCGGCGAAAAGGCGCGGCTGCTGTTGGCGCGGATCATGGCGCGGCCGTCGAACCTTCTGGTTCTGGACGAACCGACCAACGATCTGGACGTGGAAACCCTCGATCTGCTTCAGGATATTCTGGGCGATTACGAGGGCACCGTGCTGTTGGTCAGCCACGACCGCGATTTCATCGACCGCGTGGCCGATACCACGGTCGCGATGGAAGGCGATGGCCGCGCGGTGATCTATCCCGGCGGGTGGAGCGATTACCGCGCGCAACGCCCCGAGGACGCGCCACCCGCCCCGGTGGCGCCACGTGACAAGCCCGCGCAGACCGCGAAAGATCAGGCGCCGTCGGATACGACTGCGCGCACCGGCCTGTCCTTCACCGAACGGCACCGGCTTGACGCATTGCCCCGCGTCATCGAACGGCTTGAAGCGGAAATCGGGAAATTGTCGGAATTTCTGTCCGATTCCGACCTGTTCACCAAGGCGCCCGCAAAATTCGCCAAGGCGTCCGAGGCCCTCGCCGAACGGCAGATGGCGCTGACCGCCGCCGAGGAGGAATGGCTGGCCTTGGCCGAACGGGCAGATTGACGTATGTTCGCCGTTTGTTTACATTCATCTGCCATATCATGCAGTGAGGAGGGCTGACATGCTGTTGATTACTCTTTTCCTGACCGCGGCCTTGCTGGCTGTGCCGGTCGTTCTGCCGCGCGTGCGTCCGCGCAAGGTTGCGCTTGTGCCGGGATTGCGCCGCTGGTTGCATTGACAGGGCACTTGCGCAGGCGATCGACATCCCGACAATAACCCGGAGGGCGTATGATCCGCCGAAGGGCAAAAGGGGGATGCGATGACAGTTCTAAGCGGCTTGCGCGTGGTCGAGATCGCGGGTCTTGGCCCGACGCCCTTCGCGGCGATGTGGCTGGCCGATCACGGGGCCGAGGTGATCCGCATCAC
>JAUNUO010000038.1 GCA_030538135.1 Paracoccus sp. (in: a-proteobacteria)
CCAGAAATCCGGCAGCGAACCAGTTGGCCGCCAGCCCCAGCATGATGACCGCAATACCCGACAGGGCCAGCCCGACGGCCAGCGCCTCGGACCGGGTGATGCGTCCAGCCGGAATCGGGCGGGCCTGCGTGCGGCGCATCACCGCGTCGATATCCGCATCATACCACATATTCAGCGCGCCAGAAGCCCCGCCGCCGAGCGCAATGAACAGTACGCTGCAAAAGGCGACGAAAGGATGAAGGGGAACGGGCGCAACCCAAAGGCCGACAAAGGCGGTAAACACCACCAGCGACATGACACGCGGCTTCAACAGCGCGATATAGTCGCGGAATTCGGCCTCGGGGGCATGTTCATATGCGTGTATCTCGGTCATCAGCCCGATCAGTTGGTTACGGCCGCGGGCGGCGTAGCGGTTTCGTTACTGACACCGGCGGGTGCAGGTTCGATGGTGACGGCCGGAGTATCAGCAGGGGCGGTGTCCGCAGCCGGAGCCGGATCTGCCGCGGGCGCGGTTTGGGCCGGCGCGGCCTCGGGTGCATCAGCCGGAGCTGCGGCTTCGGCCGGTTCAGCCTCGGTCGCAGGTTCTTCGGGGGCAGGCGCGTCTTCGGGTGCGGCAGCCGGTTCTGCCGTCGGCTCCTCGGCGGCAGGCGCGGCGGCGGCGGGTTCTTCAGCGGCAGGCGCGGCCTCGGGTTCCGTCGTCGGCTCTGCCGCAGGCTCTTCGGCGGCCGCAGGTTCGGCCGCGGCAGGCGCGGCTTCGGCTGCGGGTTCTTCAGCGACAGCTTCTGCCTCGGTCGCCGGCACCGCCTCGGGTTCGGCTGCTGCGGCGGCGCCGGCAGGAACTTCCGCCTCGGCCACGGCCTCTTGGCCCGGCATGGTGCCACCCTGCGAAGCGACCCAGGCTGCGTAAACCTCGGGCTGAACCGCCTTCACGACGATCGGCATGTAGGTGTGGTTGATGCCGCACAATTCGCTGCACTGGCCGAAATAGACGCCTTCTTTTTCGACATTGAACCACGCCTGCGCGATACGGCCCGGAACGGCGTCCTGCTTGATCGCAAAGGCGGGGATGGTCCAGCTGTGGATCACGTCATTGGCCGTGACCTGCAACAGAACCGTCTGCCCGACCGGCACCACCATCGCGTTATCGGTGGCAAGCAGATATTCATCCTCGGCATAACCGTAATCAGCCAGTTCATCCTTGGCCAGCATGATCGCGTCAAAGGAAATGCCGTTGTCGGGATATTCATACGACCAATACCACTGGTTCCCGATGGTCTTGATGACCACATCCGGGTTTTCCGGCATTTCCTGCGAATAAAACAGACGCGGCAGGGAAAACACGCCGATCACGATCAGGATCAGCACCGGCACCAGCGTCCAGGCGATTTCCAGCGTCGTGTTATGGGTGAACTTGGCCGGCGTCGGGTTGGTGCGGCTGTTGAACCGGACGATCACGAACAGCAACAGCAGGCAGACAAAGATCGTGATCACTGCGATGATGATCAGAACAAAATCGTCCAGCCACTGCTGTTGACGGGCGATTTCCGTCACCGGTTCCTGAAAGCCCATCCCCCGCGCATGCGGTTTGCCAATGCTGGGCAGGTCGCCCAACACGTCCTGCGCGTGGCCCATACCGGCGGCAAGGGCCGCTGTCAGCCCCGCGCATGCAGTCAAAGCCGTGCGAATCATCGCTGTTGCCATAGTCCCATCCCGTTCGCTGAGCGCGGCCATTTCGGCACTGCGCCGGGCAGTTGCGGCGATTTGCCGCCCCTTTCCCTTTCATCCTCTCGGATTTATGACCATATATCGGCCTGCCCGGCAAGTCATACCTGCCTCACGCAACCAAGATCGCCCCTTTCCGAAAGGTCCCGTCGATGACCCGCGCCGCCTTTGACCCCTTTGGTCAGCTTCTGGATCAGGACGCCGCACTGGCGGTCCTGCGCGATGCCGTGACCGGCGCCGACGATGGCGAGCTGTTTCTGGAACGCAGCCTGTCCGAAACGCTGGTGATCGACGACGGGCGCCTGCGCAGCGCCGGTTATGCGGCGGGGCAGGGTTTTGGCCTTCGCGCGGTGCGTGGCGCGACCACCGGCTATGCCCATTCGACCGACATCAGCCTGCCCGCACTGCGCCGGGCCGCCGAAACGGCGCGGCTGGCCGTAGGTGCCGGCGGCGGGGCGGCGGCGGACGCGGCGCCGATGCGCCCGGTGCCGATGTATCCCGCCATCGACCCGGCGGAAGGGATCAGCTTTGCCGCTCGCGTCGCCGTATTGCGGGAAATCGACGCCTATGCCCGCGCCGCCGATCCGCGTGTGGTGCAGGTGACGGCGGCCATCGCCAGTTCTCTGCAAGAGGTGGCGATCCTGCGCCCCGAAGGCGGGCTGGCCACGGATGTGCGCCCAATGGCGCGTCTGTCGATTACCATCATCGCCGAAAACAATGACCGCCGCGAAACAGGCAGTTCCGGCGGCGGCGGGCGGATACCGCTGGCCGATCTGCTGGACCCGGCCCATTGGCGCGCGCAGGTGGACGAGGCGCTGCGGATCGCGCTTGTGAACCTGCGCGCCGTGCCTGCCCCGGCGGGAGTGATGGATGTCGTGCTTGGCCCCGGCTGGCCCGGCATCCTTCTGCACGAAGCGGTGGGGCACGGGCTGGAGGGCGATTTCAACCGCAAGCAGGCCTCCGCCTTTGCCGGGCTGATGGGCCAGCGCGTCGCCGCCTCTGGCGTCACCGTGATCGATGACGGCACCATTCCTGACCGGCGCGGGTCGATTTCCATCGACGACGAGGGCACCCCGCCCGCCCGCAACGTGCTGATCGAGGACGGGATTCTGGTCGGCTACATGCAGGATCGTCAGAACGCCCGGCTGATGGGCGCGGCCCCGACCGGCAACGGCCGCCGGGAAAGTTTCGCCCACGCGCCGATGCCGCGGATGACCAATACCTATATGCCCGGCGGCAATGCCGACCCGGCCGCCATTCTGGCCGATCTGAAGGATGGCATCTATGCCGTCGGCTTTGGCGGCGGACAGGTGGACATCACCAACGGCAAGTTCGTGTTTTCCTGCACCGAGGCCTATCGGGTGAAAAACGGCGCGGTCGGCGATCCGATTCGCGGCGCGACGCTGATCGGGGACGGGGCGACAGCCTTGCGGAAGGTGCGGGCGGTCGGCAACGACATGGTCCTGGACCCCGGCATCGGCAATTGCGGCAAGCAGGGGCAATGGGTCCCGGTCGGCGTGGGTCAGCCGACGCTGATGATCGGCGGGTTGACGGTGGGCGGTTCGGCGGCGTGAATTTTTCGCGCTCCGGGTGAAAAGAATCGATTCCGCTAACACTTTGTTAACCATTTACCCATTATGCCTGCCTTCAGGATGAGACGAGGGCAGCAAGGTATCGGGATGTTTTCTTTCGACACCCCCAACACCCCACCCACCACGAAGGAAAGCGATCTCTGTGTCCTTCGTCTCATCCGATCCCGCCGCGTGGGGCCGGCGACGTTTTTCCGCCTGATCGCTGAACACGGCTCGGCCCGCGCCGCGCTGGACGCCCTGCCCGAGGTGGCGCGCGCTGCCGGTATGTACGATTACAGCCCCTGCCCCGAAGGCGTGGCCGCCGCCGAACTGAACGCCGGTCGCCGTGCCGGTGCGCGGCTGATCCGCTGGGACAGCGCCGATTATCCTGCCGCCCTGCGCGAGATCGACGGCGCTCCGCCGGTGCTGTGGCTGCGCGGCGACGCGAAATGGCTGACCGCCGATCCGGTCGCGGTGATCGGGGCGCGCAATGCCTCGTCGCTTGGGCTGCGGATGGCGCGCGGCATGGCCGCCGGTCTGGGCGAGGCCGGGCATTGCGTCGTGGCCGGGCTTGCGCGCGGTGTGGATACCGCCGCCCATAACGCCGCGCTGGACACCGGCACCGTCGCCGTGATGGCGGGCGGCATCGACGTGATCTATCCGTCGGAAAACAACGTTCTTGCGGCGCAGATCGCGGAACGCGGGGCGCTGATTTCCGAACAGCCGCCGGGGACCGAGCCGATGGCGCGGCATTTCCCGATGCGCAACCGGATCGTGTCGGGTCTGTCGCGCGCGGTGGTCGTGATCGAGGCCGCGCATCGCTCGGGCAGTCTGATTACCGCCAAGGCTGCCTTGGATCAGGGGCGCGAGGTGATGGCGGTGCCGGGGCACCCGATGGATGCGCGCGCGGCGGGCTGCAATGCGCTGATCCGCGATGGCGCGACACTGGTGCGCAGCGCCGCCGATGTGGCCGAGGCTCTGGCCAATGCGCCCGAGCCCATGGCCGCGATGGTGGCGGAACCTGTCACACGCGCCCCGCGCAGCGCCGCCCGCGTGGTCGTGGTGCCCGCCGGTCCCGCCGCTCCCGATCCAGCCACTGCGCGCGACCGGACCGCCGCGACCGCTGCCCGTGCGCGTGACGGCCTGCCTGCACCCGCCGATCTGGAACGGCGCATCCTGTCGATCCTGTCCCCCAGCCCGACCGAGGAAGACGTGTTGATCCGCGATCTGGGCCTGCCCGCCGCGACACTGACGCCCGCGATCCTGTCGCTGGAACTGCAAGGGCGGCTGACGCGGCTGGCGGGCGGACGGCTGGCGCTGGCCTGATTGCTGCCTTACCCTGCCGCTGACAGGGGGACGCATGAAAACCATCGGTATCCTTGGCGGCATGTCCGCGGCTTCGACGCAGATCTATTTCCGGACCTAGTGTGAACTGACGCCGGCCCATCGGGGTGGACTGCATTCACCCGACCTGCTGATCCGATTCGACGATTTCACGCCGATTGCGGCCATGCAGGCCGTCGGCGACTGAGACCGCGCCGCCGCTATCCTGAATATCAAAGCAAGAGCGCTGGAAGGCGGCGGAGCCGATCTGCTGATTCTGGCGACCGACCCGATGCACAAGGTGGCCGAGCCGATGATGACAGGCGTGGCTATCCCGTTGCTGCACATTGCCGACGCTACCGCCGCCCGCATCCGCGCCGCAGGGCTGCGACGTCCTGGTCTGATGGCCACCGCCTTCACGATGGAGCAGTCGTTCTACACCAGCCGGCTGACCGCCGCCGGATTACAGCCGACGATCCCCGAAACGCCCGACCGGGGCAAAATTCACTGCATCATCTTTCAGGAACTGTGCCGTGACATCGTGACCGATTGCAGCCGCGCCGCCTATGTGACGATGGCAGATCGGCTTGCGGCGCGCGGGGCGGACAGCCTGATCCTGGGCTGCATCGAAGTCGGGATGCTGCTGAATCGGGGCAATGTCGCGGTGCCTGTATTTGACACCGCGCTGATCCATCGCGAGACGGCGCTGGCCTGACGGCGCCAGCCTCAGTCCTTCGGCAGTACCCGCAGGCGCAATTCGCGCAGTTGTTCGTTCGTGGGTTCGCTGGGGGCGCCCATCATCAGGTCTTCTGCGCGCTGGTTCATCGGGAACATGATGACTTCGCGGATGTTCGCCTCGTCCGCCAGCAGCATCACGATCCGGTCGATGCCCGCCGCACAGCCGCCGTGGGGCGGCGCGCCATAGCGGAACGCCTTGACCATGCCGCCGAACCGCTTTTCGACCTCATCCGCGCCGTAACCGGCCAGTTCGAACGCCTTGAACATGATGTCGGGCTGATGGTTGCGGATCGCGCCCGAGACCAGTTCATTGCCGTTGCAGGCCAGATCGTATTGATAGCCTTTGACCGCCAGAGGATCGCCCGCCAGCGCGTCCATCCCGCCCTGCGGCATCGAGAACGGGTTGTGGGAAAAGTCGATCTTCCCTTCGTCATTCTTTTCATACATCGGGAAATCGACGATCCAGGCAAATTTGAACTGGTTTTCGTCGATCAGGCCCAGTTCGCGGCCGATCTCGTTCCGGGCGCGGCCCGCGACGGCCTCGAACTGCTCGGGCTTGCCGCCGAGAAAGAACACGGCGTCGCCCTCGTCCAGGTTCAGCGCGGTGCGAATCGCTTCGGTCGGCGCGTCGCCAAGGGCCTTGGCGATGGGACCGGCGGCTTCCATTCCGGCATCACTCTTGCGCCAGAAAATATACCCCATCCCCGGCAGGCCCTGCTGTTGCGCAAATGCGTTCATCCGGTCGGCGAACTTGCGGCTGCCGCCGGTGGGTGCGGGAATGGCGCGAACCTCGGTTCCGTCCTGCTCCAGCAGTTTCGCGAAAATCCCGAAACCGGACCCGCGGAAATGGTCGGACACGTCCACCATCTCGATCGGGTTGCGCAGGTCGGGCTTGTCGCTGCCGTATTTCAGCATCGCTTCGGCATAGGGGATGCGCGGCCAGTCGGCATCGACGCGGCGGCCGCCGCCGAATTCTTCGAACAGGCCCTGAATGACGGGCTGGACGGCGGCAAAGACATCCTCTTGTTCGACAAAGGACATTTCCAGATCGAGCTGGTAGAAATCCGTGGGGCTGCGGTCGGCGCGCGGGTCTTCGTCGCGGAAGCACGGCGCGATCTGGAAATAGCGGTCAAAGCCCGCCACCATGATCAACTGTTTGAACTGCTGCGGGGCCTGCGGCAGGGCATAGAACTTGCCCGGATGCAGGCGCGACGGCACCAGAAAGTCGCGCGCGCCCTCGGGGCTGCTGGCCGTGATGATCGGCGTCTGAAATTCGGTAAAGCCGCTGTCCCACATTCTGTCGCGCAGCCATTTCACCACGCGCGACCGCAGCATGATGTTGTTGTGCAGGCTTTCCCGGCGCAGGTCCAGAAAACGATAGGCCAGCCGGGTTTCCTCGGGATAGTCCTGATCGCCGAACACCGGCAGGGGCAGTTCCTCGGCGGGGCCGAGAATCTCGACTTCGGTGGCGTAAACCTCGATCTCGCCGGTGGGCAGTTTGGGGTTCACCAGCGCTGCATCGCGCAGTTTCACCCGCCCGTCGATGCGGATCACGGTTTCCGCGCGCAAACGCTCCATCGCGGCAAAGGCCGGGCTGTCGCTGTCGGCCAGAACCTGCGTCATGCCGTAATGGTCGCGCAGATCGACGAACAGCACGCCCCCGTGATCGCGGACGCGGTGGACCCAGCCCGACAGGCGGACGGTTTCCCCGGCTTGGGCGGCGGTCAGATCGGCGCAGGTGTGGCTGCGATAGGCGTGCATGGTCGGCGTTCCCGGTTGTTCAGCCCCCGCATAAGGCGCGGGCGCGCGGCAAAGTCAACCGCTCAGAATGGGCGCTGCACGTTGCCGGTCCAGAAATAGACGCCCATGCCCACCGCAAAGATCAGGTTCCCCGCCACGGCATGCAGCACCCATGCCGCCGGGAAGCCGTGCTTCAGATAGGCACGGGCGAAAATCCAGCCGCCGATCAGTGTCATCGCGGCCACGATCCATGACCAGTACATCAGATGGGCAAAGCTGAAGATCACCGAATTAGCCAGCAACGCCTGACGCTGATTATCGAACAGTCCGCCATAGCGGTGGAAAAACAGCGGGCGGAAGATCAGTTCCTGCGGCAAGGCCGACAAAAGCGGATACAGCGACCAGATCACCAGCAGGAATTCGGGTCGCGCGCGCAGGATGCCGAATATCGCCCCCTGCCGCCCTGTCAGCCACAGGATAAGGACGCCCGACACCACCGTCAGCCCGGCCAGCGCCGCCACCTCGGACCAGGGGATCTGCCGCCAGCCGCGGAACAGCGACCGCCAGTCGAACCTGCCGGTGAACCACAGCAGGATCAGCCCGGCGATGGTAAAGGCGAACAGCGCCGGAAACATCTGCCGCGGCGGCAGGAACAGCGCAATCGCCAGCGGCGCCCCGATATAGAGCGCCGCGAATTCGGCCCCAAGGCGCCAGCGGCGGCGCCCCGTCAGGGCCTGCGCGGTCATCGTTGCAGCCGCTGATTCAGATATTGCCGCCACTGCGCGGGCGATCCGGCAAAAGCGTTCAGGTCAACGTCGCCGCGGATGCCGGGCACGGTGCCGGTGCCGGAATATTGCCAGAAGGTCCAGCGCTGGCCCGGATAGACAATGCGCGGATGGCCCGCGACGCTGCGCAGCCAGAATTCCTCGGGCCAGGACCGCATGTCGTTGTCGCGATAGAAATCGACCGTGGTGTAGATGATCGGGCGCTGGCCGTAATATTGATGCAGGATGTCCTTGAATATCTTGGCCTCGCGCAGCACCTCGTGGCTGGGCGGGCGGCGCGGACAGGTCCGCGAGACCGTCCATTCCAGATCCAGCACCGGCGGCATCGCGCCGCGTTCGCGCGGGACGTTGCGGATGAACCATTCGGCCTGTTGCTGGCCCGACCGGCAGAAATAGAAATAGTGATATGCCCCGCGCGGTATGCGCGCCTGCGCGGTTTCATACCAGTAACGGCGGAAATTCGGGTCGGCGTGATCGCCGCCTTCGGTCGCCTTGATGAACACAAAGCTGACGCCCGAATTGCGCACCCGGTTCCAGTCGATATCGCCCTGCCAGCGTGACACGTCGATACCGTGAACCGGATGCGCATAAGGATGGCCGCCGACCCACGCGTGCGGTGCACGATCACCCAGTTGCGGCACTGTGGTCGGCACACTGCCCACCATGACCGCCGGGCCGGACGGGCGGTGTTGTGGACCGGGGCCGCAGGCCGCCAGAACGGCCAGCATCAGCCCCAAAAATAGTTTCGTCACTCTGCTCACGCGCTGCCCCCGATGACCGATCCTTGGTTTTTTGCCGTGTATCGCAAAACCGCAGATCAAAGTCACGAGGCCGCGACGGTCACGAAAACGTCAGGACCACCGTGCGGGATCAGTTCGTCGTGGCAGGTGGCGCCGTCGCGTCCGGGGGCGAGATTTCGGGCTGGCCCTCGGCTGCGGGCGGTGCGTCGCCCGGTGTGGGCACGACAGCAGGCGGGGGCTGCTGCGCATCGGTTCCGGCAGCCTCGCCGCCCTGAGGAACCTCGACCTGCGTCATATCCTCGGGTGAAGGGTCAGACCCGCCAAAGACGAAAAAGGCCAGCGCGGCCACGATCAATGCAGCCAGAATCGCCAACAGCGCCGGGCTGTGCTTGCGGGCCTGCTTTTCCGGGTTCGGGTTATGGGACATGCGTTTTCTCCTGCGGGTTGCAGGGGCAACGTGACGGGGCTGGCATGAGTTCCCTTATTTCAGGTACCGTATGTCCACCTGCTGCATCCGGCCGCGGGCGCCCTGCCCCAGCGAGGGGAGTCGCAACCGGTTCGAAAGGGTATCCAGAACCGTATCCGTCAGACCGTAACGGTCGATGCGAAATTTCATCCGTCTGATCTTTCCGCCCAGCTTGACCCGCAGCAGGCGCGCGGGGGTCAGGCGGACCGGGGCAATGTCGCTGGCCGGATAGCCGCGCGCCGCGATAAGCGGGCCGACGGCGCTTTCAATCAGGGCAATTTCGGCCGGGTCTGAGCCGCGCCGCCATTGCGACGACAAGCGGGAATCAATCGGCTGATAGGTCGAGGTTTCGTGGAACCGCATCATCTGCGGATCATAGGCAACCCCCATGAACCGGCACAGCCGTGCGGACCAATGTTCCGGGTCGGCGGTAAAATCTTCGAACCGGAATTCAAGAACGTTGCGACCGGCCAGCTGCGGTGCCAGATTGTCCCAGTCCTGTTCGGTGTTCTTCCAATGGGTGACGGCGTGATACACATCACCCGCCCAGCCCATCCTGACCGAGGACGGCGCCACGTCGCGCGGGTCGCGGACAATGTGGACAATCGGCGAATCCGGAAGAAATTCCAGCGCACGTTCGAGACCTCGGTGCAGCACCAGAATCAGCCGGCCCTGCGGCTTTTCCGCCCCAAGCGCCGCGATCAGTTCCGCCACCGCCTGACGGCCATGCGGGTTGTCCGGCATCGGAATCCGGCGCGCGTTGAAAATGCGATCCTGAGCAAGAGCGTCGCGATCCAGACGCCACCCGTCGTCGGCTTGGCGCAGGTGGTCGAAAAGAAAATCCGTCTCGCCGGGGCAGGACAACGCCGGGTTCATGTTCATGACCAGACGCAGCATGGTCGTGCCCGACCGCAGGGCCCCGTAAAAGATGACCGGCGGCGGGATATACGCTGCGGCCGTTTTACCCTTTTCGAGGCGATCTCCCATAAGAATCACGATATTTCCTCGCCGTATCGGATACACGTCAAAAATGGTTAATGCCGCGCGGCACCCGCTTGTTCCAGCAGGCGCCGCGCTTGACCCCGTATCCTAGGCGGAAAGTCGCGACCCGATCAGTTCCGGTCCGGCACCAGCTTGCCCGGATTTAGAATGTTGTTCGGGTCCAGCGCCGCCTTGATCGTGCCCATGACGGCCCAGCCGTCGCCATGTTCGGCGGCCATCAGCGGGCGCTTGCCGATGCCGATGCCATGCTCGCCGCTGATCGTGCCGCGCACGGCCAGCGCGCGTTCGGCCATGCGCCGGGCAATGCCCTTGGCGCGGGCCAGTTGGTCGGCATCGCCCGGATCGACCAGCAGCAGGGAATGGAAATTCCCATCGCCCACATGGCCCAGGATCGGGCCGGTCATGCCCTCGGCGGCGATGTCGGCGCTGGCGGCGGCGACCGCCCCGGCCAGATGCGACATTGGCACACAGACATCGGTCACGACCCCTTTGGCTCCGGCGCGCAGTGCCAGACAGGCGGGGTAAGCCTGATGGCGCATCCGCCACAGCGCGGCACGTTCTTCGGGCGTATCGGCCCAGTCAAAGCCGGTGCCGCCGCATTCCCGCGCCAGATCGCCGAATGCCTCGGCGTCGGCGCGCACCGATTCGGCGCTGCCGTTGAATTCCACGAACAGATGCGGCGTTTCGGGATAGCTGCGGTGGGCATAGGCGTTCACCGCCCGGATACTCAGCGCATCGACGAATTCGATCCGCGCCATCGGAATGCCCGACTGAATCGTCGCGGTCACGCATTCGACCGCCGATTCCAGCGTGGGAAAGGCACAGACCGCCGCCGCGACCTGTTCGGGCTGGCCATGCAGGCGCAGGGTCAGTTCGGTGATGATGCCCAAGGTGCCCTCGGACCCGACCATCAGCGCGGTCAGGTCATAACCGGCGCTGGATTTCGCCGCGCGGGTGCCGGTGCGGATCACCCGGCCATCGGCCAGCACCACCTCAAGCGCAAGAACGTTGTCGCGCATGGTGCCATAGCGCACGGCGGTCGTGCCGCTGGCGCGTGTCGCCGCCATCCCGCCAAGACTGGCATTCGCGCCGGGATCGACCGGAAAGAACAGCCCGGTGGCGCGCAATTCGGTATTCAGCGCCTCGCGCGTGACGCCGGGCTGAACGGTGACCTGCATGTCGCCCGGACGAACCTCGATCACGCGATCCATGCGCGACAGGTCGATCACCAGCCCGCCATGCGTAGCCAGCGCGTGCCCTTCGAGCGAGGTGCCGGTGCCCCAGCCGATCACCGGCACGCGGTGTTCGTTGCAGACCGACAGGGCGCGCGACACTTCTTCCGTGGTCAGCGGCCACGCCACCGCATCGGGCGGTGGTGCGTGATGGAAGGTCTCGGACCCGGCATGATGGTCGCGGTCGGCGGCGCGCAGCGACAGGCGGTCGCCAAAGATCTCGGTCAGGGCGCTCAGCGCGGGCGGGGGAATGGGCATCGGCGTCTCCTTGCTGGCGCGCAGCCTAGCCTGCGCGGGCGACCTGTCCAAGATGGGCCATCGCTGTCATAATTCATTCACCCGTTTGTGACAGTCTGCTCCGAAATAATGTCCGAATCCGACGGTCAAGAGATTGAAAAGAAATGACGAAACCGAAATTCCCGAAAATACTCGCCGCAGAATCACCGGTCGAGTGTTTCACCATCGCGCCCGGTCTGAAGGCGGAACGCGGCCCACGCGGACCTGATGCCTATGTCACGCTGGTCACGAATGCGGATTACCTGCCGGGGGCGGAAACGCTGGTGCGATCGCTGCGGCTGACGGGGACGACGGCGGATATTGCGGTGATGCATCGCGGCATTCCCGACGCCGCGCTGGCCGCGCTGCGCCATCTGGGCGCACGGCTGATCGCCGCTGATCTGCTGCCGACCTCGGCCGAGTTCGACCGTGCCCATGCCCGCGACGCGTTGCATGCGCGCGCGGCGTTCACACGGGGCGGCAAGCCCGATTTCCACACGCCACTGGACAATTTCGTGAAACTGCGGCTGTGGCAGCTGGATTACGCGCGCACCGTGTTCATCGACGCCGATGCGGTGGTGGTGCGCAATGTGGACAAGCTGTTCGGCTTTCCCGAATTCTGCGCCGCCCCGAACGTCTATGAGGGACTGGACGGCTTTCACCGGATGAATTCCGGCGTGTTCACCGCCCGGCCCGATCCGGCGACCTTTGCCGCGATGATGGCGCGGCTGGACCGGCCCGGCATATTCTGGCGGCGCACCGACCAGACCTTCCTACAGGATTTCTTTCCCGACTGGCACGGCCTGCCGATCCAATACAACATGCTGCAATATGTCTGGATCAACATGCCTGCGCTATGGGACTGGGACGGGGTGCATATCATCCATTACCAGTATGAAAAGCCGTGGTCAGACCACGCCAAGGCCGCCGCGCTGCGTCCGCTGATCCAGATCTGGCGCGACATCGCGGCGGGCGGTCCGCTGCCCGATATGGCCGCGCAGATCCGCCCCGCCGCATGAGGATCGCGCTGACCGGCGCGACCGGGCGCATCGGCGGCATGGTCGCCCCGTTGCTGTCCGCCGCCGGGCATGATCTGGACCTTCTGCCCGGCTGGCGTCTGGGGGACAGCCCCGATCTGAGCGGGGCCGAGGCGCTGATCCATCTTGCGCTGGCCCATGCGCCGGGCCGCTATCGCGGCGGCGAGGGGGATGACCCCGCCGGGTTCCGGGCCGCCAATCTGGATGGCACGCTGCGGCTGTGGGATGCCGCCGTCCGCGCCGGGGTGCGGCGGGTGGTGTTCCTGTCATCCCGCGCGGTGCATGACGGGCACCCGCCGGGGATGCGCCTGCCCGACGATCTGCCCCCCGCCCCGACCACCCTGTATGGCGAGGTCAAGGCAAGGGCCGAAGCCGCGCTGGCCGACCGGCCCCTGACCGGCACCAGCCTGCGCGCGACCGGCGTTTACGGACCGGGGCCCGCGAACAAATGGGCACCGCTGTTTGCCGATTATCTGGCGGGCAGGCCGGTGGCGCCACAGGTCGCCACCGAACTGCATGGCGGCGATCTGGCGGCGGCGATCCTGCTGATCCTGTCGGCCGATCATCCGCCCGCCACCCTGAACGCCAGCGACCTGATTCTGGACCGTCACGACCTGCTGACCGGGGTGGCCGCGCTGACCGGATGCCCCCACCCGCCACCGCCCCGCGCCGAGGCCGGCAACCTGCGCGTGCCGGACTGCGCCGGGCTGCACGCGATGGAGTGGAATCCGCGTGGAAAAGAAGGGCTCGAGGCAGCTTTGCCCGGCCTGATCGCTGCTTGAACCAATAGACAATCGGCACCGCGATCTTTAGGCTGCGGCAACCCAGAAGATGTTGCCTTTACCGATGACGCCACCCCGGCCCGCCTCCGATCTGTTCTGCCCCGCGTTCCGTTCCGTCCCCGATCCGGCGTGCCACTATCTGTCGCGCAGCCACCGGCAGGCGATGTCGATGATGGAATTCGCCCTCGCCAGCAATCAGGCGATTTCGGTGCTGACGGGCGATGTCGGCACCGGCAAGACCCTGTTGATCCGCGCCTTCGTCGAAGTGCACCGGGACCGCAACCGTATCGGTCTGATCGGGCA
Source organism: Paracoccus sp. (in: a-proteobacteria) (assembly GCA_030538135.1). Taxonomy (GTDB): domain Bacteria; phylum Pseudomonadota; class Alphaproteobacteria; order Rhodobacterales; family Rhodobacteraceae; genus Paracoccus. The sequence goes on from JAUNUO010000038.1 coordinate 13,718, forward strand.
AAGCGGGGCCGATCTGGTCAACCCGCTGCGTTGGGTCTTGCAGGCCTTCGGGCAGGACGATTCGGACGCGCCGCCCTTTGAACTGCTGTCCCGTCTGCGGGTGTTCCTGGAACGGCATCACGCCGCTGAACGGCCGGTCCTGCTGATCGTGGACGAGGCGCAATCGCTGTCCTCCGAGGCGCTGGATCAGCTGCGCCAGCTCGCCGACATGCATATGGGCAGCCACACGCTGATGCCGCTGTTTCTGGTTGGCGACCCGGCCCTGAAAACGCTGATCGCCGCACCGGAAAACCGCGCCCTTGGCACCCGGATCGGCGGTCAGGTGCATCTGACCCCGCTCAGCGAAGAAGAAACCGCCGCCTATGTCGCGCATCGCCTGACGGTGGCGCAGTGCCCCTGCCATCGGGGCGCGCAGGTCTTTGACGACGGCAGCCTGAAGATCCTGCATGACATGTCCGGCGGCGTGCCCCGGATCATCAACTATCTGGCGCAGCATTGCCTGTATGAGGCCGGGATGGAAGGCCGCCGCAATCTGGACGCGGATTTCGTGCGCACCTGCCTGACGGGGGCGATTTCCGACGGCACGCTGGCGCATCTTGTTTCATGGACGCAACCGGCGGAACCAACACCCGCAGCCACCGCACCTACTTCGGTCGATCTGGCGCTGGCCAGCCGGGCGATGGAAACGATGCAGGGCTGGACCGACGACCGGCCAGACCCCGCACCCGCCCCCCTTTCCGACCCTGTGCCGCCCTTGCCGCCCGTTCCGCAGGTCGAGATCGCGCCCGAAGCTCGCCCGACCGCCGCCCCACAACCGGCCCCGACCCCGCCGGCAATGGCCGCGCCCGCCCCTGAACCCGCCCCCGTCCGGCAGACGCGTTTTACCGTCGAGCCGGTGCCGGCTCATCCGCCGCGCAAACGGAACGGGGCCATGATCGCTCTGGGCGTGGCGGGGGCCTTGGCCGCGACCGTGGCCGGTGTGTGGATGCTGCGCCCGACCGACGGGGAACCCGTCGCCCCAGGCACACAGACCGCGGCGCTGACCGCACCCGCCCCGGTCTCAGCCGCCCCGGCGGCGGTCGCGGAATCCGCCGTCGCCGCATCGTCACCCGACGTTCCGACGCTCGCCCCCGTTCACGTGCCGACCGCCGCCCTGTCCGCGCAGTCCTTGTTCGCGCAGGCACTGACGGCGGAAGCAGTCGATCCCGCGCAGGCCGCGCTGCTTTATGCCCGCGCCGCACTGCGCGGTCATGCACGCTCGGCCTATTACCTTGGGCAGTTGAACGAGATCGGTTTTGGCGTGGCCCCCGATCCGCAGGGTGCGGCGGCATGGTATGAAATGGCCACCGGCATCCCTGCCGCCGCCGACCGGCTGGCCGCCCTGAAAGGCAACCCCGCCCCGGCTGGCGATACCGGCAAAGCCCCGGTCCTTATCTTGCAGGACCGCAGCAGCGATGGTCAGGCCGAACTGCTGTGGCGGAGCACCGGTGGCGCGCAACTTTTCCGGGTGGATTACATCACCGCGACCGTGGACGGCAAGGAATCGGTCGGGCGCGTTGAAACGACCGTGCCCGCCGTGATGATAAAGGCGCCGGTCCAGCGTTGGCGGGTGACGGCGCTGAATGCGGCGGGCAATCCGCTGGGCACGACCCCTTGGGTCAACCTGATCCCCTGATCGGGGGATGGGCGACAGAAAAACGCCCGACGATCCTCGCCGGGCGTTTCGGTCCTGTCCGGTCCCGGCTCAGCAGCCGATAGCGGCGCAGATGCTGCGGCGATAGGCCTCGTTCGCCTCGCTTTCGATGGCGGCGGCGGGGGCCGCCGGTGCGGTGCAGGTCATCGCATAGCCGGGATCGATGCCCCGGTTGACGCAGGAACCGATGTCCCAGCCGGGCGGAATGTCGGCCAGATCGACATCCTTCCATTTCGGATGACCATTGGCCCGCAGATCGTCCAGCCGCGTCAGGATCAGCGATGACAGATCCGACACCCCTTTGCAGGCCGCCCGGTGATAGGCGTTCATGTTGGGGTTGTATTCATAGGTCATCAACACCGCCTTGACCGCCAGCAGATCGACCGCTTCGGTCTGAAAGTCATAGGTGCCGGCCGGAATCGTCGTGGCGGTATAGACCGCGCTCAACGTCGGGTCGGAAATCGGCAGCAGGTGGAACTTCGATCCGTCGATGGCCCCGTCGGTATAAATCGCCGCAGGCGCACCGGCGACATAGAAGAACGCGTCGATATTCCCGGCCTTGAGTTCGGGCAGCGCGTCGGCGGGCGACAGTTGCACGGCTTCGCCCAATTCGATGCCCGCCAGCGACAGCATCAGCGACGCGGTCAGGAATGTGCCGCTGTTTTCAACGCCGATCGCCACCTTTTTCCCGGCCAGGCCCTGAAAATTTGGAATATCGTTGCGGGCCAGGATATGCACTTCTTCCTCGTACAGCGGGAAGGCGATGCGCACGCCGGTAATGGCGCGGGCGACCGCGGGATCATCGGCGGCGAATGTCTGCATGTATTCCAGAACGTCGTTCTGCACGATGCCGAACTGGGTATTCGACCGCTGACGCACGCCGAGGAAGTTTTCCAGCGATCCGGCGGATTCCACGACATTCAGCGTCTGCCCGCACTGCTCCATCAGGCCGGCCATATCGCGCCCGAACTGGATATAGGTGCCGGTCGGCCCGCCGGTCATGATATTCAGTTCGGTATCCTGCGCCTGAGCGGGCAGGATCGGCCCCGTTAAGATCGCCGCCGCGACGGCGATGTGACGCAGAAACCGTGACAATAGCATCTTGTTCTTTTCCTTTTTCATTTCGGCCTTCAGCAGCCGCCAAGTTGAGTAACCAGCACCAGCAGCGTCTGCCGGTTGATCGGATTTTGCACCTGTTGCAGCGCCTCGGGCGCGCATGTGCCATTTACCAGCAGATCGCGCAGACGATTCCGCAACGCGGCATCCTCGGGCAGACCCGGCGCGGCGGCCAGCGCCGCGTCAATCGCGGCCAGACGGGCACGGTCGTCGCCCGACGCAGCAGCCGGCGCGGGGGCGGGCGGGGCGGCGATGGTTGCAGCCTGCGGCTGCGTCAGTTCAGCCAGTTCCGCCACCCGTGCATCGCGATCTGCGGTCAGCGCGGCAACCTCGGCCTGCAATGCCTCGGCCTGCGATTGCAGCGCCGGCAAATCAAGCGCCTGCGCATTGGCGGCATCCGCCTGTAACTGGTCGCGCTGGCCGGTCAGCGCGGCGACTTCAGCCTGCAAAGCAGCCAGATTTTGCGAGATTTCCTCGTGCCGGGTCTCTGCCGTCTGCGTTTCGGATTGTGCGGCGGTCAGCCGGTCTTGCAGTGCCGTTTCCTGCGCCTGCGCCTCGGTCACGCGGGCGGTCAGCGTTTCCAGCGCGGCGGTCTGTTCGGTCACCTGCGCCTGAACGCCCTCGCGATCCTGCGTCAGCGCGGCAATTTCGTCACGGAGCGCGGCCGATTGCTGGGTCAGCCGATCCAGTTCGGCCTGCTGTTCGGCGATTGCCCCGGTCAGGTCTGCCTGCGCTGTCGCGGCCTCTTGCCCTTGGGAAATCTGTGCCTGCATCGCATCCCGTTCGCCGGTCAGGGTGGTCACTTCGCCCCGCAATGCCTCGGCCTGCGCCTGCAAGGCGGTCAGTTCTTCCTGGCCCGAGGCCAGATTGCGGGACAATTCTTCCTGCCGGGTCGTCGCGGCATCCGCCTGAGCCTGCGCTTCGGTCAGGCGCGTGGTCAGCGCGTCCCGTTCGGCCTGTCGCGCGGTCAGCGTTTCCGCCACCTCGGCCTGATCTTCGACAGCCTTCTGCGCCTCGGCGACCTGCGCCTGCAATGCGTCCCGGTTGGCCGTCAACGTGGCGATTTCCTGATTCAGGGTCTGCGCCTGCGATTGCAGGGCCGGCAGGTCAAGATCGCTGGCACCCGCCACATCCGCCTGCAACTGATCGCGCTGCCCTGTCAGGCCGGCAACCTCGCCGCGCAGGGTTTCGACCTCAGCAGTCAGGCGCGCGGCCTCTTCTTCCATGCCGGCGACGATCTGACGCAGGTTCTGGGCTTGCTGCGCCATATCCTCTTGCGCCCGTCCCTCGAATGGAAAAGCCCAAACCGCAAACATAAGAGACATATAACAAATATACCGCAACACAATCTTCCCCCTGCCATGGTCGGTTCAGGATGAAGATGCCGGTTCTTTTGTCAATATTCGAACCGATTGGCTAACCATATTTATACAGCCAGGATTTGTCGTATTTTCGGAAATCCGCGCACCTTGATCGTGGGACCATTGCCCCGCAGAACAGGTTGCGCCAGTTTGTCACACATCCAGTTAAATGATACAAAATGGCGAATTTACGCTGCGGCAGAACAATCATGGGGCGAAATATGCATCAATTTCCCATCCGCGTTTATTACGAGGACACCGATCTTGCCGGAATCGTCTATTACGCCAACTATTTGAAATTCATAGAGCGGGGACGGTCAGAATGGCTGCGCGATCTGGGGGTCGACCAGAATGCGCTGAAATCCGAAGGGCTGGTCTTTGCCGTCCGCCGGGTCGAGGCCGACTATCTGTCCCCGGCCGTCTTCGACGATCAACTGATCGTGGAAACGGCGCTTGGGCAGCTTGGCGGATCGCGGATCGTGATGACGCAGGACGTGCGGCGGGGTGACAGGCTGCTGTTCCGGGCCGAGGTCACGGTGGTCTGCGTCAATCTGGCCACCGGCAGAGCCGCGCGCATCCCGGCGGCGGTCGCCACAGCCCTTTCGCCCGGACCAACACCCGGATAGCCTGCCTCAAAAGGGGGGCAGCCCATGACCGGACATCGTTCCAGCCACGACGCGGCGCATGATCCGCGCAACGACACGATCCTGATCTGGGTCAACGGGCGGCTGGTGCCGCGCGATCAGGCCGTGGTCAGCGTTTACGATTCCGGCTTCATGATGGGCGATGGCATCTGGGAAGGGCTGCGCCTGTATCAGGGCCGCTGGGCCTTTCTGAATCAGCATCTCGACCGCCTGTCCGAAGGTTGCCGCGCCATCGACCTGCACCTGCCGATGAGCCGCGACGATCTGATCGCCGCGCTGGAGGAAACCCGCGTCGCGAACGGCATGGAGACCGACGCCCACGCCCGGCTGATGGTCACGCGCGGCCCCAAGGTGCGGCCGTTTCAGGATCCGCGCCTGTCGCGATCCGGCCCGACCGTGGTCATCATCATGGAACATTCGGTCCCCATCGACCGCAGCGCGCAGGGCATCCGCCTTGCCACGGTGCCCAACATCCGCCCGATGCCGATGGCGCAGGACGCGAAACTGAACAGCCATTCGAAACTGAACTGCATCCTCGCCTGTATCGCCGCCCAAAAGGCCGGCGCGGACGAGGCGCTGATGCTGGACCCACACGGCTTCGTGGCGACGACCAACGGTTGCAACTTCTTCATCGTCCGCCGGCGCGAGCTTTGGACCTCGACCGGGGATTACTGCATGAACGGCATCACCCGTCAGGCGGTGATCGACCTTGCGCACGGCGACGGCATCACCGTGCGCGAACGCAATTTCTCGCTGGTGGATGCCTATTCGGCGGATGAGGCATTCCTGACCGGCACCTTCGGCGCCCAGACCCCGGTGGCGGAAATCGACGGGCGGCGCATCGGCGATGGCGGCATGGGGCCGGTCACGCGGCGGCTGCGCGATCTCTACAAGGCAAAGGTCGGCGCATGACCATCCGCGTCGCCATGTGGTCGGGGCCGCGCAACCTGTCCACGGCGATGATGCGCAGCTTTGGCGCGCGTGGCGATTGTGCCTGCGTGGACGAACCATTCTATGCCCATTACCTGCTGCGGACGGGGCTGGATCACCCGATGCGCGATCAGGTCATCGCCAGCCAGCCCGCCGACTGGCGCGCTGCCCGCGATGCGATGCTGGCCGATGGCAGCCAGCCGATCCAGTATCAGAAACACATGGTCCAGCATATGTTGCCGGGCATGGACACCGGCTGGCTGGACGGGCTGACCAACGTGTTTCTGATCCGCGAACCCGAACGGGTCGTGGCCAGCTTTGCCAACAAGCGTGGGCAGCCCGATCCGGCGGAACTGGGCTTTGCCCGCCAGCGCGCCTTGTTTGACGAACTGGCCGCGCGCGGCCCGCGCCCGGTGGTCATCGACAGCGCCGACATCCGGCGCAGCCCCGAACCTGCCCTGCGCGCGCTATGTGGCGCCATCGGCATCCCCTTCACTGCGCAGATGCTGTCATGGACGCCGGGCGCAAAACCCCACGACGGCGTGTGGGGGGCGCATTGGTATGACGCCGTCAACGCCTCGATCGGCTTTGCCGAGGCCGAAGGCCCGCTGCCCGTGTTGCACGGTGCGCTGGCCGGTCTGGCCGCAGACCTGCGCCCCGACTATCAGGCGCTGGCCCGATACCGCCTGCCCGTCCCCGGCTGACGCGGCCCGTCTTTGCGGTCCAGATATGTCGGGGCCGGGGGGCTGCCCCCCGTCAACTCACCTCCGCCTCGCGCCAAAGTGTTGCCCAATCTCCTGACGGCGGGCTAATCTGCCGCTAAAAGGCCGCGACAGACGGCCGCACGAAAGGCAGAGCATGGAAACCCTACAGGCCACGCAGGCCATCGACTTTTCGCTGCTGGCGCTGTTCGCGCGGGCCTCGCTGACCGTCAAGATCGTGATGATCGTGCTGATCCTGATGTCCTTCTGGGCATGGGCGATCATCATTCAGAAACTGCTGACCTTCGCCGCGGCCCGCACCGGCGCGGGCCGGTTCGACCGCAGCTTCTGGTCGGGCGAGCCGCTGGACGATCTTTATGACCGCATCGGAGAAACCCCACGCGGCGCGTCCGAACGCATCTTCGCTGCCGGAATGACCGAATGGCGCCGCAGCCACCGCGATGACGGCACGCTGATCGCGGGGGCCGACCTGCGCATCGACCGCGCCATGAACGTCGCCATCCAGCGCGAGGAATCGCGCCTGATGCGCGGTCTGTCCTTTCTGGCGACCACCGGCGCCACCGCCCCCTTCATCGGACTGTTCGGCACCGTCTGGGGCATCAAGAACGCCTTCGAAGGCATCGCGATGAGCCAGAACACCAACCTCGCCGTCGTCGCCCCCGGCATCGCCGAGGCGTTGCTGGCGACCGCGCTTGGCCTTCTGGCGGCGATCCCGGCGGTGGTGTTCTATAACAAGCTGTCGGGCGATGCCGACCGGATCACCGGCAATTACGAAGCCTTTGCCGACGAATTTTCCACGCTGCTGTCGCGGCAACTGGCCGGGAACTGACCATGGCCGGAATGGTCCGACGCATCGCCCGCACGGGACGCGGCGCACGCGGGCGGCGGCGCAATGCGCCCATGGCGGAAATCAACGTCACGCCCTTTGTCGATGTGATGCTGGTGCTGCTGATCATCTTCATGGTCGCGGCGCCGCTGCTGACCGTGGGGGTGCCGCTTGAACTGCCGCGCACCGCCGCGCAGGCCGTGCCCACCGAACCCGAGGAACCCTTGGTCGTATCCGTCCCTGCGGACGGGCCGATCCGGCTGATGGATACCGCCATCGACGAAGCCGAACTGGTCGCGCGGCTGGCCGCCGTGATCGGCGAACGCCAGTCGCAGCGCATCTTCCTGCGTGCCGACGGGTCGATCCCCTATGCCCGCGTGGTGCAGGTGATGGGTGCGCTGAACGCGGCCGGTTTCACCGATCTGGTGCTGGTCACGGATGCGGGCGGGCCACGGATGGACGGCTGATCCATGGACCGGGCCGAACGCATCGGGCGCTGGACCTCGGGCATCGCACATGGCGGGCTGTTGCTGTGGGCGCTGCTGGCGGGGGCGTTTCTGCGCCCGCAGGACGGCCCGGCCATCACCATGACCGAGGTCTCGACCATGACCGAGGCCGAGTTTCAGGATTTCGCCGCCGCATCGCGTGGTGCAGGGCCGGTGGCGCCGGGACTGACCGGCATTCCCGATCAGCCGCGCCCGCCCGCCGACGACAGCCCGGTTCCGCCGCCCGATACCGCCGAGGCCCCGGCCACACCCGACGCTGCCGCGCCGTTGCCCACACCGCAGTCGCCCGAGGGACAGCCGGACCTGACCGACATCACGCCCGCCGCCCCGGTCAGCGTCGCCACCGACTTGCCGCAGATGGCGGCCCCGGCGCCCGATACCGCACCCGCGCCGGAACCGCCGCCCGCACCCGCCGCGCCGCCCCGGATCGTAACCGCGCCCATCGCCCCCGCCGCGCCGCAGGCCGAAACCGGGCTGATCCCGCCGCCCCTGCCCGAAGCCGCGTCACCGCCACGGTCGGCACTGGCGCTGGACGCCTCGCCCCGCCCCCGGACCCGGCCCGAAAGTCTTGTCGAAAACCGGCAGGCGCGGATCGCCGCGGCCGAAGTCGAACGACAGGCCGCCGAACAGGCCGCGCGTCAGGCCGAAGCGGAAGCCGCCGCCCGCGCCGAAGCCGAACGGATCGCACGGGAACAGGCCGCCGAAGCGGCACGGCAGGCCGAGGTCGCGCAACGTCAGGCCGAGGCGGCCGAACAGGCGCGGCAGGACGAGACCCGCCGACAGGAACAAGCCAGACAGGCAGAAGAAGAAGCCCGGCGCCGGGCTGAGGCGGAAGAGGCCGCCCGCGCGGAATCCGAACGGATCGCACGGGAACAGGCCGCCGAAGCCGCCCGGCAGGCCGAAGAAGCGCAGCGTCGGGCCGACGCCGCGCGCGAGGCCGAAGAAGAGGCCGCCCGCCGCCGCTCCGCCGAAATGCCCTATGACCCGCTGGCCGAGGCGCTGGCGGATGCCATTGCCGCAGACCCTGCAACGACGGGCGCGGCAGGCGGTGGTCTGTCGGCGGAATTGCAGGCCGCACTGGACGATGCGGCGCGGGCCGAACAGGCGGTCGGCGATGCCAATGCCGCCGCCGCAGTCGGCGCGGGCCGGACCGGGCCGCAGGGGGATGCGCTGGCCATGGCGCTGGACG
>JAUNUO010000252.1 GCA_030538135.1 Paracoccus sp. (in: a-proteobacteria)
GGCGCGGACCGTATCGTCAACACCGACCTTGGCCCGGTGATCGGCGATCTGCGCGACACGCTGGCCGGGCTGAACCGGACCGTCGAACAGGTCAACGCCGATCTGCCCGACATCACCGGGCGACTGTCATCGGCGGCCGATTCCGCCGACCGGGCATTCTCTACCCTGCGCGGAATGCTGGACGGCATCCGCACGCCGGTGCAGAATTTCGCGCAGGACGGCCTGCCGCAATTCGCGCTGGCCGGGCGCGACATCCGCGCGCTGGCGCAAAGCGTCGATGCGCTGGTCCGGTCGCTGCGCAGTAATCCGTCGCAAATCCTTTCGGGTCCGCGACAGCCCGAGTTCCGCCGCTGAGCCGTTGAAAGGTGCCGCCATGAAACCGCTGTTTGCCGCCTTGATCGCCACCCTGTCCCTGTCCGGCTGCGGCGCGCTGTCCGCCTTGCAGGGCGAACCGAACCGCGACGTGTTCGACCTGCGCAGCCCGGTCGATGGTCCGCGTTCCTGCACCGCGCGGGGCCGGGCCGAGCTGGTGATCGAGGAACCCAAGGCCGGCGGTGATCTGAACACCGACCGCATCATGATCCGCCCCAATCCGTTGCAGGTGCAGTATCTGCCCGATGCGCGCTGGTCCGATACGGTGCCGACCATGTTCCAGACGCTTCTGGTCCGCACTCTGGGATCGTATGAAGTGTTCAGCCATGTCGGCCGCGCGCCTCTGGGCATGTCGGGCGATGTGGCGCTGCTGACCGAGATCAGCGATTTCAACGCCGTCACCGGCGATGGCGGCACCCGTATCGTGATGCGCATCGACGCCCAGCTTGTCGAGGAAATGGGCGCCACCGTCGTCGCCCGCCGCCAGTTCCGCGCCGATCTGCCGGTGCCGGGCACGGCGACCGCGCAACTGGTTCCGGCCTTCGATGCCGCCAATCAGCAGATCCTGTCGCAGGTCAGCACATGGGCCATCGGCGCGGTGGGGGGCGGCGCGACCTGCCGCTGAACCGCCCGCGCCGAAAGGTCCCCGCCGGGCGCGCAACACCCCGAAACCCGCGCACAACCTGTGCACAGGCTGTGCACGACTTGTGCACAGATTGTGCAGCCGGAAACCCTGCAATTGCTGGCGGTTCTGCGTTGCAACGCGCGCCCCGTTGCGCGGGCGTTGCGCAACGGACCACACGTTGCCTTTGCCCCGGCCCCGGCCTAACCTTGGCCCGACCCAAATGACCCGAGGAACCCATGTCCATCACCGCCCGCCTGTCCGAACTGAACATCACCCTTCCGGCCGCGCCCGCGCCCGCCGCCAATTACGTCCCCTATGTGCAGTCGGGCGACTTGCTGTTCGTGTCCGGCCAGATCAGCTCCGGTCCCGACGGGCTGATTACCGGTCGTCTTGGCGATGATCTGGACGTGGCCGCCGGTGCCGGTGCCGCCCGCGCCTGCGGACTGGCGCTGATCGCGCAGGCGCAGGCCGCGCTGGGCGATCTGGACCGCATCGTGCGGGTCGTCAAGCTGACCGGATTCGTCAATTCCACCCCCGATTTCACCGACCAGCCCGAGGTGGTGAACGGCTGTTCCGACCTCATGGTCGAGGTGTTCGGCGACAAGGGCCGCCACGCCCGCGCCGCCGTCAGCGCCGCCGCCCTTCCGCGCGGCGTAGCCGTTGAAATCGAAGCGATTTTTCAGGTCGCCTGATGCCCGCCCCGCTGTCCGCCGCCTTTCTGGACCGGCCCATCGCTCACCGTGGGCTGCACGGGCCGGGGGTGCCGGAAAACAGCCTTGCCGCCGCCCGCGCCGCCATCGCGGCGGGTTACGGGATCGAACTGGACATCCAGCCCGGCGCAGCCGGTCAGCCGCTGGTGTTCCATGATTACGACCTGCCGCGCCTGACCGGGCAGAACGGCTTTATCCGCGCCTGCGACGACGCCGCGCTGGCCGCGCTGCGCCTGACGGGCAGCGATGAATCCGTGCCGAGGCTGGATGCCTTTCTCGATCTGGTCGCGGGCCGCGTGCCCCTGCTGATCGAGATCAAGGATCAGGACATGCGCCTTGGTCCCGACATCGGCGGCCTGCATCAGGCGGTGGCCGAGGCTCTGACCGGATATGCCGGGCCGGTGGCGGTGATGTCCTTCAACCCCCATGTCGTGACCGCGTTTCACGCCATCGCGCCGGGCATCGCCTGCGGGCTGACCACCTGCGGTTACGATGCCGACGACTGGCCGATGATCGACGCCGAGCGGCGTGCGCATCTGGCTGCGATCGCTGATTTCGACAGCAGCGGCAGCAGCTTTATTTCCCACGATCACAATGATTTGGGCAATCCGGCCGTGGCGGCGCTGAAATCGCGCGGGGTGCCGGTTCTGTGCTGGACGATCCGCAGCCGCGAACAGGAAAAGGCCGCGCGGCGGGTGGCCGACAACATCACCTTCGAGGATTATCCGGCCTGATCCAGCCGCCCCACGCTCATATGCCGCTTGCCCGCGAAGCCGGGCTGGCGGCGCACCGAAAACCCGCCCGAGGCCAGCGCCCGCCGCACATGCCCGGCGGCGGTATAGGTGGCGAA
>JAUNUO010000039.1:0-2568 GCA_030538135.1 Paracoccus sp. (in: a-proteobacteria)
GCATCGTGTCGGACCCGATAAAGGCCCGCGCGCCGATTTCCGTGCGGTGCTTCATTACGCCGTCATAGTTACAAGTGACTGTTCCGGCACCGATATTCGTGCCCTCGCCGATATGGGCGTCGCCCAGATAGGTAAGATGGCCGACCTTGACCCCTTCGTCCAGAACCGAGTTCTTGATTTCCACGAAATTGCCCACGTGCACATCGCCGCCCAGTTCCGCACCGGGGCGCAGCCGGGCGAAGGGGCCGACCGTGGCGCCCGCACTGATGTGGCAGCCTTCGAGATGGCAGAAGGGCAGGATTTCCGCGCCGCTTTCCACGGTGACGCCGGGGCCGAACACCACATTCTGCCCGATCACCGCATCGCGCCCGATCACCGTATCCTGCGCCAGCCAGACGGTTGCCGGATCGGTCAGGCTGACGCCATCGGCCATCGCGCGGGTACGGGCGCGGTCCTGAAATGCGGCCTCGGCTGCGGCGAGTTCGGCACGGGTATTGATGCCCAGTGTTTCGGCCTCGTCGCAGGTGACGACATCGGCACGGTGGCCGGCGGTGCGGGCCAGCCCGACCAGATCGGTCAGGTAATATTCCCCCGCCGCGTTTTCCGCGCGCAACTGTCCGACCAACGTGCGCAGCAGGTCGGCATCCAGCGCCATCACCCCGGAATTGCACAGCGCGATGGCGCGTTCCGCCTCGGTCGCATCCTTGTATTCGACGATCCGTTCCAGCCCCTTGTCCGAGACGATCAGCCGTCCATAGCGCCCCGGATCTGCTGCCTCGAATCCCAGCACAACCACATCGGCGGGGTGCGCGGCCAGCCGGATCAGCGTATCCTCACCAATAAAAGGGGTGTCGCCATACAGTACGATCACCCGGCCCGCGAAACCTTCCAGCAAGGGGATCGCCTGCTGCACCGCGTGCCCGGTGCCAAGCTGCTGTTCCTGCAAGGCGATCTGCGCGTCCGGGTCCAGCTTCGCGATGGCCTTGCGGACCAGATCCGCACCATGCCCCGCGACCACGATCACCTGTTCGGGATCAAGACTGCGCCCGGCCGCCAGCGCGTGGCCGACCAGCGGCACCGCCCCCAGCCGATGCAGCACCTTGGGCAGATCGGATTGCATCCGGCTGCCTTGCCCCGCCGCCAGAACGATCAATGCGACCGGCTTTCCACTCATCACACACCTTGCCGTTTGTCTTTATTGCACGGGCGTTCTAACCACGGCGGCGGCAAGGCGAAAGCCCCGGCCGATCACTTATCTTGACGGAAGGTTACGGAAATGGCGGGTGTGGTGGTGTTCGATCTGGACGGAACGCTGGCTGATACGTCGGGCGATCTGATCGCAGCGGCGAATGCCTGCTTTACCGCGCGCGGTCTGCCGGCGCTGCTGGACCCGAAGGGCGACGCGCTGACGGCCTTTCACGGCGGGCGGGCGATGCTGCGCGCGGGCTATGCGCGCCTGCCCGAAGGCTGGCTGCTGCCCCCCGATGCCGAAGAACAGGATTACCCGCGCCTGCTGGAAAACTACGGCGCGGCCATCGCCACCCATACCCGGCTTTACCCCGGCGTCGAAACAGCGCTGGAACGACTGGCGGGGCAGGGCCATGCGCTGGCCGTCTGCACCAACAAGCCCGAGGCGCTGGCCGAAACCCTGCTGCGCGAACTGGGCATCCGCGAGACCTTCGCCAGCCTGATCGGCGCTGACACGCTGCCGGTGCGCAAGCCTGACCCGCGCCCCTATCAGGCCGCCGTTATCGCTGCCCGCCCCGGCGCGCGCTCATTTCTGATCGGCGATACCGAAACCGACCGCAAGACCGCCGCCGCCGCGGGTGTCCCGGTCGCCCTCGTCACCTTCGGCCCGGAAGGCGAGGCCATCGCGCGCCTCGCCCCTGAGGCGTTGTTGCACCATTTCGATGATCTGCCCGATCTGGCCGCGGACTGGCTGACATGAAAAAGGGGGGCGCTGCCCCCCGGCGCGTTTCGCGCCTCACCCAGGGGATATTCATGAACAGAAGATGGACATCGTGCGCGCATCTTCGGTTTACAAATATCCCACGGGGGTCCGGGGGTGTGAAACCCCCGGTCCGGCGATGATCATTCCGCCTCGTCCGCCGGTTTGGCGTTGAGCTGGCCGTATTTCTCGGCGCCGATGGTATCGTGCAGTTCGATCTGGGTTTCCAGAAAGTCGATGTGACCTTCCTCATCCGCGATCAGTTCCTCGAAGAGGATCTTGCTGACGTAGTCGCCGACCTTCTCGCAATGCTCGCGCGCCTCGATATAGAGGTTGCGCGCGTCATGTTCCCCCGCCAGATCGGCCTCCAGCGTTTCCTTCAGGTTCTGGCCGATGCGCAGCGGGTCCAGCTTTTGCAGGTTGGGATGGCCTTCCAGAAAGATGATCCGCTGGATCAGCCTGTCGGCGTGGTTCATTTCCTCGATGGATTCGGCGCGGGATTTGGCAGCGATATGACCATAGCCCCAATCCTCTTGCAGCCGGTAGTGCAGCCAATACTGGCTGACGGCGGTCAGTTCAGACCGCAGCGCGGCGTTCAGATATTCGATGACCTTGCTGTC
>JAUNUO010000039.1:2668-4561 GCA_030538135.1 Paracoccus sp. (in: a-proteobacteria)
CGGCGGTCAGTTCAGACCGCAGCGCGGCGTTCAGATATTCGATGACCTTGCTGTCGCCCTTCATGGGGATTGCTCCTCTTCATTGTTTGCGCGCGCAGCACCGGCGGCGCGACGCCCAGACTATCAGAACCGCGCATCGTGTCCAGAAACAGCGGCAGACATCCCCCGCAGTCGGCGCGATAGCCGAGCGCGCGGTAAATCTTGCCGGGGGTGATGATCGTATCGGCATCCGAGGCGCGCATCCAGTCGATGGCGTCGCGGATCTGGTGGTCGGTGATGCCGGTGCAATGACAGATGATCATGGCGCGCTCCCTGCGATGGGGAATCCTTAGCATAAAACTTGGGTATGTAAACCTGACAAATCGACTTTGTTATTTAGCCCTCGCTTGACCTTGCCCCTACCGCGGCGTCATTACAGCACCATGAAACTGGACGATTTCGACTTTCATCTGCCCGAGGGGTTGATCGCCACCCGACCCGCGCGACCCCGGTCCTCGGCCCGGATGCTGGTTGCGCAGGGTGACGGGATCGCCGACCAACGCGTCAGCGATCTGCCCGATTTCCTGCGCCCCGGCGATCTTCTGGTGCTGAACGATACGCGGGTGATTCCCGCGCGGCTGACCGGCACGCGAACCCGCACCACGCCGCAGGGCGAGGCGGTGGCGCGGATAGAGATCACCCTGCTGGAACCTGCCGCCACCGGCTGGCGCGCGCTGGCCAAACCCCTGCGCAAGTTGCGCGCGGGCGAGGTGATCGCCTTTCCCGGCGGGCTGTCGGCGCAGGTCGCGGGTATCGAGGACGGCGAACTGATGCTGCACTTCGATGCCACCGGCGATGCCTTTGAGGCCGCGCTGGACCGGGCCGGGCAGATGCCCTTGCCGCCCTATATCGCCGCGCTGCGCCCGCCCGATGAACAGGACCGCACCGATTACCAGACCGTCTGGGCCGCCCGCCCCGGCGCCGTTGCCGCCCCCACCGCCAGCCTGCATTTCGATGCACCCTTGCTGGACGCGCTGGCGGCGAAGAGCATCGGCACCACCCATGTCACGCTGCATGTCGGCGCGGGCACCTTTCTGCCGGTCAAGGTTCAGGACGTGACCACCCATCGGATGCATGCCGAATGGGGCGAGGTGACGGCGCAGGCCGCCGATGCCATCAACGCCGCCCGCGCGGCGGGGGGGCGGATCATCCCGGTCGGCACCACCGCGCTGCGGCTCATCGAATCGGCGGCGGCGCCGGATGGCAGCGTCACACCCTTTGCGGCGGAAACCGACATCTTCATCTATCCCGGCTATCGGTTCCGCGTGGCCGACGGGCTGATGACGAATTTTCATCTGCCCAGATCCACCCTGCTGATGCTGGTTTCCGCGCTGATGGGGCAGGATCGGATACAGAAAATTTACCGTCACGCGGTAGAGACGCAGTATCGTTTCTTCAGCTATGGGGATGCGTCGCTGCTTTTTCCCTGAGGGTTGCGGACAGGCTGTCCTTCCGCCGCGCCCCGGGGCAGAGTGGCGGATGATCCTGCTCAATCACGGACGGCTCGCACGATGATCTCTGTTCTGCGCACTACCTGGCCGCTGCTGCTGGGCATCCTGCTGCTGATGGTTGGCAACGGGATGCAGGGCACGCTGCTGGGCATCCGCGGCGGGATCGAGGGGATCGGCACCTTTCACATGTCGGTCGTCATGGCTTCGTATTTCGGCGGCTTTCTGGCGGGCAGCCTGATCGTGCCGAGGATGATTCAAAGCGTCGGGCATGTGCGGGTCTTTGCCGCGCTCGGGTCGATGATTTCGGCGGTGCTGATACTTTACCCGGTCGTGCCGGACTGGATCGTGTGGTCGGTGCTGCGCCTGCTGATCGGGTTTTCGTTCTGCGGCGTCTATATCACCG
>JAUNUO010000039.1:4661-7545 GCA_030538135.1 Paracoccus sp. (in: a-proteobacteria)
TGGTCGGTGCTGCGCCTGCTGATCGGGTTTTCGTTCTGCGGCGTCTATATCACCGCCGAAAGCTGGCTGAACGCCAGCGCTACGAACGAGAACCGGGGGCAGGCGCTGTCGGCCTATATGATCGTGCAGATGGTCGGCATCATCACCGCGCAACTGCTGTTGAACACGGCCGATCCGGCGGGCTTCATGCTGTTCGTGATCCCCTCGGTGCTTGTGTCGCTGGCCTTCACGCCGATCCTGCTGTCGGCCAGTCCCGCGCCGCAGTTCCAGACGATCAAGCGCATGTCCTTTGGCCGGCTGTTTCGCGCCTCGCCGCTTGGCTGCGTCGGCATCTTTTTGATGGGAGGCGTATTTTCGGCCCTGTTCGGCATGGCCTCGGTCTGGGGCACCACCGTCGGCATGAGCGTGGCCGAGATTTCCACCTTCGTCGCCGCCATCTATGTCGGCGGGCTGGCGTTGCAATTTCCCATCGGCTGGCTGTCAGACCGGATGGACCGGCGCGTGCTGGTGCTGGCGCTTTCGGTTCTGGGCGTGCTGACGGTGGCTGCGGTCGTACTGGTCGCGCCGGGTATCGTCGGGCTGACGTTGGCGGGTGCGATGCTTGGCGGGGTGGCGAACCCGGTCTATGCGCTGCTTCTGGCTTATACAAACGATTATCTCGAGACGTCAGACATGGCCGCCGCTTCGGCCGGGCTGCTGTTCATCAACGGCGTGGGCGCAATGTCGGGGCCGCCGATCACCGGCTGGCTGATGGGGATCAATGGCCCGGACGGGTTCTGGATCTATATCGGCCTGCTGTTGGCGTTGCTGTCGGGCTATGCGGGCTGGCGAATGACGCGGCGGTCCACCATTGATCCGGGCAGCGGCTATTCGGTGATCTCGCCCACAGCAACCCGTGTTGCTGTCGAGGTCGCGCTGGAAGACAATCCCCATGAGCCGGTTGAAAAGGAAGACGAGATGGATCGCGCGCAGGAGATCGTGGATTTCTGGCTGAATCAGGTGGGACCGCAGTTGTGGTATCAGCCGCCGGCAAAGCTGGACCAGACTATCCGGGAACGGTTCATGGCGGACTGGCAGGATGCCGAGACGCTGACCCGTGCGTGGGAAGGAACGGCCGAGGGCGTGCTGGCGGCGCTGATCCTGACCGATCAGTTCCCGCGCAACATGTTCCGGGGCGATCCGCGCGCCTTTGCCACCGATGCGCTGGCGGTGCAGATCGCCGAACGGGCCATTGCCGCCGGGTTCGATCTGCAAACCGCAGAACCACAGCGGCAGTTTTTTTATATGCCCTTCGAACATGCCGAGAACCTGATCCTGCAAGATCGTGCCGTCGCCCTGTTTGCGGAACGGATGCCGGGCGAAAACCTGCGCCACGCGGAACTGCACCGCGACACGATCGCGCGGTTCGGGCGGTTCCCGTGGCGCAATGCTACGCTGAACCGGACATCCACGCCCGAGGAACAGCGTGTCATGGATGCGGGCGGCTATGGCGCACTGGTGTCGGGCAAGCTGTCGCTTGATGATGTGTAGGAATTGATTTAACGCTGAACCATCTTTGAACCGGGGGACAAAGGCATGGCTCAGAATTTCGACATGGTGGTGATCGGTGCAGGTCCGGGTGGCTATGTCGCGGCGATCCGCGGCGCGCAGCTTGGGCTGAAGGTCGCCTGTATCGAGCGCGAGCATCTGGGTGGCATCTGTCTGAACTGGGGATGTATCCCGACCAAGGCCCTGCTGCGCAGCGCCGAGGTGTTCCACCTGATGCACCGTGCCAAGGATTTTGGTCTGTCCGCCGACAAGATCGGCTTTGACCTGGACAAGGTGGTTGACCGTTCGCGCGGCGTGGCCAAGCAACTGTCGGGCGGCATCGCGCATCTGTTCAAGAAGAACAAGGTCACTACCATCATGGGCGAGGCGGTGCTGACCGCGCCCGGCAAGATTACCGTGAAAACCGATAAGGGCAGCGAGGAAGTGACGGCGAAGAACATCGTCATCGCCACCGGCGCGCGAGCGCGCGAACTGCCCGGTCTGGAACCCGACGGCAAGCTGGTCTGGAACTACAAACACGCGCTGAAGCCGCCGCATATGCCGAAAAAGCTGCTGGTCATCGGTTCGGGTGCCATCGGGATCGAATTTGCGTCGTTTTTCAATACGCTGGGTGCCGATACCACGGTTGTCGAGGTGATGGACCGCGTCCTGCCGGTCGAGGATGCCGAAATCTCGGCCTTCGCGAAAAAGCAGTTCGTGAAACAGGGCATGAAGATCATGGAAAAGGCCACCGTCAAGAAGCTGGACCGCAAAGGCAGCACCGTGACCGCCCATATCGAAACCGGCGGCAAGACCGAAACGCAGGATTTCGACACGGTGATTTCCGCAGTCGGCATCGTCGGCAACGTGGAAAACCTCGGGCTTGAGGCCGTGGGCGTCAAGGTTGACCGCGCTCATATCGTGACCGATGAATATTGCCGCACCGGGGTCGAGGGGCTGTTTGCCATCGGGGACGTGGCCGGCGCGCCCTGGCTGGCGCACAAGGCCAGCCATGAAGGCGTGATGGTGGCCGAACTGATCGCGGGGGGGCATCCGCATCCGGTCAAGCCATCGTCCATCGCGGGCTGCACCTATTGCCATCCGCAGGTCGCCAGTGTCGGCCTGACCGAAGCCAAGGCGAAAGAGGCGGGTTACGACATCAAGGTCGGCCGCTTTCCCTTTATCGGCAACGGCAAGGCAATCGCCTTGGGAGAACCCGAGGGCATGGTGAAAACCATTTTCGACGCAAAAACCGGCGAGCTTCTGGGCGCGCATATGGTTGGCGCCGAGGTGACCGAGCTGATTCAGGGCTATGTTGTCGGGCGCCAGTTGGAAACGACCGAACAAGACCTGATGG
>JAUNUO010000039.1:7645-9042 GCA_030538135.1 Paracoccus sp. (in: a-proteobacteria)
TGGTTCGTCGCCAGGCAGATCGTCGCATCTGAGGCTTGATCGACGCTGGCGTCGGCGGTTGGAATCTGCTGAAATCCCCATGACCAACGGGGGAAAACATGTTTCGCGGATTGTTGCTGACGCAGGACGAGCAGGGGCACGCGCAGGCCCGGATCACCGATCTGACCGAATCCGACTTGCCCGAGGGCAATGTCACTGTCGCTGTCGATTATTCGACGATCAACTATAAGGACGGGTTGTGTCTGTCGCCTTCGGGCGGCGGCTTGGTGCGCCACTATCCGCATGTCGGCGGGATCGACTTCGCCGGGCGGGTCGAGGCGTCAGATGATCCGCGCTTTGCGGCGGGCGATGCGGTGGTACTGACCGGCTGGCGTGTAGGTGAAATTCGTTGGGGCGGATATGCGCAAAAGGCGCGGGTTCCGGCGGATTGGCTGGTGCCTCTGCCCGAGGGGCTCACGACCCGGCAGGCCATGGCGGTTGGCACGGCGGGATTCACGTCGATGCTGGCCGTTCTGGCGCTTGAGGATCACGGCCTTGCCCCGGATCAGGGCGAGGTGTTGGTAACGGGTGCGGCAGGCGGTGTTGGCTCGGTCGCGGTGGCGATCCTGTCGCAGCTTGGTTATCAGGTCGCCGCGGTGACGGGGCGGTCGGATACCGAATCCTATCTGCGCGATCTGGGGGCGGCCCGCATCATTCCGCGCGCCGAACTTGCCGAAACGGTCAAGCGCCCGCTGGAAGCGGAAATCTGGGCGGGCTGTATCGACGCGGTAGGCGGGCCGATGCTGGCGCGGGTTCTGGGGCAGATGCGCTATCGCGGATCGGTGGCGGCGGTCGGGCTGGCCGGAGGCGCGGGCTTGCCGGCGTCGGTCATCCCGTTCCTGCTGCGTGGGGTCAATCTTCTGGGGATCGACAGCGTGATGCGTCCGATGGCCGACCGGCTGCGCGCCTGGGACCGGATCGCACAGGATCTTCCGCTGGACAAGCTGGAAAGGACGATCCGATCGGCAACCTTGGCCGAAGTTCCCGACCTTGCTGCTGCGATCCTGCAGGGGCAGGTGCAGGGGCGGATTGTGGTGGACGTCGCTGCGGGCTGAGGTACGGACAAGGAAAAGGGGCCGATCCGGCCCCTTTTTGGTGTTACTCGGTGCCTGCTGCCGCGGGTGAAGGGAGCTTTTTGGTGGCGCCGCCTTGCAGCGGGTCTTCCTGCCGCTGAACCGAGCCTTCGAAATGGGCGCCCGATTCGATGGCGATGGTCTTGTGGATGATGTCGCCCTCGACCCGTGCGGTGGCTGACAGGCGAACCTTGAGACCGCGCACGCGACCCACGATGCGGCCGTTGATGATGACATCATCGGCCACGACCTCGCCCTTGACGGTGGCGGATTCGCCGATGGTCA
>JAUNUO010000039.1:9142-10239 GCA_030538135.1 Paracoccus sp. (in: a-proteobacteria)
TTGACGCGCACCTCATAGTGCAGATGCGGCCCGGTCGAGCGTCCGGTATTTCCCATATCACCGATCAGGTCGCCTTGCGACACCCTTTGACCCGGGCGCACGCGGATTTTGCTGAGATGGCCATAGCGGGTCTCGGTGCCCAGTTCATGCTCGATCTTGATAAGGTTGCCATAGGCCCCTTGCCAGCCGGCATGGCTGATGACGCCATCGGCGGTGGCATAGATCGGCGTGCCCACCGGCCCGGCCATGTCGATCCCCTCATGCGCCCGGCCCCAACGGCGACCAAAGCCCGAGGTATAGCGGAAGGCCGACTTGACCGGCATCGCCAGCGGCACCTTTTCAAGCGCGATGCGATAGGTATTGGCCTGATCCAGCGTAATCAGAATCTTGTTGGCACGGGTCTCGGATTCGGAAATCGCGGCGTTCCCGCTGCTGGAATAGGAAATCGGCGTCAGCGGGCCGCCCTGACCGGAATAACCGCGACGCACGAGACGCAGCACTTCGGTCGGGTCCATGCCGGCCTGACGGAACACGCGGTCCAGCGGGCCGACCGACATGGCAACGGCGTCCTCAAGCTGGCCAAAAATTTCGTCCTGACGGGCGATGATCTGATCGCGTTCGACGGCCAGTTGTTCGGCGGTGTGGCGGGCCTGCTGCGCTTCTTCCTGCGCGTCGGTCCGCTGTTCGGCAGTGGTGCGCAATTCGCCCGACAGAATGTCCAGCGCGACGGAAAATTCCTCGGCGCGACCTGCCTGGGGCAGGGTTGCGCCGGTCCGGCCTTCGATGGCGGCGGTCAGATCGCGCGAATTGGACTGCGCCGTGTCACGTTCGATGATGGCATCGCGCAGGGTTGTCTGCACGGCGCCCATCCCGGTTTCCAACTCGCGCCGGCGCTCTTCGGAGGACAGAAGTTGCGACTGCATCTGCGACACCTGATCCAGCGCCACGGCAAAGCGCTTCTGTGCCGCCACGGCCTCGGCGGCGCGGGCATCGCGTTCGGCGGACAGCAGGTCCAGACGTTCCTCGAACGCGGATTGCGCGCGCAGGATGTCGTCGCGCGACGATCCCGAGCTGATCGTGTCGATGACGAGGATGGA
>JAUNUO010000039.1:10339-12349 GCA_030538135.1 Paracoccus sp. (in: a-proteobacteria)
GCAGGATGTCGTCGCGCGACGATCCCGAGCTGATCGTGTCGATGACGAGGATGGAACTGGCGATGATCGACCAGCCGAAAACCACTGCGGTGCCGCCGAAGGCGAAAATCTGCGTCAGCGGACGCAACCTTACAAAGCGTGTTGCGTTATCGGAACGCAGGAACAGCCGTTGTTCGGGCAGCCAGCGTTCAAGCGAGGTGTTCAGGCGGTTCAGAATGCGTCCGGGCAATGCAGCGCGTCCCCACGTTCGGTGGTGCTATTTTAGCAGCCACCCGTTTGGTTCGATGTGCGTCTGCATAAACTTGATGTGTGCCCGGATGGCAACACGCCAGTCAGACTGATGCCCGTTGATGCGCGGAGACACGCCCGCAGCGGCGGATTCCCGCCTGAATTGTGGATAAGATTCACGAAATATCATAGGGCAGGGGGCCGGTGCGGTCGGTGGGAATGCGCAAAGGACGGTCGATCGGGGGCACAGCGCGCTGATGGCAGCCGGTGCGAGGGCAGATTCGGCACGAGATTCCGATCGGCTCGAAGGCGCGCGGATTGCTCAGGTCCAGCCCGTCGGCCTGAACCATGGCCCCGGCATGGCTGACCTCGCACCCCAGGCCGATCGCAAACCGGCGCACCGGCGCATCGAAGGAACCTGCGGATTTCGACACGTCGCGCGCCAGCAGAAGATAGCGCACGCCATCGGGGGTCTGCGCCAGTTGGCGCAAAAACCGCCCCGGCTGTTCAAAGGCCTGATGCACGTTCCACAAGGGGCAGGCCCCGCCAAAGCGCGCGAATTGCAGGCGTGTGGCCGAATGCCGCTTGGTGATCGTTCCCGCCTGATCGACGCGGACGAAAAAGAACGGAACGCCCTTGTCGCCGGGACGCTGCATGGTGGACAGACGGTGCGTCACCTGTTCCAGAGATGCGCCGAACAGATGGGTCAGGCGTTCCAGATCGTGCCGCTCACGTCGCGCGGCGGTCAGGAACTCGCGATAGGGCATCAGCGCGGCGCCGGCAAAGTAGTTCGCCAGCCCCAGCCGGGCGATGTCGCGGGCCGTTTCGCTGCGGAAACGGGCCAGATCAAGCGTCGCCTCCAACAGATCATGCTGTTGGTCCAGTGCGACCTGATGCAGCAATTGAAAGGTCCGCGTCGGGGCATCTGCCGCGGCATTCATCACGATGTCGCGCCCTTCGCGCCGGAACACGGCACCGGGCGGCAGGTCTGCCAGTTCCACCCGCAGCCCGCGTGTGGAGAGGGCGGCCAACGCCGTCTGCCACGGATCGGCGCGCTGGCCGTCGGGGCAGGCAAAGCGTTCGGCGGCACGATCGACCGCATCTATGTAATTGTCGCAATAGTGGAAAAAATCGCGCACATCCTCCCACGGGGTGGCCATGGCGTTCTGACCGGCGCTGCCCAATGCCTCGTCCAGCGCGGCCAACCTTTCCTGACCCTGACGGTGTGCGCGGTAAAGGTTCAGGAAAGCCCGCGCCAGCATCGGCGTATTCGTCGCCGCCAGCCGCAGATCGGCCAGAGGCGGCATCTGATCGAACAGCGGATCGGCCAGTGCTTCTTGCAGATCAATCACCATGCGGTCTGAATCGCCTGATGCCAGCGTGGCCAGATCGGTGCCGAATTCCTGCGCCAGCCGAAGCAGAACCCCGGCGGAAATCGGGCGATGGTTATTTTCCATCTGCGACAGATAGGGCAGCGAAACCCCAAGCCGATCGGCAAAGGCCCGCTGCGACAGAGACGCCCGTGCCCGCGTTTCCCGCAGGGCCGCGCCCCCGTAGATCTTTTGCAAAGCCATGTCCGCCTCCGTCATTTGCAAATACGGCTGTAGCCTTTGCAAACATTCGGCTGCAAGAGATGCCGTGACGGATGTCTTGATGACCCGTGGCAGGTCAGGGTGCGCAGGCGCGGGGCCGGACAGCGGCGCGCAGATGGGCAGCGGCAGCATCGACGGTGCGGGCAACAGCAGGGCAAGGCCGGTGCCCATCACCGCCGCCAGAGTCATC
>JAUNUO010000039.1:12449-17523 GCA_030538135.1 Paracoccus sp. (in: a-proteobacteria)
CGGTGCGGGCAACAGCAGGGCAAGGCCGGTGCCCATCACCGCCGCCAGAGTCATCAGAAACGAGCCAAGATTCGCAATCATTCCGCCAGCCTCGCGGATAATCGCTAAGAAATGGTTGACGCGCGGCAATCAGCCAGACCGCAAAATCTGCCTTTCTCGGGCCATGACCCAGAGGATTGCCAGCACCGATCCGATGGCCGAGACCACCATGATCGTCAGCAGCGGCGCCGCGCCGGCATCCTTGTCCAGCACACGCGCGGACAGGGCCGCCAGCGCTGCACCGCCCGCAATCGCCATCGCTCCGCCCAGCCCCGAGGCCGTTCCCGCCAGTTCGGGGCGCACGCTCATCATGCCGGCATTGGCGCTGGGCAACACCAGCCCGTTGCCCAGACCCATCAGGACCACAGGGCCAAAGAAGGTCAGCGGTTCGCGCAAACCCGACAGATCCAGTGCCAGCCCGAACAGCAGGGCGACCGCCACGATAATTGACCCGACCAGCACCATCCGGTTGATGCCGAACCGCATCGACCAGCGCCCCGAGATATAATTGCCCAGAAAATACCCGACCGATGGCGCGCCGAACCACCAGCCAAGCTGGCTGGGTGTCAGGCCATAGATTTCCTGCCCGACAAAGGGTGCGCCGCCAAGATAGGCGAAGAACGCACCCGAAGATGTCGTCGCGGCCAAAGCATAACCCCAGAACCGCACCGAACGCGCCAGCACCGGATAGCCCGCGACCTGCTGGCGAAGCGGCACGCCGCCTCGGATCGCGGTTTCCGACAGATCGGTCCAGACCAGCACCAGCACCACGACCCCTGCGCCCAGCATCACATAAAAACTGCCCTGCCAGCCGATGCTTTCCTCGATGATGCCGCCCAGGGCAGGGGCCATCATCGGCACCACCGACATGCCCATGGTGACATAGCCCAGCCTGCTGGCCGCCTGTTCCGTGCCAGACACGTCGCGGATCACCGCGCGCGACAGCACCATTCCGGCGGCGGAAATCGCCTGCGCCATGCGAAACAGCAGGAACAGCCCCACATCGGTCGCGATCAGCGTGCCGACGGTCGCCAGCAGGAAGATCAGCAATGCCCCGATCATCACCGGACGCCGGCCAAAACGGTCGCTGACCGGGCCGATCATCAGTTGCAGAACGGCGCTTGCCGCGAGATAGCCCGACACCGACCACTGGATCGTGGCGTAATCCACGCCGAAATCCTGCGCCATATATGGCAGCGATGGCAGAAAGATATTGGTGGCCAGCGCGCCAAGCGCGGCCATCGCCACCAACGTCAGCAGGGACGGTGCCCTAACCCCAGTCATGGAACACGAACCACGCGCCAAGACAGATCAGCCCAAAGCCCACCCCATGCTGCCAGCCAAGTTTTTCGCCCAGATAAAGCCATGAAAACAGGGCGAATACGGACAGGCTGATGACTTCCTGAATGGTTTTCAACTGGGCGGCGCTGAAATACCCATGGCCGATGCGATTGGCCGGCACCTGCATCATGTATTCGAACAGCGCGATGCCCCAGCTGATGAAAATCACAAGCATGATCGGCGCGGTCTTGAATTTCAGATGCCCATACCACGCCACCGTCATAAAGACGTTGGACGCGATCAGCAGACCGATGGTGAGGACAGGAACCGGCAGGTTCACCACTGCGATTGCCCCTCGCGGACGAGGTTGCCGAACCGGGTGAACTGCCCTTCGAAGGACAGTTCGACCGTGCCGATGGGGCCGTGGCGCTGTTTGCCGATGATAACCTCGGCCTTGCCGTGGACGGCCTCCATGATCTGTTGCCATTTCGCCATGGCGTCCAGATCGCTGTCCGAGGGCTTTTCGCGTTCGCGGTAATATTCCTCGCGGAACACGAACATCACGATATCGGCGTCCTGTTCGATAGACCCGGATTCGCGCAGGTCGGACAGTTGCGGGCGCTTGTCCTCGCGGTTTTCGACCTGTCGCGACAGCTGCGACAGGGCGATGACGGGGATGTTCAGTTCTTTGGCGACGGCCTTGAGGCCCTGCGTGATTTCCGACACCTCGTTCACGCGGCTGTCCTTGGCCGAGGCGGCCTTCAGCAGTTGCAGGTAATCCACCATCAGCACATCCAGCCCATGCGTCCGTTTCAGTTTGCGCGCGCGGGCCGCAAGCTGGTTGATCGGCAGGGCCGGGGTGTCGTCGATATACAGCGGACAGTTCTGCAATGCGTTTGCCGCCTCGACAAAGCGACGAAACTCGGATTCGTCCATGTCGCCGCGGCGGATGCGTTCGGATGGCACCTCGGCGGCCTCGGACAGGATTCGTGCTGCAAGCTGTTCGGCCGACATTTCCAGCGAAAAGAACCCGACGATCCCGCCCGCGACCGTGCCGACCGTGCCATCGGGCCGTTCGCCCATCTTATGCGCCTTGGCGACGTTGAAGGCGATGTTCGTGGCCAGCGAGGTTTTCCCCATCGAGGGGCGCCCGGCCAGGATAATCAGGTCGGAATTGTTCAGCCCGCCCATCTTTCGATCAAGGTCGATCAACCCGGTCGAGATGCCTGACAACTCGCCGTCGCGCTGATAGGCGGCATTCGCGGCTTCGACGGCGCCGGTGACGGCTTTCATGAAGCTTTGGAACCCACGCTCCGCCACGCCCTGCTCGCCCAGCTTGTAAAGGGTCTGCTCGGCTGCCTTGATCTGTTCCTCGGCGTCATCATCGACGGCAACGGTTCCGGCCCGCGCGGAGATGTCCCTGCCCAAGGCGATCAGTTCGCGACGCAGCGCGAATTCGCGGATCATCTGCGCGTAATCGCGCGCGGCATAGGCGCTGATCGCGCCCGCCGCCATCCGCGCCAGATAGGCGGGACCGCCCAGATCCTTCAGCCCGGCGTCATGTTCCATGAACGCCTTGATAGTCACCGGGCTGGCCAGTGCGTTTTTCTTGATACGCTCGGCGCAGATGTCAAAGATGCGGGCGTGGACCGGCTCATAGAAATGTTCGGCCTTGATGATCTGCGTGATGCGGTCGAACACATCATTATTGGTCAACAGGGCGCCCAGCAGTTGCTGTTCCGCCTCGATCGAAAAGGGCACGGCCTGCTGTTCCGGCCCGGGCTGCGGAGCGGTGCTGAGCGCGCGAATCTCGTTCATGCGGGTTCCCCTGACAAAGCCTCATGCCTAACCGATTTCGCCGCCCGAGGGAATCCGGCTGCGCGAAATAGCGGGGGGCGGTTCTGTGGATAACTTAAGGGTGAGCGGCTTGCCATGCGCGCGGGTCGCGCAGGAAGGCTTCCACTTCGTTCAGCGTGGCGGCGTCAAAGGCCGATTGCGCCCGCGCCTCGGCCAGCACATCCCACCAGGTGCAAAGATGGTGCAGCGCCACCCCATGAGCGGCCAGCCGGTCGATGGTTTCGGGAAAGATGCCGTAATAGAACACCACCGCAGTATGGCCGCAACTCGCCCCGGTTTCGCGGATCGCATCGACAAAGGACAGCTTGCTGCCGCCATCGGTGGTCAGGTCTTCGACCAGCAACACGCGCTGGCCTTCGGTCATCACCCCTTCGATCCGGGCATTGCGACCGTAACCCTTTGGTTTCTTGCGCACATAGGTCATTGGCAGCGACAGCCGTTCGGCCACCATCGCACCAAAGGGAATGCCCGCCGTTTCACCGCCCGCCACGTTGTCAAAGGCGTCGAACCCGGCATCGCGCAGCACTGTCGCAGCCAGAAAATCCATCAGCGTGGCGCGCACCCGCGGAAAGCTGATGATGCGGCGGCAATCCACATAGGTCGGCCCTTTCAGGCCCGAAGCATAAGTGAACGGCTGCGCGGCGCTGAAATCGACCGCCTTGATTTCCAGCAGCATCCGGGCGGTCAGGCGGGCGATTTCCTCGCGCGCGGGAAAGGGCAGGGTCATGCGTTCTCCTGATGCCAATACAGCGGAAATCCGGGATCAAAGACGGTCACGGTTTCCGTACCGGCCGTGATCTGCGTGGGATAGTCCGCAGGCGTGTCGCGCCGGGTCAGGCGGATTTTGTCCGTGTTGGGTGGCAGGCCATAGAAGGCCGCGCCGTTCAGGCTGGTGAAGGCCTCCAGCCGGTCAAGGGCGTTTTCATCCTCGAACACCTGCGCCAGAATCGACATGGTGTTCGGCGCGGTGAAACAGCCCGCACAGCCGCAGGGTTGCAGTTTCGCGCTGTCGGCATGGGGCGCGCTGTCGGTGCCGAGGAAGAACCGCGACTCGCCGCTGGTCGCCGCCGCGCGCAGGGCCAGCCGGTGCGTTTCGCGTTTCGCGACCGGCAGGCAGTAATAATGCGGCCGGATGCCGCCGGCCAGAATGGCGTTGCGGTTGATGACCAGATGATGCGTGGTGATCGTCGCGCCCAGATTATCGCCACCACTGCGGGCATAGGCGACGCCTTCGGAGGTGGTGATATGTTCCATCACCACACGAAGGCCGGGTGTCCTGCGCCGGATCGGGTCCAGCACGCGGTCGATGAATACGGCCTCGCGGTCGAAAATATCGACGGCGGGGTCAGTGACCTCGCCGTGAACGCACAGCGGGATGCCTGCCTCGGCCATCGCCTCAAGCACCGGGCGCACGCGGTCGAAATCGGTGACGCCGCTGGCGCTGTTGGTGGTTGCGCCCGCCGGATACAGCTTGACCGCGCGAATGATTCCGTCGCGGTGGGCGGCCACCACATCGGCCGGATCGGTCGAATCGGTCAGATACAGCGTCATCTGCGGTTGCAGCCGCGCATCAGCGGGCAGGGCGGCCAGAATCCGGTCACGATAGGCTGCGGCCTGTGTTCCCGTTACAACAGGTGGCACCAGATTCGGCATGATGATCGCGCGGCCAAAGCCCGCGGAATGGGCTGCAACCGCCTGTAACATCACGCCATCGCGCAGATGAAGATGCCA
This sequence comes from Paracoccus sp. (in: a-proteobacteria), assembly GCA_030538135.1. Classification (GTDB taxonomy): domain Bacteria; phylum Pseudomonadota; class Alphaproteobacteria; order Rhodobacterales; family Rhodobacteraceae; genus Paracoccus. Next base: position 17,358 of record JAUNUO010000039.1, read on the forward strand.
GTCGTCGGGAACTGTGAGGGTCAGAGATCTGTTCATGGCATGCCTGTATAACGTCGCGTGCGGGGTTGCCAAGATGATCGCTGCACCGATACCTGCAACAAAAGTCCGGCCTGTGCGGCACTCGGTCGCACGACGAAGCCGAACATAATTTCAGTCAAGATATGGT
>JAUNUO010000039.1:17623-22578 GCA_030538135.1 Paracoccus sp. (in: a-proteobacteria)
CGGCGCCGGATGCGCTGATGTCGGATGCGTTGCGCCCCTATGGCCGCCGGACCCGCGCGAACACACGGCGTCTTTATCGGCGCAAACGGCGGACATAGGGGCGGGATCGTCGCTCATGGCAGGTCGAAGTGCAGTTCGACCGTGGCGTTCGGGGTAAGCTGACCTAGATCGTGATCCGGCAGTAAAAGCACCAGGATTTCCTCGCCTCGATCCACGCGTCGCTTCATCAGGGCGACACCCCGGTATAATAGCCGGTCCTGATCCTTCACTTCGGCTGTTGTGCGGTAGTCCTGACCAAGTGCCAGTGTGTTCAAGGGTGCCGGATAGGCTGAGGGCCAGAGAATATGTCCCGCCGGCACTCTGTCGCGACCCGGCGCGATGAACAGGTGATCCGCAATCGGCAGAATGATCCGCATCTTTTCACCTTCAAAATGAAAAAGGCCGCCCCGAAGGACGGCCCCTGTTCCTTTCAGCAAGCCTCAGATCAGCTTGCCCATCGCAACCGCAGTGTCGGACATACGGTTGGAGAAGCCCCATTCATTGTCATACCAGGTCAGGATGCGGACCAGCTTGCCTTCCATGACCTTGGTCTGGTCCATGTGGAACACGGACGAATGCGGGTCGTGGTTGAAGTCGGTTGAAACCAGCGACTCCTCGGTATAGCCGAGGATGCCCTTCATCTTGCCATCGGCGGCGGCCTTGATCGCGGCGTTGATTTCCTCGACCGAGGTGTCGCGGCTGGCCTCGAACACCAGATCGACGACCGAAACGTTCGGTGTCGGCACGCGGATCGCCACGCCGTCCAGCTTCCCCTTCAGTTCCGGCAGCACCAGGCCCACGGCCTTAGCCGCGCCGGTCGAAGTCGGGATCATCGACAGGGCGGCGGCGCGGGCGCGATACAGATCCTTGTGCATCGTATCCAGCGTCGGCTGATCCCCGGTATAGCTGTGGATCGTTGTCATGAAGCCGCGGGTGATGCCCACCGTGTCGTTCAGAATCTTGGCCACCGGCGACAGGCAGTTGGTGGTGCACGAGGCGTTCGACACGACGATGTCATTGCCCGTCAGCGTGTCGTGGTTGACGCCGAACACAATGGTCTTGTCGGCATTGTCGCCCGGCGCCGAGATCAGAACCCGTTTGGAGCCGTTTTCCAGATGCGCCTGGCACTTTTCCTTGCTGGTGAAGATGCCGGTGCATTCCATCACCACATCGACATCGCCCCAGGGCAGGTCGGCGGGGTTGCGTTCAGCAGAGACCTTGATCGGGCCGCGACCCACGTCGATGGTGTTGCCCGAAACGGTCACCTTGGCCGGGAAACGGCCATGCACACTGTCATAGCGCAGCAGGTGCGCGTTTGTTTCGACCGGGCCCAGATCGTTGATCGCGACGACCTCGACATCGGTGCGGCCCGATTCGACGATCGCGCGCAGCACGTTCCGACCGATGCGGCCGAAACCGTTGATTGCAACCTTGACTGCCATGGCTAACTCCACCCAGAAATTACGTCGCGACCAGATAACCGCCTTCGAGGTAGGATGCAAATGTCACCGCGCGGACCACACCCAAAGGTGGGCAGGCGGGGGCGGCGCGCCGGGATCATTCCCAGAAAACGACCCAGTCGACCAGCGCCACCATCTGCCGCACGAGGTAAAGCGGCAGGCCCCCAGCCAGCCAGATCCGATCGGCCAGCACAACCAGAGCAAAGGTGCAGACAAGGAAAAGGGCGATGCGGGTCGTCATGCGATCCTGTGTCGCGGCTGGGCCGGACGAATGCAAGATCGTCCCGACGCCTTATCCTTCGTCATCGGGCACCACCATGACCAGTTCACCCGCCGCTTCGAGATCGCGGATGGCCGCGACGACCACGCTCATCGCGTCCTCGATGTCGCGCGGCTTCTGTTTTCCGACGCTGCCCATTTCGTCGCGCAGCCCTTCGGCCATGCGTTGCGAGATATTGGTCAGGATGAATTCCGCGCTGATCGCGTTGTTTTCGGTCGCCCCGGCCAGTGCGCGCAGCAGAACCGGCGTTTCGATTTCGCGCACGATGCGCGGCACGTCGCGCGGCTGAATGCGCGTCGGGATATGGGCAAAGGTAAAGATCGCCTTGCGCACATCGACTGCAAATTCGGCGTCGTCGTCATCCAGCCCTTGCAGAACCGAATCGCGGATTTCCGCGCTGGCAAAGTTCAGGATCGCGCCGACGCGATCCACCGCAGGCTTTTCGATGGCGGGTCGGGGCAGGGCGTCGGCGGCACGAAGCAAAACCTGCCCGACACGATGCAGCGCCTCGATTGTGACACCACCGGTCATAGACATCGCATGGGCGACGGTGCGCGCGCGCACGGGGCCAAGCGCGGTAAATGCCTCGGACGCCTTGCTGACCGGCAGTTTCGAGAACATGAGCGCCACGATTTCGACCGCCTCTTGATTGGCGAGGGCGATGATCTTGTCCACCGGCAGGGCGGCGATCCGTTCCCACGGGTCGCCCTTGCCGGTCAGCGCGGCGATGCGGCGCAGATGGTTGGCCGTGTCATCCGACAGCGAGCTGCCCAGCATATCCAGTGTGCCGTCCAGACCGCCCGGAAAGGTCACGCCGACTGATTCAAGTGAATCGCAGAATTCGGTGATGACCGCATCGCGCGTGGTGCGGTCGATCAGATCCATACCCGCCATTTCCTGTGCCAGCGCGGCTTGATGATCCCGATCCAACGCCGACAGGTTCATGTCGTCGTTGCCGTCCATCAGCAGCCGCACGATCACCGCCGCTTTTTGCCGCGGGCTGAGCGCCATCTGTGCCATCATGTTCCCATCCGTCCGAATCGCCGTCGTTGGGGGAACAATCGCAGAACTTTCCTAACGGAGGGTTAGCCGCCTGCCTCCAAATTACATGGCATTTTCATCAAATACACGTCGGAAAATCGTATCGACGTGCTTTGTATGATAACCAAGGTCGAACTTTTCCTCGATCTCGGCGGGCGACAGGGCTGCCGTCACCTCGGCATCGGCCAGCAATTCCGTTTTGAAATCAGCGGCCTGTTCCCAGACCCTCATGGCGTTTCTTTGCACCAGCCGATAGGCATCCTCGCGCGAAACCCCGGCTTGCGTCAAAGCCAGAAGCACTCGCTGACTCATCACCAGACCTTTGAACCTGTTCATGTTCTTCAGCATGTTTTCGGGATAGACGACCAGCTTGTCGATCACACCGGCCAGTCGGTTCAGCGCGAAATCCAGCGTGATGGTGGCGTCCGGCGCGATGCCCCGTTCGACCGAGGAATGCGAGATATCGCGTTCGTGCCACAGCGCGACGTTTTCCATCGCCGGCACCACCGCCATGCGCACCAGCCGCGCCAGACCGGTCAGGTTTTCGGTCAACACCGGATTGCGCTTGTGCGGCATGGCCGAGGAACCCTTCTGGCCGGGGCTGAAATATTCTTCAGCCTCAAGCACTTCAGTCCGTTGCATGTGGCGGATTTCAATGGCGATGTTTTCGATCGAGCTGGCGATCACGCCAAGGGTCGCAAAGAACATCGCATGACGGTCGCGCGGGATCACCTGCGTGCTGATCGGTTCGGGGCGCAGGCCCATTTTCGCGCAGACATGTTCTTCGACCGCCGGGTCGATATTGGCGAAGGTGCCGACCGCACCGGAAATCGCACCCGTTGCCACCTCGGCCCGCGCGGCTTGCAGACGTGCCTTGCCGCGCGCCATTTCGGCGTAGAACCGGGCAAAGGTCAGGCCCATCGTGGTCGGTTCGGCATGAATCCCGTGGCTGCGGCCGATGCGCACCGTATCCTTGTGTTCATAGGCACGACGCTTCAATGCGGCCAAGACCTTGTCCATATCTGCCAGCAGAATATCGGCGGCGCGTACAAGCTGGACGTTCAGCGTCGTGTCCAGAACGTCGCTGCTGGTCATGCCCTGATGCACGAACCGCGCCTCGTCCGAACCGACATGTTCGGCCAGGTGGGTCAGGAAGGCGATGACGTCATGTTTGGTGACGGCCTCGATCTCGTCGATACGGGCGACGTCGAATTCGACATCCTTCGCCTTCCACACGGCCTCGGCATTTTCGCGTGGGATCACGCCCAGATCGGCCTGGGCGTCGCAGGCGTGGGCCTCGATCTCGAACCAGATGCGGAATTTGGTTTCGGGCGACCAGATGGCGGTCATCTCGGGGCGGGCATAGCGCGGGATCATCGGGGCCTCCTGTCCTTGGGTTGTGGCGGGGATAGACCCGGCGCGGCACGGGGGCAAGATTTGTTACATGCGGGAACGGATCGGGCGCTGCGGGGTTAAGGGTGAAACCCAACCCAAAGGGAAATGCCATGAGATACCGCGACCGCGACCCCGAAACCCCCGGAAATGAAGCACATGAGATCAGCCATACCCGTTTCGGCCCCCGCCCCCCGATGGGAAAGGCCGCGCGGGGCGCGCATCGGCTGGATTCGCGCCGGATCCCGCCTTCGGGCGACGTGTCCCCGGATGGCGACCGCGAATGGCCGCATCCGAACCTGACATCGCAGGTCGTGGTCTATGGCGGGGCGGCCATCATGGCTGCGGCGGCGACTGCGGGGGTCGTGCTGGCCTTGCGCAAGGTATCCGATCTTATCAGCGGGGACGGTAATGACGTGCGCCCGCGGGTTGCGCCCCGCTTTGCCGATCTGGAAGACGATGAGCGCGACGCGATTCGTCGCCGCGTTCGCGAACAGGCCCGCGAAGATGCCCGCCATGCCGCGCGGATGCGGGCGCAGGCGGCGCGCGAACGCCATGGCCCACGCTCGAACGCAGCGCAAAGCCTGTCGCAACGGGTGGATCAGGTTTCGGGCAGCCTCAACGGCTTGCTGAGCGCCTTTGCCGGGTTCCGTAGCGTGGCGGCGCAGGCCGGAAATATCGCGCGCGAGTTTTCCGACGCTGCCGACATCGTGCGCTCGGTTCTGGATCGCGGCAATCGTTCC
>JAUNUO010000253.1 GCA_030538135.1 Paracoccus sp. (in: a-proteobacteria)
CTGCCCGCCGCCCTTGCCGGGGTTGGTCCGGCTGTGCCATAGACCTGTCATCCCGCATCTGCCGCCGACGAGGCTGACATGACCTTCCGCGCCCGCCATCTGCTTGGCATCGACCATCTGGCTCCGGCTGAAATCGTCACCCTGCTGGACCTCGCCGAACGTTATGTCGAGGTGAACCGGCGCACGGTGAAACATGCCGATGCGCTGGAGGGGATGACGCAGATCAACATGTTCTTCGAAAACTCGACCCGGACGCAGGCCAGTTTCGAACTGGCGGGCAAGCGTCTGGGTGCCGATGTAATGAACATGTCCGTCGCGCAAAGCAGCGTAAAAAAAGGCGAAACGCTGATCGACACCGCCATGACGCTGAATGCGATGCATCCCGATCTGCTGGTGGTGCGGCATCCGCAGTCGGGGGCGGTGAACCTGCTGGCGTCCAAGGTGAATTGCGCCGTCATCAACGCGGGCGACGGGCGGCACGAACATCCCACGCAGGCGCTATTGGATGCGCTGACCATCCGGCGCGCCAAGGGGCGGCTGCAACGACTGACAGTGGCGATCTGCGGCGACATTGCCCATTCGCGCGTCGCACGGTCCAACCTGATCCTGCTGGGCAAGATGGAAAACCGCATCCGCCTGATCGGCCCGCCCACGCTGATGCCCTCGGGCGTGCGCGACATGGGGGTCGAGGTGTTCGACGACATGCGCGAGGGGCTGCGCGGCGCCGATGTGGTGATGATGCTGCGACTGCAAAAGGAACGGATGGACGGCGGATTTATCCCGTCCGAGCGCGAATATTTCCACCGCTGGGGTCTGGATGCCGAAAAGCTGGCGCTGGCCGCGCCGGATGCCATCGTCATGCATCCCGGCCCGATGAACCGGGGCGTGGAAATCGACGGCACCATTGCCGATGACATCAACCGCAGCGTGATTCAGGATCAGGTGGAAATGGGCGTGGCCGTGCGCATGGCGGTGCTGGACCTGCTGGCCCGCAACCTGCGCGCCGAACGGGGTCGCGTGGCGGCCGGGGTCATGGCGTGAGCGCGGCCTCCATCTGCCCCGACCGGCGCATCGTCCTGCGCACCCCCGTGCGGCAGGCCACCAAGGAGGCCACATGACCGAACGCGGCCCTGCCTATCGTGACCGCCTGCCGCCCCCCGTCCTGCCCGAGGACGAACGCGAGGTCGCCCGTTTCATTCCCGACCGCGCCCGCTATATCCGCGATCACTTTGCCTTGGCGGCGGGGGGCGGAGTAGCGGTGGTGCTGATCCTGCTGGTCATCGGGCGCGGCCATCTGTTGTGGACGGGTGTGGCGGGCACCTTTGCCGCCATCGCCTTTCGCGGGATGTGGTTCTATCCCGACACGATGCGGGTGGTCTGGCTGTTGACCGACCGGGCGCTGATCGGGCCGGGGCAGGATCGGGTGGACCGCGCCGACATCGCCGCCGTGCGCCGGCTGATGGGCGATGTGCAGGTCGTCACGCGCGGCGGGCGCAAGATCCTGATCCGCCATCTGGCCGATTCCCAAGCCGCGCAAGCCATGATCGAGGGGGCGGCATGACACCCTATGACTGGCGCCCGCATCTGGAACCCGACGAGGCCCTGCTGTGGACCGGGCGCCCGTTCCCGGCCATCGCCCTGATAAAGCCGACACAGGCCGAATGGCTGATCGGTGCCTTGGGCGCCGTCGGCGTGGCGGCGCTGTTGATAAGCGACCGCTGGCTTGCGGTGCCGGGTGAACCGGGCGGGGCGCGCGCCGTGATCTTTCTGGCGCTGCTGTTGGTGGCGCTGCTGGTGACGGGATGGCCGTTCCGCGCCATGCGTCAGCGCAGCCGCGCGTTACAGCACAACGCCTATGCCGTGACCGACCGCCGCGCGCTGATCGCTCATGGGCGCGACCCTTCGGCCTTTCGCGCCTTTGCCCTGTCGCGCCGGGCGCAGCCGGTGCTGGACCCCGGCGAACACGGCCTGTCCACGCTGCACTTCGGCGGCGACAGCCCGCGCTTTACCCATCTGAAGGACGGCGACCGGATCCTGACGGCCGTCACCGCCGCCCGCCAGGCCGCCCTGAACAACCGGAAAGCGCCATGATCCTGCATTTCACCAACGCCCGCCTGATCGACCCCGAGGCGCTGACCGATGCCCCCGGCAGTCTGACGGTGAACGGCGGCCACATCATCGCGAGCGATGGCGAGGCGCCCGAGGGGGCAAATGTGATCGACTGCGGCGGCAGATGCCTTGCCCCCGGCATCGTCGATTGGGGCGTCAAGATCGGCGAGCCGGGCGAGCGGCACAAGGAATCCTTCCGCAGCGCGGGCCGGGCGGCGGCGGCGGGCGGGGCGACGACGATGATCGTGCGCCCCGACACCATCCCTCCCATCGACACGCCGGAATCGCTGGAATTCGTGACCCGCCGCGCCGCTGATGCGCCGGTCAACATCCGCCACATGGCCGCGCTGACCAAGGCGCGCGAGGGGCGCGAGATGGTCGAGATCGGCTTTCTGGCCGATGC
>JAUNUO010000254.1 GCA_030538135.1 Paracoccus sp. (in: a-proteobacteria)
TCACCGGGCGCTATGCCGCCGCCCACCGCCAAGCCATCGCCTGAGGGGGATCATGCCCAGCGTGAGCGAGATCATGGAACATCTGGATTACGGCCCCGCGCCCGAGGATGCGGGCGCGGTGCGCGACTGGCTGACCGGGCGCAGCTTCGGCCATTTCATCGGCGGGGCCTGGACCCGGCCCGGCGATCTGTTCGAGACCCGCGATCCGTCCACCGGCGATCTGCTGGCGCAGGTGACGCAGGGCACCGGCGATGATGTGGCCAAGGCGGTCAAGGCGGCGCGCAAGGCCGCCAAGGGCTGGGCCGCGCTGTCCGGCCATGAACGGGCGCGGTATCTTTATGCGCTGGCCCGCCATATCCAGAAACGCGAAAGGTTCCTGTCGGTGCTAGAAACGCTGGACAACGGCAAGCCGATTCGCGAATCCCGCGACATCGACGTGCCTTTGATCGCGCGGCATTTCTATCACCACGCCGGCTGGGCCGAGTTGCGTGACACAGCGTTTCCGGGGCAGGTGCCATTGGGCGTGGTGGGCGCGATCATCCCGTGGAACTTTCCGCTGTTGATGCTGGCGTGGAAGGTGGCGCCCGCTCTGGCCGCCGGGAATACGGTGGTGCTGAAGCCCGCCGAATACACCCCGCTGACCGCGCTGGCCTTTGCCGAGCTCTGCGCCGAAACCGGCCTGCCGCCCGGCGTGGTGAACATCGTCACCGGCGATGGCGCGACCGGGGCGGCGCTGGTGGCGGCGGATGTGGACAAGATCGCCTTCACCGGCTCGACCGAGCTGGGGCGGCAGATCGCGCAAACGCTGGCTGGAACGGGCCGCGCGCTGACGCTGGAACTGGGCGGCAAATCACCCTTCGTCGTGATGCCCGATGCCGATCTGGATGCGGCGGTCGAGGGTGTTTTGGAATCCATCTGGTTCAATCAGGGGCAGGTCTGCTGCGCCGGATCGCGGCTGCTGGTGGCGGAATCGGTGGCGGATCGGTTCGAGGCGCTGCTGCGCGCCCGGATGGATCGTCTGCGGGTCGGCCCTCCGCTGGACAAATCCACCGACATCGGCGCCATCGTCGATCCGGTGCAGAAGGACCGTATCCTGCGGCTGACCGCCGAAGCGGTCGCGGCCGGGGCGGAACTGGTCGGCGGCGCGGCGGGGCAGGGCTGTTTCATCGCCCCCGGCTATCTGCGCGGCGTGACCCCGGCCAACCCCGGCTTTCAGCAGGAAATCTTTGGCCCCATCGCGGCCCTGACTACATTCCGCACCGCCGATGAGGCGGTCGAACTGGCCAACAACACCCGCTATGGGCTGGCCGCCTCGGTCTGGTCGGAAAGCGCAGCCGTGGCGACCGATCTGGCCGCGCGGATCAGGGCCGGGGTGGTCTGGATCAACGCCGCCAATCTGTTCGACGCCGCCGCGCCCTTTGGCGGAATGCGCGAAAGTGGCTTCGGGCGCGAGGGCGGTTTTGCGGGGATGCAGGATTATCTGACCCTGCCGCCGGGAAGACCGGAAAAGATTTCCACCTCCGCCGCGCCGGCGGTGGTTCCCGGCACCGGGCATGGGGGCGAGGGCATCGACCGCACGGCCAAGCTGTATATCGGCGGCGCGCAGAAACGCCCCGATGGCGGGCAGATGTATGCCGTGCCGGGCGGTCTGGCCCCGCTGGCCGGGCGCAAGGATGTGCGCAACGCGGTCGAAGCCGCTGCCAAGATCGCCCCCAAATGGGCCGCAATGGGCGGTCATGCCCGCGCGCAAGTGCTATATTTTCTGACAGAGAATATGGAACAGCGCCGCGCCGATCTGATCGCCCGCACCTCTAGGGCCGAGGCTGACGCCGCCATCGCCCGCGTGTTCCACTATGCGGCATGGGCCGACAAGTTCGATGGCCAAAACCTGCAGACCCGGCCTGGCCATCTGGTGAACGTGATCCCCGAACCCTTCGGTGTGATGGGGGTCGTCTGCCCGAACGCCGCCCCGCTGGCCGGGTTCGTATCGCTGGTGCTGCCCGCGATTGCGATGGGCAATGCGGTGGTGGCCGTCGCGGCGCAGGACGACCCGATGGCGCTGTTCGATCTGGCGCAGATCATGGACACGTCCGATGTGCCCGGCGGCGTGGTGAACATCCTCACAGGCCCGCGCGAGGATTTGACGGCGACGCTGGCCGCCCATGACGAGGTTGCGGCACTATGGTATCACGGCGCGCCTGAGGGGCTGGCGGCGGCCGAACGCGCCGCTTGCGGCAATCTGAAACCCGTGTGGCCGGTGCCCGCCCTGCGCTGGACCGATCCCGCTGCACAGGGCAAGGTTTTCCTGCGCAGCGCGGTGCAGATGAAAACCGTCTGGCTGCCCTATGGCGCCCTGCCCGCAGGTGCTGGCGGCGGGGCTTATTGAGAAACGAAACCGGGATCGCCTGTTGCCCTGCCGGAGCCTCGGGCGGGGATATTTATTGAACAGAAGGTGAGGCAGGCACACACCCAGCCCCAGCGCACGTCCGGGGAGGGTGTGGCATCTCC
>JAUNUO010000255.1 GCA_030538135.1 Paracoccus sp. (in: a-proteobacteria)
ACAGCCGCGACATCCGCGCCGTCGCGCTCTATGACAAGATCCCCTATTTCACCACCGCCGCCGGCGGCATCGCCGCTGTGGCGGCGATCAGGTCACGGGAAGAAGGTGAGGTTGGGGTGAGGCCGCTGCAGGCGTGATCTGACAACCTAAAGGTCAAGCTTGCTTTGCCGGGTCGTGTCCTCTTCGCGGGCGGCCTTGCGGAAGGTGTCGCCACGGCGCAGCGGAATCTGCACGGCCCGGTCACGCAGGCGCATCGCTTCTTCGATGGTCACGATCTGGATGCGCGGGACGGGGGCGGCATCGCCGCTTTCGTGCTGGCCCGCGCCCGCGGCCTCGGCCTTCATCGGGCCGGTCGGTTCGTTCAGCGTCAGCATCACGCCGATCTGCGCCTTGTCGCGGGCGACGACATTGGCCAGTTCGCGGATCATCCGCACATCGACCTTGCCCCCCTTGACCGAGACGATGGCCCGGTCGGTCTTGCCAAAGGGCAGGATGCCGTCGATGCCGCCATCGGCACCCTTTTTCCCCTGCCGCCACGGCTGGGCGCCGATCAGCGACAGCGCCCATTTTTCGAATTCCTTCTTGGTGCGGTTGTCATGGTCGAACCACGCCCGCGCGCCCTCGATATCCTGCGGAACGCCGTGGATGGTGTAGGCGATGCCCGGAAAGGCGTCGTTCAGCCGCTTTTCGATCAGGCCGATGGCCAGATGGGTGACGTCGATGCCGATCCATTCCCGGCCCAGCTTCTGCGCGGCGTGAATGGTGGTGCCGCAGCCGCAGAACGGATCAAGCACCACATCGCCGGGGTTGGACGAGGCGTTGATGATGCGTTCCAGCAGGGCGACGGGTTTCTGGGTGGGATAGCCGAGGCGTTCGCGCGCATGAGCAGATAACGGGTTCACGTCTACCCATATCGACTGAAGAGGCGCCCCCGCCAATTCGTGAAGGTAGGATTTGAAGCGTGGAGTTCCCTCGCTCGAAAAAACGATATAATCATTTTCATGTAATAGTTCCAACTTATCTTCGGTTGTCATTGCTTTCGCTTTTTCGGGATCAGTCAGTAACGCCATGATCCGACGCGGAACGGACCAAGAGCGACCAGAGTTTCTCGGGTGATATCCACGCCACTCAGGGTCTAGAGAGTTTATTTTTGGCCCTGTCAGGTTGTCGAGTTGATAGCGACCGCGTTCGTCCTCGTGCCTAAAAAATTTTCTTATATACTCATCTGAGTATTCGGACCGGACCACGTTGAAGGTCCAGTTCTCGGATTTTGTATAAAATAAGAGCGTATCCGAGATGCGGCCATATTGTTTGGGATCGTTGTGTGAACTCGTTCTTTTCCATGTCAGTTCATTCCGAAAATTCCGCGCCCCGAACACCGCATCCAGCAATATCTTCAGATAGTGGCTCGCGGTCGGGTCGCAATGCAGATACAGGCTGCCGGTGGGTTTCAGCACCCGGTGCAGTTCGATCAGCCGCACCGCCATCATCGCCAGATAGGCCATCATGTCGTTGGTGCCCAGAAAGCTGCGCATCGCCTCCAGCATGGTCGCCGCGTCGGTGTGGCCGGATCGGCGGACCTCCTGAAAGGCGTTTTCCGATTCGTCGCCCCAGTGCCAGGTGTCGTCGAACGCCTCGATCTGGGCGGCCGACTGGTCGCCGGTCGGGCTGCGGAACAGCACGTTATAGCTGGCGTTCGAATTGAACGGCGGGTCCAGATAGATCAGATCGACGGATTCATCGCCGATCTGGTCGCGCAGGACGCGCAGGTTGTCGCCGTAATACAGGTGGTTCAACTGTGCCGTCCTCGCCGTTTCCGTCCAATATAGACCACGGCTGTCATTTTTCCGTCAACAGCGTCGGGCGGATTATCAACCCCGCTCCCTCAACATCTCCGCCCGTATCCGCGCCGCCCTTACCGCCATCGGTTCCCCCAGCGGATAGCGCCCATCCTCCTCGCCCATCGGCACGCCCTTTTCGCCTGGCATTCCGCCCCAGGCGAAATCCTCGCTCAGCCCCTCGCGTTCCAGCGCGCGCGGCGTGTCGGCCCATTCGGGGCGCGGGCCGTCGTAATCCACCTCGTCGTTGTCGCTCCGCTTCATGTAGTCCATCGTCTCGGCCCCCTCGATCAGCCCGGCCAGCCGGGCGTGGACCCAGGCCGACAGCACCCGGTTGACGCGGGGTTGCCAGTCGGTTCCGGTGGCGCGAAAGAATTTCACCAGTTCCTCGTCCAGGCGGATGGTGACGCGGGTGGTTTTCGACTGGCCCTTTTCGCGCGCGACCTCGTGCCATTCCGGCGGGATGCGCATCCGGGCGAAAATGGTCTGGTGCAGATCCCATTCCAGCCGCCGCATCGCGTCGGCCATATAGTGATAGTTGCGGCGGCGGGCCTCGGCGGCTTTGGTGATGGCCATGGGGTTCTCCTTCTGACCGGGCCATTATTCCGCAGGGGCGTTAACCGTTGCCTAACCGTGCGCGCGCAGCCTGTGTACAGGTTGTGTACA